>JABURQ010000052.1 GCA_014762625.1 Planctomycetaceae bacterium | reverse complement strand
CCCAAGGCCATACTCCTTTATACCTCATTTTCAGGGGAGAATGAAACAGGGTCTCTGAGAGAGAGCCATTTTGAACGCCATGGAATATGATTGTGATAATCATGACGACTGAAATTTTGAGATAATCCCTTCTGAAATAATAACTTACAACCCCCATTCTCTCAGTGACCTTCAAAGTCCAGCCATATTTCGATTGGTTTTCAATCTCAAAAACTAACATAGCCCAGCAATTTCGCAGGTATCTTAAACTCTGATTACGCCGACAGTTGGAACCTGAGATCCAATCTCGTTCTAATAGTCGGTCTCGCACCTCACACAGACCCGCGCCTTCCGACAGACACACACACCATGCCCACCATCACCAATCTGATTGCCAAAGACGTCCGCTTCCCCACATCTCAGGAACTGCACGGCTCCGACGCCATGAATCCCGATCCGGATTACTCGGCAGCCTATGTGACTCTCGAAACCGATGTGGAAGGTCTCGAAGGACACGGCATCACCTTCACCATCGGTCGCGGGAACGAATTGTGTGTCGCCGCCTGCAATGCGCTCGCTCCGCTCGTGGTTGGAAAAACACTGGAGGAATTCACGGCTGACATGGCCGGATTCTGGCGAATGATCACCGGCGACAGTCAACTCCGCTGGGTCGGTCCCGAAAAAGGGGTCATTCATCTGGCGACGGCAGCGGTCGTCAATGCCGTCTGGGATCTCTATGCCAAAGTCGAAGGCAAGCCACTGTGGAAGTTACTCGCCGACATGACGCCGGAAGA
The DNA here is from genome assembly GCA_014762625.1 of Planctomycetaceae bacterium. Classification (GTDB taxonomy): domain Bacteria; phylum Planctomycetota; class Planctomycetia; order Planctomycetales; family Planctomycetaceae; genus JABURQ01. The sequence goes on along the minus strand of JABURQ010000052.1, from coordinate 18,658 downwards.
GCTGGTCAACTGCATCGACTTCCGCTACATCACCGATGCATTGACTCGCGAGCAGGCCATCACGATCCTCGAACGAGCGGAGCCAACCAAAGCCGACCGCGTCGAGTATCTTCAAAAGCACGGCTATCCGTCTTACACCACCTCCGCCGGCTGGCTCGGTTACTCGGACGAACAACTTCGTTCGCTGTGTCGATCTCTGAAAGAACGCGGTTGGACTGTTTTCAAAATCAAGGTGGGTCGCGATCTCGAAGACGACATTCGCCGAGCGCGAATCATCCGCGAGGAAGTCGGCCCCGACGCCCGCATCATGATGGACGCCAATCAGGTTTGGGACGTGCCGCAGGCGATTGAATGGATGAAACAGCTCGCCGAGTTCAAGCCGTGGTTCATCGAGGAGCCAACCAGTCCCGATGATGTCCTCGGCCATGCGGCGATCGCGAAAGCGGTCTCCCCGATCAAAGTGGCGACCGGGGAACATTGCGCGAACCGCGTGATGTTCAAGCAGTTCATGCAGGCGGGAGGGATGCAGATTTGCCAGATCGACAGTTGCCGACTCGGCGGAGTGAATGAAATCCTGGCGGTTTATCTGATGGCGGCTCGTTTTGAAATTCCCGTCTGCCCGCATGCGGGAGGCGTAGGACTGTGCGAATATGTCCAACATCTCTCCATGTTTGATTTCATCTGCGTCAGCGGCTCGTTAACCGATCGACTCACCGAATACGCCGACCATCTTCACGAACACTTCGTCACCCCCGTGATCATGAAAGACGGTTGTTACATGCCGCCTACGGAACCGGGTTACAGCATCACAATGAAGACCACGTCGATCGCCGATTACGAATATCCGCACGGTAATGCCTGGAACTCCAGGCTGGCTTAATGCCTCTCTGCGAGTCAGCATTCAATTTGTTAAGATAGGTTCACGAACCGATCGAATGCCGAATTCAGGAGAGGACGTGCCGCGATGAACTGGTCGACCGAATTCCACCATCTCATGTTGATTTTTATGGCGGGAGCATTGGGAGGCTTGGTCGGTCTCGAACGCGAATTTCAAAAGAAACCAGCCGGCTTGCGCACTCATATTTTTGTGAGCGCGGGTGCCGCGCTCTTAATGATTATCGGAGCTGCCATTATCGACAGTTACGAACAACAAGGCAGCGATTTGGTCGAAAGTGATCCCTTGAGGTTGGTGCAGGCGATTGTCGTGGGGATCAGTTTTCTCGGAGCCGGGACCATTCTTCACGAGAAAGACAAAGGCGTTGAAGGGTTAACCACCGCCGCCTCCATATTCCTGACCACCGGCATCGGAATTGCTACCGCCGTGGAAGAGTACATCCTGGCGGGGGGGACGGCTTTGTTTTCGCTTCTTACCCTCATGGTGGTGGGTCGGGTCGAACATCGAGTCGCCGCAAAACATAAATCATCGGGCGATTCCGATGAGACTTGATTTCACCGTGGAGGGGACGGAACGCGCCACGCTCGACCGTCGTTTTTCATCAAGTCCATCGCCGCTGCGAGCCCCCAGGTTCCTCCTTCGTAGAGAGGGGGAGCTTCACCTGATTTCTGCCAATGTTTGAGAACCGGTGTCACGAATTGCCACGCCGCTTCCAACTCGTCGCTACGGGTAAACAACGTCGAATCACCCCGCAAGACATCGAGGAGCAAACGCTCGTAGGCTTCCGGTAAATCGAAGTCAAACGATTCATCGTACTCAAAATCCATCATGACCGGATGTATCTGATACTGCATGCCGGGACGCTTCGTACAGACACGTAGCGAAATCGATTCCTTCGGCTGAATGCGGAAGATGAGCGTGTTGGGCTGCGCTTCGACCATCTGGCACATGTCGCCTTCACATTCAACCGTCGTAAACAGATTAAGCGGCGGATGTTTGAACTGGACGGCGATCTCGGTGACACGTTGAGGTAATCGCTTACCGGTTCGCAGATAGAATGGAACCCCGGCCCACCGCCAGTTATCCACATTCACTTTCATAGCAACGAAGGTCTCGGTGTTGGAATCCGGATCGACGCGATCCTCTTCGCGGAACGGCAAGGTCGGTTCTCCGTTGTGACTTCCCGCACCATATTGCCCGCGACAGGCCCATTCATCGATATTGTCGGTGGCCGGTCTGAGCGCCTGGAGCACTTTCAGTTTCTCATCGCGGATATCGTTGGCCCGGAAGAGTGCCGGCGGCTCCATGGCAATCAGACATAACAACTGCAACACGTGATTCTGCATCACATCCCGCAATGCTCCCGACGAGTCATACAATGCCCCACGTCCACGTTCCATCCCCTGATCCTCGGCCATCGTGATCTGAATATGATCGACGTGATTCCGATTCAGGAGCGGTTCGAAGATCGCGTTCCCGCAACGAAACAACAGGATATTCTGAACCGTCTCTTTACCAAGGTAGTGATCGATACGGTAAATCTGATCTTCAGACAACTTCCCGCTGAGTTGGTAAGTGAGGTCCTTCGCTGACTCCAGATCGGTACCAAACGGTTTCTCGAACACCACCCGCAACCAGTTCTCATCGTCGCGACCGGGGATCATCCCCTCCGACGCCATATTCTCGATGGCGGGGAGAAACAGATTCGGAGACGTCGCCATATAAACCACGCGATTCGGTTCGATGTCAGCCTGCTGTTCGATCTCGCGAACCCGGGCTTTCAGATCATCGTAATCCTGCTGTTCCGTAATGTCGGTTTCCACATAATACAATCGCGACGCAAACGCCTTCCATTCGTCGTCGGTAATATGATCGGTTCGCGAGAATTCATCGACCGCCTCACGCATTTCGTCACGAAACTGCTGGTCCGACTTGGTCCGTCGGGCGACGCCGATGATCGGGCATTTGGGGGGCAGGAAGTCATCGCGAGAGAGTTGAAACAACGCCGGCATCAACTTGCGGGCGGTGAGGTCTCCAGAGGCACCGAAGATGAGGACGGAGGCCGGTTCCTTAATGAGATCGGACATGGTCAGATTTCTATTTTGCTGTAGCCAGAAACAAAACGAGCTTGCAGTCTTTATCGTACAGATTGTGCCACATAGACGACAGCCCCCCGCGATTTCAGCCACCGACTGTAAACGAGAGGACAGGAACGGAGCCCCGATACGCTGTCGATCTGTTACCAGCCCACCTTTGGCGGTCGGAAATCGCGAAAGTGGAAGATACCGATTGAGATTTTTTGGAAATCATCCTTCCAGAAGCTAGGCTGACGAAACCAGGAATGAAGAAATCTTCAGCCGATAACACAATTCTCTCCGGTGGTGCCTCACATTGAGGAAGAAAGCGTCACACTCTTGAATGATGATACCCTGACAACCCCCAGACGATTCCGGTTTAAGCCCGGCGTCCCCGATCTTGCGTTTTGCTTCTTTCTGTGGCTGATTCTCATGCTTTCAGGAAACGGCATGCTGGACGATCCGGGATTGGGTTGGCATCTGCGGATTCCCGACTTAATGTGGGAAAAGGGGGGGTTCCTCTACGAAGAGGTCTGGAGCTGGAGAACTGAGGGAACGCGCTGGCTTGCTTATGGATGGCTGGGAGATATCCCCCTTCGCTGGGCCTACGAATGGTCCGGTTTGACCGGCGTGGCGGTCTTTACCTCTCTCATCTTCGCCGCGGTCCTGCGAATCCTGTTTCGGAGGATTCAGAACCTGGGAACTGTTTGGCCGGTGACGTTCATCTGGTGTCTGCTCGCTCTCGTGGGCATCATTCCGTCGATGACGGCACGTCCGAACTTCTATTCTTTTATCGGTGTCGCGCTGACGTGCTGGATCATTGACATCTTCCACCGAGATCCCTCTCGCAAGAAGGTCACGCTCTGGTTGATTCCGATCTTCGCTTTGTGGGCCAATATGCACGGCGGATTTCTGGCGGGAGCCCTGATCCTGGCGCTCGCCTGTCTGGCGGAAGCATGCTCCATGTTTTTTTCCCAGGAAACGGTCGTCAGAGAGCAATCCCGCTCTCGACTCAAATGGTGGGTAATACTGGGCCCGTTTATCTTTCTGGCGACGCTGCTGACTCCCTACGGTTGGGAACTCTATACTTGGGCCTACGAACTCACCACTGATCCTTACATGCAGGAACAGACCACCACCGAATGGCGTCCCCCCAACTTCAAAGCAACGGGCTGGGGCTCTCTGGAAGCGCTGGTGCTGGCGCTCCCGTTTCTCGCGATGTTGAGTCGAATTCGCGTCAGTCTGGTGCTGATTTTGACGACGATCGGAATGCTCCATTTTGGTCTGACCAGTGCACGCTACACGACCCTCTGGATCGTGGTCGCAATCCCCGTTCTGGCGGAACTCGCGACGGGAGTTCCCATTTATCAAGCGGTGGGACAATACCTCAGAAAACACGGCTCGCCCGAGGTCTCCAGACTCCTGGCAACACCGGGAGGTTCCGGCTCTCCACTCTTGTGTCTTCTCATTGCCGTCTTAGTGTTGGCTGTCTCCCCCTGGCTTCCCATCAACGCTCAGCACAAAGAGGGAAGGATTCCAGAAGCCGCGGCGCAATACGTTCTCGAAAATTATCACGGTGAGCGGGTGTTTCATTCGCCGAACTGGGGAGGCTACCTCACCCACCATGGTTGGGACAACGAACAACGATTCCGGATTATGCTCGACGACCGGATCGATGTCCACGGCCGGGAAGCCCTCGAAGAATACCGACAAATCTATAATGCGCAACCGGGTTGGGAGCAGCTCGTCGCGAAAAACAAGATCGAGGTTCTGTTTCTTCCCAACGACAGCGACCTGGTGCATGCCGCGAAGGAAAGTCCCGAGTGGGAGCAAACTTATCACGACTCTCTGGCCACCGTGTTTCGAAGAATCTCGCCCACAGAGACTGCACCTGAAGCGGATTGATTAAGGATCTCAAGCCAACCGATAATAGTTTCCTATTCGGTAGAATCCGAATAGCCGGTCGCACTCGCTACTAAGTTGAGTGCCCTGAAGACTCTCAAACTCCGCGCACGAGCCGCCTCGAAACGTCGGTTTTCGTCGATTTCCGGCGACACAGCGAGAATTCTTCGAGTATTCTTACACGATCGATTGTGAATCGATCGGAAGATGTCTCAACTGTGATTCCTCGAACATGACGTCAGGGAAGAGCCCCAATATGGAATCCTGTGCCATTATCGTTCCCTGTTACAACGAGGAACACCGCTTCCAGACCGACGAGTTCGAGCAATTTCTAGACCAGGATCCGACGTGCCGGTTCGTGTTTGTCAATGACGGCAGCCAGGATCAAACCGCCAACGTCCTGGGTGCTTTTGTCGAGCGCCACCCGGATCGATGTCAGCTCCTCGATCTGAAGCAGAATGTGGGAAAAGCGGAAGCGGTGAGGCAAGGCATTCTCCAGGCTTTGCAGGAGAACCCCACCTATTTCGGCTATTGGGACGCCGACCTCGCGACGCCTCTGGAGGCGATCCCGTTATTGCGAAATCGGCTGGAAACGCAACCGGAGCTGAATATGGTGTTCGGCTCGCGCGTGCGTTTGCTCGGACGAACGATCGAACGACGAGCAATCCGTCACTACGCGGGACGTGTCTTTGCCACCGCAGCGTCTCTGGTTCTGAACCTGGCGATCTACGATACGCAGTGCGGAGCGAAACTGTTCCGAAACATTCCCGTCGTTTCGGAACAGTTTACCGACCCGTTTCTGACGTCCTGGATTTTTGACGTCGAGATCATCGCACGTTATGGACAGACAATCCCACCGGAACAACTGGCTCAGACCATCTACGAATACCCATTACAGGAATGGAGAGACGTCGCCGGATCCAAAGTCCAGTTTTATGATTTCTTCAAGGCGGCGTGGGAACTGCGAAAAATCCAACGCACGTATCGTCGAAAATGACAAAGCCAGAGCTTAATTTCTGGCAACGTTCAATACTCTCCGATAAGTTGCCAGACAGACATCAGGTTTTGAACAGGGTCTCTCATGCGCCGTCATTCCACGCTGCTCGCCGTCACGATCGCGTTTTTCATTGTTGCTGGGTCATCCATTCTCGCGACCGCTGAGGAAAAGAACCAACGTCCCAACATTCTCTTCATCATGGCCGACGATCATACGTCTCAGGCGATTGGAGCTTACGGCGGTCATTTGTCCACATTCAATCCGACGCCAACGATTGATACGCTTGCCAGGAACGGCATGCGTTTCGAACGGGTCTTCTGCAACAATTCAATTTGCACGCCGAGCCGAGCCAGCATTATCACCGGACAGTATTCTCAGACGAACGGCGTCCTCGATCTGCGGGGAAACATTCCCCCCAAACGACAGTTTCTTGCCCACGAAATGAAGGAGGCCGGGTATCAAACCGCCATGATCGGGAAATGGCATCTCAAACAGGAACCGGCTGCCTTCGACTATTACTGCGTACTGCCGGGTCAGGGAAGATACTATGATCCGTCGTTTCGCATTCAGGGAGACAAGCCGTGGCCTCAGAATGTCATCAAAAAAGAAGGGATGCATTCGAGTGATGCCATTACGGACATCAGTCTCAAATGGCTGAAGTCGGTACGCGATGCCGATAAGCCGTTCTTTCTGATGCATCACTTCAAAGCCCCGCATGATATGTTCAAAAACGCTGAGCGGTACGACGACTATCTGGAAGAGATCGAAATCCCCGCCCCTGCAAATCTGTTCGATCCGCCGGACGGTTCGGTCGGATCGCGGGGCTTCGGTTCGGGACTGGGACTCAGAGAACATGCTCCCTGGAAACTGGGGAAACGGCTCGGTATTCCCGAGAATCTTGAAGAACGCGTGTATGTTGAAGTGTGTTATCAGAATTATCTCAAACGCTATCTGCGCTGCGTCAAAGGGGTCGATGATAACGTGAAAAGGATTCTGGACTACCTCAAAGAATCAGGTGAGCTGGACAACACCATCATCTTCTACACCGGCGATCAGGGCTTCTTCCTTGGCGAGCACGACCTGATGGATAAGCGCTGGATGTACGAAGAAGCGATGCGAATGCCGTTCATCGTGCATTGGCCGAACGGGATCAAACCGGGACAGATCAACGACTGGCTCATCAATAATACCGACTTCGCCCCCACGATCCTCGAACTCGCAGGCGTGAAACCCCCTGACTACATGCAGGGCCGCAGTTTTGCCTCTGCTCTACAGGGAAAACCCAAACCCGACAACTGGCGACAGGTGACCTACTACCGTTACTGGATGCATCTGGCCCACTCGCTGGCGGTCCCCGCTCATTTCGGCGTCCGTAGCGAGCGCTACAAACTGATCTTTTTCTACGGCATCAACGAAAACCAGCCGGACAAAGATCGCACCCCGGCGGCCTGGGAATTCTACGATCTAGAACACGACCCACACGAGATGCAGAATCGGTACGACGATCCCGCGTATCAAAAGACGATTGCCGAGATGAAACGGCAACTACGCGAGACACGGCAAGAACTCAATGAAACTGACGCCAACTACCCGGAGATTCAAAAAGTCATCGAGGCACACTGGAACAAGTGAGATTTGTTTTGATAGCCACAAAAACGCGAAGAAATTTAATGAAGAGGAACACTCATCGACGCTAATGAGCACTAATCTTTATTAGTGTTGATTAGTGCGAATGAGTGTTCTTGAATTTTCTTTTTTCACTCGACGCTCTGCCTCCCCGCGACTTGGCGTCAAAAACTGAATCCTGACTCCTGTTTCCCGACTCCTCTCCCCACTCCTACTTCACCCGACCCGGCGGGCGGACGTTCTCACCCCTCGCTTTCACCTGCGAATCTCCCAAATCCTCGCGTGCCGCTTCGACGTGCTTCATCAGCCTCTCGACCACTTCCGGATGCTGGTCGGCGACGTTGTATTGCTCGCCGACATCTTCGCGGAGGTTGAATAACGCCAGATCGGTTTTGCGTTGAATATATTTCGAGGGAATGCCGTCGCGTCCGGGAGGACCGTCGAGCGAGCGATAACTGTGAGGCAAGTGCAGTTTCCAATCGCCGCTGCGGACAGCGTGCAGTCCGGCGGCCCAATAGAAATAGAATGCGTCGTGCGGCGAGGTCGCCCCTTGCTGACCGCTCATTAAGGGCCAGATATTCTTACCGTCGATGATGTAATCGTCGGGGAGTTCGTAACCGGTCAGATGCGCCACGGTCGGCAGGATATCGATGGTCGAAGCGACTTCCTGGCAGACGGTTCCGGCGGGAATTTTCCCAGGCCAGCGCATGATGCACGGCTCGCGCTGTCCACCGTCCCACGCGGTCCCCTTCCCCTCACGCAACGGCCCCGCGGAACCGGCGTGATTGCCGTACGACAACCAGGGGCCGTTATCGCAGGTGAAGATGACGAGGGTTTTCTCATCGAGATTAAGCTTCTTGAGTGTGTCGAGAATCTGGCCGACCGACCAGTCGATCTCCATGATCACATCGCCGTAGAGTCCCTGTTTCGATTTCCCCTTGAATTTATCACTGACGTAGAGCGGCACGTGAGGCATCGAATGCGGAACGTAGACGAAAAACGGCTCGTCTTTGTGTGCGGTGATGAAATCGACGGCGTGCTCGGTGTACCAGGTGGTGAGCTGGGCCTGTTCCTTGCCGGTCACTTTCGGATTGATAATCTCGTTTTTCTCGATCAGCGGTAGATCGGGAAAACGATCGCCGGCAGTCGGATGGAAAGGCCACATATCGTTCGAATAAGGGAGGCCGAAGTAATCGTCGAAACCATGCTGCAAGGGGAGAAACTTTTCGTGATGTCCGAGATGCCATTTGCCGTAGATCGCCGTCGAGTAACCCTGCGCCTTACAAACTTCGGAGACCAGAATATCGTCGGCGTTGATGCCGTGTTTCGACTGCGGCCCCAGCGCTCCGAGAATCCCGACGCGATTTGGATAACAACCGGTGAGCAAACCGGTCCGCGAGGCAGAACAGACCGCCTGAGCGACGTAGAAGTCGGTGAACTTCATTCCCTCGGCGGCCATGCGGTCGAGATTGGGTGTTTTGAAGTTGGTTTGACCGTAGACGCCAACGTCGCCGAATCCCTGGTCGTCGGTGAAGATAATGACGACGTTCGGTTTTTCGGCAGCGATGAGAGAGGACGAACAGACAAGCAGGAATGAGAGCAATGTGAAGAACGAACGCATAATGGCCTCGGGTAGATAAGTCTAAAATGTGTGAAAGGTTGGAACAGTCTGAAAAGTTGTCGGTCAGTTCAGGCCACACAACATTTCAACCATACCTTGAAGCGAAGCGGGAGAAAAGGAGTTCTTGCGGGTCGAACCCCGGTCTGCAGATCCGCGTCAATCCGTAGCCCATTTTTAGCTGTCCGCTGACGGCTGAAATCTCTCATCTTCTCACGTGATGATGTCGTGAACCACGTGGCCGTGGACGTCGGTCAGTCGCATATCGCGACTCGAATAGCGGTAAGTAAGACGTTCGTGATCGATCCCCAGCAGATACAGCATCGTGGCGTGCAGGTCGTGGATCTCGAGCTTGTTTTCGATGGCGTAATATCCGTATTCGTCGGTGGCTCCGAAGATATGGCCCCCCTTGACCCCTCCTCCCGCCATCCATAACGAAAACCCGAACGGGTTATGATCGCGTCCGTTGGTGCCTTGCGCCATCGGCGTGCGTCCGAACTCTCCCGACCAGATGACGAGTGTTTCATCGAGCAGGCCGCGTTCTTTGAGATCCTTCAGCAGCGCGGCGATCGGTTGATCGACGGCCATACAATTATCGGTATGACCTTTCTTGAGATTGCTGTGCTGATCCCAGCGGTCGTGGCCGACGGCGGGACATGTCAGTTCGATGAACCGGACTCCCCGTTCGACAAGTCGGCGGGCGACCAGACATTGACGACCGAATGAGGCGGTTCCCTTCGTATCGGTGTTGAGGCCGTACATTTCCTGCGTCTCTTTCGATTCGGAGGAGATGTCCATCACCAGCGGAACGGCGGACTGCATCTGGAACGCCAGTTCGTAATTGGCGATCGCCGATTCGAGTGCGTCGTGTTTGCCGGTTTTGGCGACGGTCATACCGTCAAGCTTGCGCATCAGATCCAACTTACGTAATTGCGCGGAGTTGGTCTTTTCGCTGCGTTTGAGGTCAGCCACCGGTTCGGCGGCGTTCTTGAACACCGAGCCCTGATAAGTCGCCGGCAGAAATCCGTTATGAAAACAGTCGAGCCCCCCCGGTGGAATGAGCCCGCCGTTCAGTACGATGAAGCCGGGCAGGTCTTTGCACTCGGAACCGAGGCCGTACGTCACCCACGAACCCATACTGGGACGTCCCTGCAAGCCGTGTCCCGAATGCAGGAAATAATTGGCGTTCGTGTGTTCGGGGAATTCGGAAGTCATCGAACGAATGACGCACAATTCGTCCGCCATAGTCGCCACATGCGGAAACAGATCGCTGATCGGGATTCCTGATTCACCGTAATTGTTGAATTTCCAGGGTGAGCCTAGGGTGTTTCCGATGTCGTCAAACTGTGTCGGCTGCACCTTCATTTTGAAGGGTTGCCCGTTTTCTTTGGTCAATAACGGCTTTGGATCGAAGGTATCGACCTGCGATGGCCCGCCATCCATGTAGAGATAGATGACGTTCTTGGCTTTCGCCGGATGATGGAGCCCTTTGAGCCCTTCAATGTCCTCACCGGCGAGTCCGTACGCGGAGTCGTTGAGCAGCGACGCCAGCGCGAGCGCACCGAGTCCGCTGGAGGACTGGGCCAGCATCTGCCGCCGATTGAGTGGTCGTGGTTGAAAGTTTCCGCAATGCATGGCGTCGCCGTGTTGAGTGTGAAATTTTCAGTATAAGTAATAAGTGCCAATCTCCAGTTGCTGGTCACTTTTTTCTAGTTCATCGCACGTAGTAAAACTCTTTCAAATTGAACATCACGTGGCACAAATCAGCCCAGGCTTGGGGATGATTCTCGCCGCCGTATTCGTTTGACTGCTCCTCAATAAAGGCTTCTGCTGCCGCCAGTTCCTGTTCGCTGGGAGTTCTCGACAAAGCAGACTCGTACAGTGAGGCAATCCGCCTATCGGTTTCTGCCGGTGGAATTTCCCGGAGGACTTTATCCGACCAGAGTTTCGCCTGTTGCAGGACGAATTCGTTATTCATCAATGTCAGCGCCTGAGCGGGAACGTTGGAAACCGAGCGTCGGCCCATCGTTGTGAATGGTGTCGGAAAATCAAACGCCAGAAACATCGGCGGAAGAAAATTCCGTCGGACGTTGATGTAGATGCTGCGTCGGCCGTTCCCGTCGAGCGGCCCGGAAGCGGGTCTTCCGCGCCCTTCCATGAACGGCGTGAGGTGAGGCAATACGCTCGGTCCAAACTGGGCGGTGTTGAGGCGACCTGAAATCTGGAGCATCGCATCACGTATCGCTTCTCCCTCGAGACGTTGCAGATTCATGCGATGTAACAATTTGTTTTCGGGATCGAGGCGTTCGGCTTCGGGGTCGGTGATGTCCGAAGACATTTGATAGGTGTTCGAGAGCAGCATCACGCGGTGCATCTGCTTCAGCGACCAACCGTTATTCATCAGTTCGGTCGCCAACCAGTCGAGCAATTCAGGATGCGAAGGGGGTTTGCCCATGTGACCGAAGTCGTCAACTGTTGAGACGATCCCTTTGCCGAAATGATGATGCCACAGGCGATTCACGATCACGCGGGCGGTGAGAGGATTCTCGCGTGAGGCGAATTTTTTCGCGAGTTTCAATCGTCCGCTGGAGTCGGTCGAAAGCGGCTGTTCTCCCGGATCGAACGCTTCGAGATAGCGACGGGGAACGAGGTTTCCTTCTTTCGTATGTTGTCCGCGAATCAGAACATGTTCGTTTTCGGGCGTCCCTTCGGTGATGGTGAGAGCGTATGCCGGTGCTGGAATCTGTTTCCGCAACGCGGAAATCGCCTGCAAGGCGCGGGCGAGCGGCGTTTCCGGTTGTTGAGCGACCTGCATCGTTTTTTCAATCAGATCGGTCTCGATCAGCCAGTTGATCCAGTTCAGTTTGTCGTTGTCGGTCCGCTCGTCGTTCAGCGACTGCGTCGCCCATTCATAGAGCACAACTTTAAACGTCTCTTTGTAGGCGGCGGCCAACTGTTCGGGAGTCGTCACATCTTCCCGGTTGACGAGCGACATCAGGTAGGCGTCTGGAGGATCCGTAGCCGGCCCCTGATTGGAAAACAGAATCTCATCGACAACCAGCGTGCCATCATCTTCGTCAGCAAATTCAATGTACGCTCGGTGTCCGGGAAATTTACGGACATCCTGTCGCATCCAGTGCCACTGGCCGTCGTTCGGCACATTGATCGACAGCATCCCGTACAGCGGGTTCTGAATCAGCTGAAAACCATCGACAATTAGATTGATTTGCCCGTTCTTATGGCGTCGTCCGGGAGCCGGTTTGCCGCCAACCCGCTTCACCCGATACCAGATGTAATCACGTTCGATTTCAAAGGTGGGGGAGCGAAAGAATCCCTGCCATTCGGGGCCGTTTAAACCGCTATTGATTGTGCCCGCTTCCCAAAGATGCTCGATGGGGCGCTCGGGACTACCGGCTGTCAATGTATCGTGATTCGTCACTCCGTCCCGAAATGCAGGACCGCTCCGGAACCAGCCTTCCTGATCGATCGTGGTAAAGTCCGCGAACACGACACTGCCCGCCGCCTCTTGCCGGGATGCGTTCAAGCGTTCCTCCCAGTGTCGCTGGAAGTGTGCTTTCCGTTGGCGGAAAGCTTCTGGATCTTTGACGTGTCCAAGTTGCGACCAGAGGTAAAGCGGGTGATGTTCGTTTTTGGCGGCTGTTTGTGTGAGAAACCTCGGCCAGCCTTCCGCGTCCGCCTGCTTCGTCCATGCTGCCGATGCGGTGAGAAGTTGATCGGGGAACGCCTTAATGGCTGCCGCAAGTTGTTGATGCGTGACTTCTTTCAGTTGAGGCGTGATTGTCTGTTTGAGTTTTCGTAACTCGGTCGCCAGTTCTTCCATCTGTTCCGGCGGATTGATGATGGCGGTATCGCGACGGGAGCTTTGCAAGAAGCCAGCCATCGCGTAGTAATCACGTGTGGAAATTGGATCGAACTTGTGATCGTGACAGCGGGCACAGGCGATCGAGGATCCCAGAAACGCCCGACCAATCACATCAATCTGATTATCGACGGTATCGCATTCCTCTTTGCGAATATCGACGGGTGAGTGTTTCCCTTGTGGGAACCAATAGAAGCCGGTCGCCAGGATCGATTCGTTATTGCCGGTTTCCGGCTGATACCGTGGATTTTCCAACAGGTCACCCGCCAGGTGCTCGACGAGAAATTGATCGTAAGGCAGATCGTCGTTGAAGGCCCGAATGACATAATCGCGATAACGCCAGGCGTGCGGAATCTCGTAATCGAACTCGTGACCGGCAGTCTCGGCAAAACGTACCAGATCGAGCCAGTGTCGTCCCCAGCGTTCTCCGTAAGCCGGATTGTCCAGTAACCGATCGACCACTTTTGCAAAGGCGTCGGGAGAATCATCGGCCAGAAAGGCTTCGAGTTCCTGTTGCGTGGGCGGCAGACCGGTCAGATCAAACGTGACCCGTCGTAAGAGTGTTCTCCTGTCGGCAGGATTGGCAGGACTCAAGTCTTTGTCTTGCAACTTGTCGAGAATGAAGGCGTCGACTGGTGTCTTTACCCAATCCTGTTGTTTAACTTCAGGAGGCGTGTACTCCTTGATCGGCTGATACGCCCAATGCTGCAATCGTGCTTCAATGTTGAATTCATTCGAAGGACCGCCCTCCGCGGCTTCTTTCTCCGCTCCGGGCCAGGGAGCCCCCATTTTGATCCAGGCGACGATGTTGTCGATGGCTTCCTGAGGCAACTTGCCGTCGGGCGGCATTTGATAACCGGTCGGATCGTATTTGATCGCATCGACGATTTCGCTTTTTTCGATGTCGCCCGGCACGACTGCGGGACCGGTATCGCCCCCTTTCATCACGAAGGCATATTTGTCGAGTCGCAAGCTTCCTTCCTGCTCTTCTGAGCCATGGCATCCGTAACAGTTGTTGGCAAAGACGGGACGGATTTTCTTCTCAAAAAACTCAGTTTGCTCCGGACTGATCCTGTCCGTTTTCTCCTCAGCCACTGAGACTGACGCGAACAGACCATAAAAGGCAATCAGCAACAGAATAAGACAGCGAGCGCAAGACACTTTGTCGCTCCTCTCCTGGTTATATTGAGAAATGTCAGCACGAAGGCGGGATTTTATATAATAAGGTGGGACACATTATTATAAGTGTTAAGCCAAGAAATTGGGAGAGGAAATTTCGAGAATCATCCCAGCGGGACGAGCGTCGTTGCGGGAGCAACATCGAATGGAGTCTTCGCGAGAAACAATGAACCGGCATGACTCGATTCGGCTTGTCGTTCTGCCGACATATGCTCGACCGCCGTTGTGATCACCAGTTGAATCCGGCCTTCCCATTCCATCAGGAGCGGGCAGGTGTTTTGAGGAGATTTGGGGGTCTGCCAGACGATTTCGCACTCTTGCGAGTCGAGCGCATAACAACGGGTTTCACCGAACTCCGCCGGCTCGGGATTGTAAAACGAGATGACCACATTCTTGCCGTCAGCCGTTCCCACCATACCGTCCGGAAATGCAGCCACTTCGTTGAGATCCAGCACGACTTCCGGTTCGGAGAGTGTGCCTGCCTGGGGATTCAGATCATATTTCACGACCGTCTTCGTCGGCGTATCGATATCGAGAAAAGTGATCTTTTCCGCCGTGTCCTCCAGAATCACTTTCCCATTGGAGCAGATCTGCTCGCCACGAAGCGGGAACAACTTCCGGTCGCTCATGCGCAAAAAGTACAGGCCGGCGATTTTCTCGGAAAACTCCAGATGCTTCGTTCCGAAGATGACTCCCTGAGAACAGGCCACGCCATCGTTAATGATCGTGTTCTCAACGTCCGCATCGACCTGATTGCAAAGGATCTCCGGCTTGCCGCCGCGAATGTCGAAGATTTCCACACGCCTTTCGAGCCCGACGAGAAACTGCCCCGGCTGTTCGGTGGGGAGTGCGAATCCGGGACGACCGTCAAGCGGAAAACATCCGTTCGTCTCGGTATTCATATCATACACGTTGAGCGAGCCGATCGTTGATTCGGCTCCATGCTGGATGGCGACCCAACTGAACTTACCAGATCCCAGATCGATGGGGCCTTCCGGCAAAAATTTTAATTCAACGGATTCGGGAGCGAACAAAACGTCGGCATTCAGCGTTTCCACAGTCATTCCTTCGGGAAAAATATTTGTGATCGTTGATCGGTCGGAGTACAACAGATGATAACAAACATAGGTTTCTCTTGCATTTGCAGCTTGACCTCCCCTGCCCCCGATTATCGAGCGTCCCACGTTGACGCCTATTTCCCCTGATCAGGAATCCTGCCATGCCCCAACAACAGACACGTCGCGATTTTCTTTCGACCTCCGCCGCCCTGAGTGCTTCCGCTTTATTTGTGAATCCCGGGCAAGTCAAAGCCAGTCGCTCGGCCAACGAAAAATTGAATCTCGCCGCCGTCGGCACCAAGAACCGCGCCCTGGCGAATATCCGGGGTTGCGACACGGAGAACATTGTCGCGTTGTGTGATATTGATTCGAACTTCCTCGATAGTACCGGTAACGATTATCCCGACGCCCGCAAATACCGCGACTTCCGCGTGATGCTGGAAAAAGAGGCGGACAAGATTGACGCCGTCATTGTGGGAACCCCCGACCATTGTCACGCTCCTGCCGCCGCAATGGCCCTGCGGATGAAAAAACATGTCTACTGCGAGAAGCCACTGACGCACACCGTCTACGAAGCACGGACCCTCGCCAACCTCGCCAAAGAAAACAATCTCGTCACACAAATGGGGACGCAGATTCACGCTGGCGACAATTACCGACGCGTCGTCGAACTCGTCCAGTCGGGAGCAATCGGCGATATCAAGCGGGTCCACGTCTGGGTTCCAGCCGTTTATAATCAGGGCGTGTTTAAGCCTGCTGAAAAACCGGCACACGTCGATTGGGATCTCTGGCTCGGACCGGCTCCCGAAAGACCTTATTCCGCCGACGTCCATCCGTTCAAATGGCGAAACTTCTGGGATTACGGCACCGGTGGGCTGGGTGACTTCGGATGTCACTATATGGATCTGGTTCATTGGGCTCTCGATCTGCGGGCTCCCGAAAAAATTTCCGCGAAAGGATCGGCCGTCGATCCTGTCAGTTGCCCTGACTATGTCATCGCCGACTATCACTATCCCGCTCGTGGCAAGATGCCCCCTGTGCATCTCACCTGGTACGACGGTGGTAAGAAGCCAGAAATTCTGAAGACGCTGAAAGACAAAAACGGCCAGGCGATCGACCCTCGTTCGGGCCAACTCTTTATCGGCGAGAAAGGAATGATCCTCTCCAATTACAGTCAGCACACACTCTTGCCTGCCGAGAAGTTTGTCGATTTTACTCCTCCCGAACAGACGATTCCGAATTCCATCGGCCACCATCAGGAATGGATTCACGCGATCAAGACCGGCGGACCGACGACCTGCAACTTCGACTACTCCGGAGCGCTGACCGAAGCGGTGTTGCTGGGGACGGTCGCTTATCGCAGCGGACAGGATCTCGAATGGGATGCTCCGCACCTGAAAGTGACGAACTCTCCGTCAGCCCAGTCGTTGATTCACAAGGAATACCGCAAAGGCTGGACGTTGTAGTTTCTCATGCACTCAAAGTCGCTCCATGAATTCTCGACATTCAAAACTAAGCTATTACTTGATCGCTTTCGCGCTCGCTTTGGCATTCATTTCGAACGCCAAAGCAGCGGATGTTGATTTCGATCAACAAATTGCGCCACTGATCACATCGAAATGTCTCGACTGTCATTCCAGCCGGGAACCGGAAGGGAACCTCAATCTTTCCTCAAAGAAAGCCGCCTTTGCCGGCGGAGATTCGGGGGGCGTGATCTCTCCCGGACAGTTGACCGAGAGCTATCTCTGGAACCGGATCTCAAATGACGAGATGCCTCCCAAGCATCCACTCACCGCGAAGGAAAAACAGCTCTTCAAAAAATGGATCGAATCGGGTGCGAAGTGGGGAACCGATCCCATCGATCCGTTCGCTTTCACCACTGATTCTCGGGCCGGTTACGACTGGTGGTCGTTGCAACCGTTGCGAGACGTTCAATCTGCGGACTCAACCTCGCATCCCATCGATGCTTTTGTGCGCAAACAACTGAAAAAACATCGCTTGTCACCGTCTCCCCGCGCGGATCGTCGTACCCTGATTCGCCGACTCTCTTTCGACCTCGTCGGATTACCTCCCACGACGGACGAGGTCGAGGCGTTCATCGCCGATGACTCACCCAATGCGTACGAAAAACTGGTGGATCGTCTTTTATCCTCTCCACATTACGGCGAGCGTTGGGCTCGTCACTGGCTCGACCTGGCGCGCTTCGGAGAGAGTCAGGGATTCGAGCGGGATAAACTGCGCGACAATGCCTGGCCCTATCGGGATTGGGTGATCAATGCCCTCAATAACGATATGCCGTACGATCGTTTCACACGGTTGCAACTCGCGGGGGACATCTTGCATCCGAATGATGCGAACGCGATCACCGCAACCGGATTTCTCGTCGCGGGCGCTTATGACGAAGTCGGGCAGAGTCAGCAATCCGCCGCGATGCGGGCCGTCGTACGACAGGACGAAATGGAAGACTACGTCGGCACTGTCGGCCAGACATTCCTCGGCCTCACGGTCAATTGTGCCCGCTGTCACGATCATAAATTCGATCCCATCACTCAGGCTGAGTATTACCGTCTCGCGTCTGCCCTCTCGGGAGTCCGACATGGCGAACGCCCCTATCGCACTGAAGAGATTGAGGAGCAGATCCGATCCTCCCAGCAACAACTGGTACGAACACAGTCTCAGATCGAAGCGTTGCTGGCTCCCGTCCGCGAACAGATTCTGGCCGCACGGAAAGCGGGAACGAAAATCGAAAACATTCCTCAACCGATCGCACGCTGGACGTTCGATGAAAACCTGCGTGATGAGATTGGTTCTCTGCATGGAACACTGCACGGCGGGGCCAAACTTGAAGACGGACAATTGATTCTCAACGGCCGGGATGCCTATGTCTCGACGTCTCCTTTGCCAATGTCGTTGACCGCGAAAACACTGGAAGCCTGGGTCAAACTGGACAACCTCGACCAGCGCGGAGGAGGAGTGATCAGCGTCCAGGACACCGCCGGGAATCTGTTCGATGCGATTGTCTTCGGCGAGCGAGAACCGAAACACTGGATGGCGGGCAGCAACAGTTTTGTGCGAACGCAATCGTTTCAGGGGACCCCCGAAACCGAGGCCGATGAGGAACTGGTGCACGTCGCGATTGTGTATCGCGAAGACGGAACCATCCAGGGATATCGCAACGGCGAATCTTACGGAAAGCCGTATCAGAGTCAGGGGCCGGTCACCTTCGCGGCGGAACAATCGCAGGTAGTCTTCGGGCTTCGTCACGGGACGGCCGCCGGCGGTAACCGCATGCTGGCAGGACGCGTCGAACAGGCTGAGCTCTACGACCGTGCGCTGACGTCGGAAGAGGTCTCCCAAACCGCGGGTCTGTTTCATATTGTGACTCGCTCGCAACTCGTGCAAAAGCTGACCGATGAACAGAAACAGAA
>JABURQ010000109.1 GCA_014762625.1 Planctomycetaceae bacterium | reverse complement strand
CTGCAGTTCAGGTGGCACTGGTCGGATGCGGTGGTCGAGGAACGGGTGCCGCCGACCAAGCTCTCAAAAACGCCAGCGGTCCCACCCGTCTCGTCGCGATGGCGGACGTCTTCGAAGGAAAAATGGACACCAGCTTTAAAACGCTCAAAGGACGCAACGAAGAAGTTGTCGATGTTCCTGAGGACCGAAAATTCATCGGTTTCGATGCTTACAAACATGCGATGGATGCCCTCAATCCCGGCGACGTCGTGATCCTCACCACACCTCCCGCCTTCCGCTGGGTCCAGTTTACCTACGCCATCGAACGCGGGTTGAATGTGTTCATGGAAAAACCGGTTTGCACCGATGGACCTGCCGCCCGCCGGATGTTCGAACTGAACGAAAAAGCCAAAGCCAAAAACTTAAAAGTCGGCGTCGGATTGATGTGCCGACACTCTTTGGCCCGAGGCGAACTCTTCGATCGTATTCAGAATGGCGAATTGGGAGATATTACCCTGCTGCGTGCCTATCGATGTGCGGGCCCGACAGCCTCCGCATTCTCCAATAAAAACCCAGGCGAACTGAGCGACCTGATGTATCAGATCAGTCGCTTCCACTCGTTTCTGTGGTTGAGCGGCGGAGCCTTCAGTGACTTCCTGATTCACAACATCGATGAATGCTGCTGGATGAAGAATGACTTTCCCATCGAAGCCAAAGGATTCGGGGGACGTCACTACCGCGGTGATTACATCGACCAGAACTTCGACACCTACACGACCGAATATACGTTCGCCGATGGTTCGAAAATGGTGATGGAAGGCCGGACCATGAGCGGATGTCATAACGAATTCGCCACCTACGTTCACGGCAGCAAGAACTCCGCAGTCTGTTCCTCTTCGGGGCACCTGAACCCGAAAACCGCAATCTATAAAGGCCAGCGGATCAAGGATCGCGATTCGATCATCTGGAAATATCCGGATCGTGAGCCGAACCCCTATCAGTTGGAATGGGACCGTCTGATCGCCGCCATTATGAACGATACGCCTCACAACGAAGTCGATCGCGGCGTAAAATCCTCTCTCGTGACCGCGATGGGGCGTATGGCCTGTCATACCGGGCAGATCGTGACTTATGACGAAGCGCTCAATCACGAATACCCACTGGCGGAAGGGCTGACCGAACTGACGCTGGAGTCGGAATCGCCCGTCCCCGCCTATCCAGACGGAACGTATCCCGTCCCTCAACCGGGAATCGTCACCGACCGGGAATACAAGTACGACGAAGTCGGAGAAGCGACCAAGAGTTGATCGCTTGCGACGAAGTTCAGACGGACTCACCGGCCGGAGGGCTCTCCTCCGAGCCGGTTTTTTGTTCGAGTAACAATTCCCGCAATTCGCGAAAACGGCCCTCCAACGTCGAGCGAGTCAACTTGGCGTTAATTTTGTCGGAAAGCGCGTGACACATTTCCAGAAAACAGTCCACTGAACGGTCTTCGTTCAACTCGTGAGCGGTGAAGTCCTTCAGACAGTCCTGCCGTAAATTGGTGACCTCATCGAGGAGATTTTGCAACTCGCGACAATCGTCTTCGATGGTAATTCGTCCTTCTCCCAACAAAACCTGCTTGCGTTCGATGGCCAGTAAACGCCGAATATAACGGTCAAGGCGATGTTCCGACTGCCGAGTTTTTCGGCGAACCCACCATCGCCAACCGATATATCCTGCAATCAATAGCGAAACTATAAACGACCGCATCCCCTCCATCGCTTCCACAAAGTCGCTATTGAGTATCGGCTTGAGCGTCGGATCGAAGTAATGCGCGGCTCCGGGATGGACCGCGAATTCCGGCTTGGCCCTGGCAAATTCGGTCCCTTGCGAAAACAGCTCGCCCAGCTGCATTCGTTTCATGAAATCTTCACTCAACGCAATTGACGTCACACGTTCCACGAGGGAATCGCGCAATTCACTGCGACAGAGCAATTGCGATCGTAATGCGACCGTTTTGATGACCGTCTCCGGCGAAATGCGGTCTTGAGTTCGATACACACCTCTCGGAATCGTATAGGGGGTGAGCGAGATATGATTGCGGACCAGAGCGTCCACATTGTCAAACTCGCGAAACTCAATTTTCCCTTCTTCACACAATTTACGAAAGATGTCCGCTTGCAAGCCCACGGTAATCAAGGCGGCATCCAGCGAATCATCCAAAAACCGGGCACGGACTTGGGCATACTTCAGATACTCAGCCTCATAGTCTTCGGGAGATAGCCCAAAATGTTCCGCCAATACGAGGCTCATTGCCGTGTCGCCGGAACCTTCCTGGCCGACGGCTATCGTCTTGCCCTTGAGATCAGCGACATCCCGGATCTCCGAATCACGATTCACAACCCAATGGGCAACCTCGTAATACAGGTTACTGACAAACCGAATCTGGTTTTCTTCCGCCACACGAGGTTGATCGCCGATCATGCGTCGTGCCCCCGATTGATATAGCACGAAATCAACCTCTCCCGCTTCCAGCATACGCAGATTTGCAAGCGACCCTGCCGAGTCTTTCAGATAAACCGTCAGGCCTAATTCATCCCGAATCTCTTCCGCCAAAGCCTCCATAATCATGCGATGGCGACCGTCAACCGGCCCGGTAGCCAACGTGATTGAATTCGGCCACGTCGTCATCAACAGATACACTCCGTGGCCGATGAACGGCAGAGCGATAACAACCATCACCAGAAGAGATTGGAGCATCCGTTTACGCATCGAAAATCCGCGTCCTTCCCGGCGGTCGTTATTTCAGCGGTGACTTTTCAAAATCACTCGGATTGACCCAGCCCGCTTTAACTTTCTCTCCTCGCATATAGCGTTCATAAAAATTCTGATTGCCGGGATTCACATAAATGTAGTCATCGAACAGGTCGCCCTTCCCGAACATGCGAGGATCGCCTTGAGATTTCAGCAAGGTTGTCATTCGTTTGGAAAGAGCTTCCCGCTCGGGGCGATAATCAGAGCTAGTGGCGAGATTTTGAACACAATCCTGGTCACGAGCCAAGTCGTAAAGCTCGAAAGTTGCCCGCTTACCAAAGCAGAGATCCCAATAGGAAGCGTCTTCTCCAGAACGTCGCAAATTCAACACATCGGTTTTTGTCGGACTCCCGTCGCAATTCAGATATCCAGTTTCGGGATTTCCGGCAGGCCAACGATCGGCTTCATAGTTGTGAAGATAAATCATCTGTTCCTGAATAATACCTCGAATCGGATACCCCCCGTCATCAGGCCGTCCGACGTCATGACGTTCCTTACCTATCAGAACGTGATCCCAAGTGAGATTTGTGCGCCCATCGATTCCGGATTCGAAAATCGAACGCCAGCTTCTGCCGGATGTCGGTTGCATTCCCGCTGACTTCGCGTTTAAGCCGGCAACATCGAGAAATGTAGGGGCCAGATCATTGAACGCGACGAAGTCCGTCACCGTGCGTCCCGGCTTTTCAATACCGTTTGGCCAGCGGATCGCAAGCGGAATATGATTGGAATCGTAATAGGCTTGCCCTTTCACACGCGGGAACGGCATCCCGTGATCGGAGGTCGCCACGACGAGCGTATTATCGAGTTGTCCCATTTTTTCGAGATGACTCAGAATTTGCCCGAGATGATAATCGTAGTGTTCGACTTCGAATCCGTAATCGAGCATGTCGTTGCGTACGGTTTCATTGTCGGGCCAGTACGAGGGAACACGCTCGATCATTTCGAGTGATTTTCCTCCCAAGCGAACTCCGACGCCGTATTCGTATCCTCGGTGGGGCTCTGTGGTCCCATACCAGAAACACCAGGGTTCACCATCTTTCACATCGTCCAGGAAGTCGGCAAAATTGGCGGAGTAATCGTTGGAACTGATGCCACTGGCTGGAGGTTTGGCTTTCCTTTTGGAATAGTTTTTCCCGGTAATGTCGCGGCGTTGACCATGAACGTCGTTTGCAATCCCCGGCCCCCATCCTTTCCCGGTATACCCGACTTGATACCCCTGTTGTCCGAGGGCTTCCATAAAAGAGACAAATTTCGGTGGGAAATCACAGACGTGATTGGCCGCCTGCTCCAGTTCCCAGGAATTACGACCTGTCAGAATGATCGCACGAGAAGGGGCACATTTAGCGTTAGGGGTAAAGGCATTCTTAAAAAGTAAGCCTTCTTTGGCGATTCGGTCGAACGCAGGGGACTCGACCCAGGCACAACCATAAGCGCCCGCATGACCATAAGACCAATCATCGGCGATCGCGAACAGAATGTTCGGACGACCGGCCTCCAAGACGGAGGTTAAGAGTCCGCATCCAACAATTGTCAAACCGAGCAGCATACGAGAAAACGAAGCCATCGTCAGCAGCCCCCCTTTACGGAAACAGTAGTTCTCAAAAAATTGAGAATAACCAATTCCGAGGAGGAAATCGCCCTTTAATTTTCCTCGCCTTCGGCGATCCGTAGAAGGACTTTTGTATTCATGCCGGGCTGTTGGGACTTTTCGATCGCCTCGACGAATTCTGTCAGCGGATATTCTTTGGCGCTATCGGTTGAAAGTGTGCCGTCTACCACCAGTCGAGATATCTGACGTATCAGAGACATTTTTGCCCAAATGCTCTGGTTCTCCATCCAACCTCCCAGATGGAATCCTCGAATCCGAGCGTTGATGGACATCAGGCTCCGGGGAAAGAAAGAAACGTTCTCTCCAGACATCGTGCCGTACAAAACCATCTGAGCGTCTTTCCCAAGCGCATCGACAAGGATGGACGCCAGACGGCCGCCGACAGGATCCATGACATACCGCGCGCCTCCGCCTGTAATCTCGACAATTTGTTCAACGAGTTTCTCCGGGGGATCGCGTTCGATATCAAAAACAATCACACGGGTTGCCCCGAGAAACTTCAATTTTTCCTTTTCTTCTTCCCGGCGAACGATGTTGAGTGTTTTGAATTCATTCATTAATCCCAGCTTGATCACCATTTTTCCAAGAGAGGAATTTGCGGCGGTTTGAACGAGCCAGCCATCTTTAGGGACTTGCAACACTTTGGTCGTTAAAATGAAAGCAGTCGCTGGATTGACAAAAAATGAGGCTGCTTGATCATCGTGCAATTGCTTGGGAACCGGGATTACCTGTTTCGCCGACGTCACGGTCTGCTCGCACCAGTTTCCATGGTTCCGATTCAAAACCGCCACTCTCTTGCCGATCATCATCTTCCCCAGCATTCCGCCACCGGAGGATTCGACAATACCGACCCCCTCGAAACCGGGAGTGGCGGGCAATTCGGGTGTGTAGGTGTAGCCACCCCGAATACTCATCAAATCCGACGGATTGATCGGACTCACCAGCATCTTGACACGGACTTCACCCGGTCCGGGTTCAGGAATCTCTTTCTCCGCCATCTGCAGCACCTGCGAAGGTTCGCCAAATTGCTCGTATTGGATTGCTTTCATCGTCATCGATCATCGTCCTGTTTTCATATACAAACCTGCCAGAACTATCTCGATTGATTCGAGAGGGTACAAGTGAGATTTTAGCCAGAAATCCAGTTTTCCGGCCAATTCCTTGAAAATTCTCGTCTTGCAGTGATTTCTGCGAATGACTATGTTTCCGCTCCCTTCGTGCGAGTCCTCGCCCAATATCCCAACCTTGATCACATTCGAGTTTTGATTCCGCAGTGTGCGTTGCTGTCGGAAATTCTCGATCCTGTTAATCAAGAATCCCCCCCCTCACTTCCTATCCCCTCTGTTTGATCCTTTACACAATCATTCAATGATTCGCGACAGAATCGTTCGTCTGACTCACCTATCACCGGAGTATCACGAATGCGTTTGTGTCTCCTCACAATCCTCCTCTGCCTGTTCCCCTGCCTCGCGGTCGATCTGGTCTCAGCTCAGGAGATGAAAATTCATACCCACATCTTCCATGTTACTCCGACAAATTCAGGACAAATGGAGGCTGAAGAGCGTGCCGTAAGCCTGACAATTTTCCATGCCGGTCGCGCGTACGACTATATCGACAGTGTCAAGGAAGTCATCATTTTCGAACCGAAGCAGAACCGGTTTACTATTCTCAATTATTCGCGATCTCTCATCACAACGGTTAATTTCGATGAACTTCGACAGATCCTGAAAGTGGCGCGACACGAAACCGAACAATACCTGGAGCAGTTGGCAGATAAAAATGGCGGACAGTTGCCGGAGTCCGCAAAGTCGGTCTTCTCACAACTCGAACCTGATTTTGCCGAGGACTGGGACTCCCAAACCAACGAATTAAGCTTACACAACGCGTCCATTCGCTACACGGCGTCCTGCGTCGAGGCCGACGATATCTCAATCCATGAAGCGTATTTGTCTTACGCGGACTGGATGGCCCGTCTTAACTTTGTCCTGCATCCCCAGACACTTTTCCCGGAAGCGCGACTCAAACTGAATGAATCTCTTCGAAAACGAAAGATGTATCCTACACAGGTCCGTTTATTTCGAGATTCCGAAGAGAGATCCCATCTGAGAGCCGAACATCGCATCCGAAACACTCTGGACAGCACCGACAGAATGATGATCACCGAATGGGAAAGCCTGATCCAAAAAGGGAAATTGAAACAGGTCACTTTCCAGGAGTATCAGGAAGCGATTCTGATCACGCATCGCTGATTCGACGACAGGCGCAATGATGATCAACGCGGCGACAAAACTCTTCAGAGCACTCGATCGAGAACTTTGGATCGTTACATCTCAAGCGGGTGAACTCAAAAGTGGGCTGGTCTCAACGTCCCTCTCTCAGGCGTCCATCGACGAAAAGAATCCACGTCTCACTATCGGTCTCTCCACTCGCCATCTAACCTCAGAACTTGTCAGCGAGTCTGGTCGCTTTGTCGCGCACCTTGTCTCCCACGAGCAGACCAGCTGGATCCGCCACTTCGGTACACAATCGGGTCGCGACATCGACAAGTTTGACACAGTGGATTTTTTCCATTCCGAGCAGGGAATCCCTATTCTGAAGGATGCTCAGGCCTGGCTGGAATGTCGCGTGGAAAATGTGATGAAAACGGGAGATCGACACTGGTATCTTGCAGAAATTGTGGACTCGCATTGGACGGAAAGTTTCCATCCGCTGACTTTTCACAACTTCCTTGCTCAGGCTGATGACCATCTCAGGGCCCTCTTGAAGAATCAGTTGGAGGAAGATACTCTAATCGACAGACGAATGATCGTGGATTGGCGTCGCTCACAAACATCCGACGATCGTTGACGGATACCTTTTTCCAGACGGGATATTGCCTTGGAATCGCCACTCGTTTACCTAACCACTGTGTTAGTGGTCGGGGTTGCTTCTCAGTGGCTTTCCTGGCGATTGAAGTTTCCCGCGCTGATCGTACTATTGGTGGTCGGCTTCAGCCTTGGAAAATTTGTAGAGACAAATTCGATTATTCCACAGGAAGTGCTGTTCCCAAGTGTGTCTCTGGCGGTCGCCGTCATCCTTTTTGAAGGAGGACTCTCGCTCAAATTCCGGGATCTGGCTCAGTCGCGTTCATCAATCGTTCGACTCTGTTCGATTGGAGTTTTCCTGACCTGGATTCCAACGGCATTGGCGGCCAAGCTGATTTTTGAAACGTGGGAAGTTTCGATTCTGGCAGGCGCTCTGTTTGTCGTCACAGGTCCCACGGTCATCGTCCCGCTGCTGAGGCACATCCGTCCCAAGTCTCGTATCGGTGCGATTGCAAAATGGGAAGGGATCGTCAACGACCCTATTGGAGCCGTTCTGGCAGTCCTCGTTTTCGAAACGATCATTATCGGGCAAAGCGATTCCGCGCTCCAAAGTGTCGCCATCGGTTTTCTCACGATGACTTTGATTGCTGTTACGATTGCCGGCCTGACGGCCATCGTCATCGTGCAAACACTCAAGCGGCACTTGATTCCCGATTATCTGGAAAACCCCGTTATGCTGGGGTTCATCTTTTTCACTTTCACCGCCTCCAATCTGATTCAGTCCGAATCGGGACTGGCCACCGTCACATTATTGGGAATTTTGCTGATCAACCAGAAAACCGTGCGTATCCACCACGTCGTGGAATTCAAGGAAAACCTTGTGGTGCTGTTGATCTCGGTGCTCTTCATCGTCCTCGCATCGAGACTCTCTCTGGATGACCTCAGGCAACTGGGCTGGAATGCCGGCCTGTTTCTGGCTCTTCTGATCCTCCTCATCCGCCCCTTTTCAATCTTCCTTTCCACTATTGGCACAAACATCAGCTGGCAGGAAAAAACGTTCCTCTCCGTGCTGGCTCCCCGTGGGATTGTGGCGGCGGCAGTAGCCTCCGTTTTCGCTCTCGAAATCGAAGAATCGAGCCACGGCCAAGCGATTGATCCGCTCATTCTCTCTGATGCTCAATCGTTGGCGCCAGTGACGTTTTTAGTCATCTTCGGAACCGTCACGATTTACGGATTAGCGGCGGCTCCCATTGCCCGACGTCTGAAAATCTCGGACCCCGACCCCCAGGGGATCCTCTTTGCGGGAGCCGACTCTTTTGTGCGTTCTCTAGCGGAGATCCTCTCCAAAGAAGGATACAGCGTTCTTCTGATTGATACCAACTACGACAACATCTCCGCTTCTCGAATGCTTGGTTTACCCACTCAGAATGCAAGTATCATATCAGAATACGTCGGCAATGAACTCGACTTCAGCGGAATCGGTCGTCTTCTCGCCATGACTCCCAACGATGAAGTGAATTCTCTTGCTGTGCGCCAATTTGCCGATCAATTCGGAAAAGCGAACTTGTTTCAGATTACACCTCGAAATTACGACAAGAATAAGCCTCGCGGCGAAGTCGCAGAACGATTGACGGGAAGAAAGCTGTTTTCCTTAAAATGCACTTACCCCAAATTGATGCAACGTTTCCAAAATGGGGCAAAAATCAAGAAAACGCTTCTGACCGAGGAATTCAACTACCAGGATTTTCTGGATCTTTACGGTGAAACCGCAACACCATTGATGGTGATCGACGAAGACAAAAAACTGAAAGTCTGGACAGAAGAAGAAGAGAACTCACCTAAAAACGACCAGACTCTGATCAGCCTGGTTGATCGTGTTCCGGAACAAGAGGATACCGCCTAGTATTACGCTCCGAAATCAAGATTTATGACCTATCCCATCGATACGATCCGTGCCCAATTTCCCGCTCTTCATAAAGAACATCACGGACATGCCGTATGTCATTTTGATGGCCCCGCCGGAAGTCAGGTTCCAAGCTCTGTCGCACAGGCCGTGAGTGATTACCTGATGAATTGCAACTCGAATCGTTGCGCCCCGTTTTCAGTCAGTCAACGAAGTGATGAACGCGTGGAAGCGGGGCATGCCACTCTCGCTGAATTCGTGGGAGCCGACGAGCCGGTAGAAATCGTCTTCGGTCAAAACATGACCTCACTCACGCTGGCGCTGAGTCGGTCGCTCGGGAAAACCTGGAAGCCCGGCGATGAGATCATCGTAACGCAACTCGACCACGACGCGAACGTCGCTCCGTGGATGTTGGCTGCGGAAGATGCAGGAGCGAAAGTCCACCATATTCCGGTAAATCTGGAAGACTGCACGCTCAATCAAACGGATTATCGGAATCTTCTGTCCGAAAAGACGCGTCTGGTGGCTCTTGGCTATGCTTCGAATGCAACCGGAACGATCAATCCCATTCGGCAAATGATCGCCGACGCACGTGAAGTCGGCGCGTTAACATTCATTGATGCCGTACATATGGCGCCTCACCGTCGATTGAATGTGACCGAACTAGATTGTGATTTCCTGAGTTGCTCAGCGTACAAGTTTTATGGCCCCCACATCGGTATTCTGTATGGGAAACGAGAACTCCTGGAGAGTCTCACTCCCTATAAGCTTCGCCCCAGTCCCGACGAGATCCCCGGTCGCTGGATGACGGGAACGCAATCGCATGAAGCCATCTGCGGCGCGAAAGCCGCCGTGGATTATTTGGCCGATCTGGGAAAATCCATCAATCCGAATGCGGCGAACCGATCCGAACAATTGGACGCGGCGTTTTCAGCGATTGAGAATTATGAATGCGAATTAACGAAATATTTGTTGAGTCGATTCGACGAACTGGAGTCACTGAAATTGTGGGGAATTTCAGATCGGGAGCGACTCGCCGAACGCGTGCCGACATTTTCCTTCACTCATCCCTCAAAAACGCCCCATGAGTTCGCTGAGCAACTCGGACAGCAGGGAATTTACGTCTGGCCGGGAAATCATTATGCGTTTCCCTTCACCACAGCGGCGGGACTTGAACCGGGTGGAACATTGCGTGTCGGATTACTGCATTACAATACGATAGAAGAAATTGACCGTCTGGTGGATTCTCTGCATCCTCTTCTGCAACAATAAGGTTCCGTTCGAATTTCAATCATGAACCGATCGAACAGACACTCTGGAAAGTTTTCGAAATATCGTCTCAAAGTCATTCAGTCAGGCATCGAAAAACGCTCCCGAAAATTCAAAAGTTCCAATGAAGAAAGTTCTCTGATGGGTTTTCCGAGACACTTTTTGTTTGCCCCGCGCATTGACGAGGAACTTCGCAAGCACTACGGCAACCGAACCAAAGTTTCCGCAGCAACACGAATGCTACCGATGTACCGTTTTCCGGATTTGTTCCGTGCCGCGGATGCCTTAGGCAGCGACTACAAAATCATTCACCAGATAACTTCTCGTCACGAGGAACCACTGGACTCCATTCTGTCGACTTCGGGAGGTGCCCATTACAACCGAAAACTGAATCTCGCCGGCTCGAATCCAAGACAAGTCGACTACGACGAAACGGAATACTTTCCCGAAGAAAGCTTCTGGATCATTCTGCATCAGGAGACACAACAAAAATACATCCTAAGAGCTCGTAATGTTTATCAGATGACGTTTATCGAAGTCGTCTCATCGTCGAACGAACTGGCCCAGTCCTTTCTCGATACGGTCATCACTCTGGCCAACGAACACAGCGTCTACCGCAATAAAGTGTTCGAGATCCGTTTTGAGCCGTCGGGACAGGAGTATGGAACCGATCACGAGCAAGCTTTTCAGGTTCATTTTCTCAAACGTCATGGAATCGATGATGACGAGATCATTCTGGAAGATGAAGTACGTTCATTGATCGAACGGAATGTGATCGACTTTCATCGGCGTCGCGATCAACTGGTTGAGTTAGGGGTCCCCCGCAAACGCGGATTGTTACTGTACGGTCCTCCCGGAAACGGAAAAACCTATACCTGCAAGTATCTCGCCGGTTGTCTGGAGGACGCGACCACGATTTTTGCAGCGGGAACCGCGCTCGTTCAAATACGAACGATCTTTAATGTCGCGCGTTTATTCCAGCCCTCTCTGATTGTGCTGGAGGATATCGATCTGGTCTACAGTGACCGTCAGATTAATCCCTACTCACCACAGCTGGGGTCCTTAATGGATGAACTGGACGGAGCTGCCGACGCCGATAATCTGATCGTCATGCTGACCACAAATTCGATCGAACGTGTGGAATCGGCGATCAAGGATCGTCCGGGGCGCGTCAGCCAATGTATTGAAATCCCTAATCCAGGGCCAAAACTTCGACGGCTGTATTTGAAATCATTGCTCAGAGAGTTTCAGGACGATCAACTCGACTACAACGAACTCGTGACGTTAACCGATGGAGCAAGCCACGCTTTTATTAAAGAATTCGTCTATCGCTCCATCCAAATTGCCAGCGAACGCGCCAATTCGGATGGTCAATTTGACCTGCTCAATGAGGACTTCCAGACCTCCCAACATGAAATGACACAACAGGGGGGAAAAGCAGGGCGATCGATTATTGGCTTCCGTGCCACGTCTTCAACGAATTCGACTCAATAAGTCAAGAAAGATGATCTTGTGAGTTCCGAGACCAACAATCAGCTGATTTCTCTACTTCCCCAGAATTGGGATCTTCCCAAAGCAATCCGACGACGACTCGGACAGCAAGCCGGTCGTCAACGTTGCATGTCGGCAGAAAATCACCTACTCCTCGTCCTTCACGAACCACCCACCGGAGCCGAAATCTCTTTCACGGGCCGATTCTTCTGGCGAAGGCCGGAGGGGAGTTGGACGTCCAACTGCTTAGGGGATCACATTGATGCCTTGGAACAACACCTGGATGAATTCGACTTTCTCCTCGACAAACTCGAAGAGAAAGAATTAATCGCGCGCACCGCCGATGAATATTTCACGGTCATCGAAGAACTCATTCCCCTACACCGTTCCGCCGAAAACTTGTATCTCGCCATTCAGTCGGCCCGCGAGAGTCAGCCGGAAGACTTGCGGTTGATCGATTGCCGGGACCAGGCGTATGAAATCTTTCGCTCTTCGGATTTGTTGCTGAACGATTGCAAAGCCGCGATGGATTACGCCATCGCCAAACGAGCGGAAGAACAATCGCGTTACAGCTTTGAACTGGCGGCCTCCGCCAATCGAATGAATACTCTGATCGCCATTTTTCTGCCGTTGGCGACTCTCAGTTCGATCTTTGGAATGAACCTGACCCATGGCTACGAAAACAGGTTTCAGCCCTTCGGTTTTTTCGGCGTCATCACATTCGGATTAGTTCTCGGATTGGCCTTGAAGTATCTGTTACTGAATAAGCCGGTCGAGATTCCTCAGCCGGAAGTCTTTGACGCACCGATACTCAATCGCAAACCAAATCCGCAGGAAAATGCCGATCCATAGTTGGTCAAATTCGCTGAAAAAAGGCGCTTTAGCGCAACACTTGCGCCCCGGTTTGACTTTTCCGTCCAGGAATCGTTCCCGAGGTCGCAAGTTTCACGTCAGCATCGCGTCCCTCAGAAGAATCAGGGGGGACCAGATGAGTGAGCCGCGGTCGAAACACCACCAGTAGCAGCAACGGCAAATACCAGAGGACATAAACTCCTCCTCGTGCGGTGTACCAGAACTGTGTCCCCACGACGATCGCCGCTGAATCGGCCACCAAGGTTTCGAGAGTGTGGCGAGAACGCAGACACATAATTACCAGCATAATCAAAAAACCGACAAAGACAGGAATCCGATAGGCATATTGATCGATCTCCCAGAATCCACTGACTTGATCCTGTCCGAACGCCAGCCATTTCCAGTCGATCGTTCCCATCAATTGGTTTCGAAACGACATCACATCTGAGCTGGTTAAAAACAAAGTCGACATGAGCACCAAACCGGTGATTGCAAGAGAGAAGGAAAACCGGAGGGCTCCCCGCTTCCAGTAAAACATCAACCACACTGGAATCAGAAAGATTGGAAAAAAGACGGAACCGCAGGCCAAACCGATAAAAGCTCCGGCCACTGCGGGTCTACGATAAGCGGCAATCGCCCAGACGATGAAAGCCGCGGGAATCACCATTTGGGATAGATGAATATCGAACGCGGTACATGGCAGTATCAGATATAACAGTGACATCGCCACTCCGAGTTGGAAGTCACCGAACTGCTTGTATCCTACCACCAACAGTCCTGAAATTACTGCCAGATGGGCCAAGATAGACATCACGCGGATCGCGATGGTTTGCAGTTGTAGTTTATCCCCCCCGGAAGTGACCACATCTGAGATAACACTCGATACACTGGCCACGGCCGCGGTGGTCGGTCCCGGCAACTCAACATCTTTGCGAGTTTCGCTGGTTCCCGTCGTATCCTTAAGTTCGAGCATCTGCTGCCCTCGCTCGATGGTCGTCCGGGTTATCTCGGGTGGTGGCTCCGTGGCGGCCTTCGCCATCAGAAACGCAATGGCGGACACTCCCAGAAATATCATCCCTGCAACATTCATGTTCTGTTCGAGTCGAGGACGACGCTTGAACCCCGCATCTGAGACCAATCGAATCAAAACCAGCATCGAAACAAAAAAGAGCCAGGCATATCCCACCCATGCCAGATGTTCGAAATATTCAACGACAGCTTTATCCGCATTCAGGGCGAGCGAATGTTCCACGCCAAGTTCACCTTTTTCGACCATCAGCAAGCCGGGTGAGATTCCCAGCAGCAAGAGCAAATCGACATTGCGCAATGACCATAAGCGGTTGAACTTGAAGAACACCGCAATCGTCAATAATGCCGAGTAATACAGCCAGTTGCTGTGATTACTCTGGTACCCAGATAATAACTCTTCCATTTCCAGTCAGTCCAAGCGCGAGGTTCGAGCGTTCCCATGCAAAATGCAGGTGGACGACATCATGTCTGAAAGGCTCTCGGCTCCCCAGCCGATTATTTCCCTTCAGTGTTGGGAGAGAATCTGAAAATACTCCGATTCACTCACCTTCTTCTCTATTTAGGGTAACATCGCCCCTTGGATTTTCAATCATTGATCTCGCTCAACCGCCAAAAATGAAACTCGTTGCCAACTGCGATCAGACAGGAATACGAGAATGGAAATGACCGGACAAAACGGTGTAATCCCCACAATTTCTCTCGATACAGGCTCTCTGTAGGATCGTCGTCCTTTCCAGGCGAGTCCAAATTCCTCCTTACTTACATCCTCGCAAGGACTTAGGTATCATCGGGTTCTTCACTTCAGGATCAAATCGACAGATCGGAGATAAGCATGGAATCACCCGAGATCCTCATCATCAACGACCCTAATGATTCGCCTATTCCTTGGGATGATTTCCATAAATCTCCCGAAAAACTTTTCAATGAGAAATCATCTCATCTCTGGTTGGCGACACGGGAGACAATCTCCGAGCTCCCGTCATGCCGGGAACTTTTGACTTCTGAAACCAGTGTTCTCCAATGCTCCTCGCCAGGACTCCTCAGTGAATTGCTCACCCAGGCACCGACTACGGTCCGGTCGGCGTTGGGATTGACTGGCATCACGGCAATCCCCCAATCCAGCCTGCCAATGATCTTCCAGAATGAATCGCCTGCCAATCCAGTGGAACTGCTCCTCAAATTAACTGAAATCGAGGAAACATGGGCGGTTGAACAACATGCGGGAGCTTCATTCTCTTTACGCTCCGCGATTCCCGCATCATCCTCGACAGACGACCGTTCGCTCCTCGCGACGATTCGTTCCATCGACAAAACCAAGCTGGCGACGGAGGAACTCAGCCAGACTGAAATCATGGCGGGACTCCTGTTGATTCATGATTTTCTCGAACCGAGTCACCAGTTTTCACAATCCCTCGAAGGGGAGGGAGTAGATGCCAATGGTGACTACTGGCACGGTATCATGCACAGACGCGAGCCAGACTTCGGTAACTCCAAATATTGGTTTCGTCGAGTGGGCACTCATCCCTGTTTTACGCGTCTGGCGGAAGAAGCGTGCAAACTCGTGAAGCGATATGACGATGACGAATTGACGAGAGCCGTCAATTCCTTCTCAGGATCGGAGTGGGATAGTTTTGCGGTGGTCGATTTCTTTCAAGAGGCTCACCGTCCCAACCGCCAGGGGACGGCCTGGCACCAATTTGCCGAAGAACTTCAAATGCTGGAGATGCTGCTGTTATTGAATCACTGTCTGTGCTGAATCCATTCGTACATGGATTTTCTCGGATTTGTTCGTTCCCGATCAAAAATCAATTTGACCCGGTCGCAACAAAAGACATAGCATAGAGAAACTTCGGGCCGCCTCTATTTCGATCTGGGATATTCCTTTGAGAGCGTTCTGCTTCCCTTATGGCCACTCAACAAAAAACTCCTCCCCCGAATGTCAAACCGCCGGAACTGAAGGTCACTCGATTTGACCTCACGACGGCAGGCGTGATTGCCGGAAGTCTGGCTCTCGCTGGATTCCTGCTGTGGCTAACGGCGGTCTGGGTCACGAATCGTCCCCCCGAGAGTGAATCTTTTGTGCCAGTGGAAATCATTGATTTAGCGGGAGGTGTAGAGGATGGTGCCCCCGACGAATCCCTGATGGTCGAGTCGCCGGAAGATGTCACCGATGATCCCTCTTTAGCTGAGATTGAATCGGAGGAAACGGAAGTTGCCGAGATGATCGACAACGTCCTTGAACTGGCCGAAACCGCGAATAACCAAGCCCAGGAACAATACGAAACTGATTTACGAAACGCTGGTAAAGCTGGATCTGCAACGGGAACCGGGAAAAATCCGCTGGGTTTCGGAGAGGGCGAAGGAGGCCTGCCACGAGAACAGCGATGGTTTATCACCTTTCGGGAAGGCGCAACTCTCACTGAATACGCTCAGCAACTGGAGCAGTTCAAAATCCAACTGGGCGCCTTACTCCCTTCGGGGAAATTAATCTACCTTTCAAACATAACGGCTCCGCGTCCCACCACTCAGGAAATTACAGACGGCTCACAGGAAAAACGTCTCTATATGACGTGGCAGGGAGGACAGTTACGCGGCGCGGACCGCAATCTCTTTGCCAAAGCGGGCATTGATGTGACGGGGGGGATCCTGTTCCACTTCTATGATCCCCAAACGGAAAATCAACTCGCTCGCCTCGAACAGGAAAAAGCCACCAAAGACGTCGATGAAATTCGTCGCACCTATTTCGTTGTTCGTCGAACCGGTTCCGATTACGCCTTCAGCGTTACTCGAATTATCTATTTTTGAAGAAGCCCCGCTGAGGGAGTAAATCATTTTGTACCTCAACTTGCACTCGACTATTCTGGATCACCCATTCACAGCCAGCGAAGAATAGACCTCATTTCTCACTCATTTTTCAAAGCGGGAATGACTTTCGTCGATAACCTTTCACACATCATTCAGATCTGAACTCCATGTTGAACTACACGCAAATTCTGGATATTGCCGGCAAACTGATTTACGTCGTGCTCGGACTCTCTGCGCTGGCAGGCGTCTTTCTGGTCATCCTCTTAATTTTACGAATCGCCCAGAAACGGTTTTCATCGTTACAAGCGGAGCTGGATTTCTCGGAAAACGTCCGGGATTTACTCGCTCAAAGAGATCTGGAGGGGCTCACCAATTACTGTGATTCTCCCGAACTCTTCAGCAAAGCGGCTCCGCAACTCGTCTTGCTGGCGATTGCGAATCCTCAACCTCCGCAACGCATGAGACAGTTCTTGAGCGAAAAGTTCGAACGCGACGTACTCGCGGATATCGACTATCGCAGTCAGTGGGTCACGACGATCGTCAAAAGTGCTCCCATGCTGGGTCTGCTCGGGACCGTGATCGGGATGATCAATGCATTTGCAAAAATCGCCGCCATGAAAGAAACCGGCATGGATCCCTCCGTCCTCGCTCAGGATATTTCTTTCGCTCTGTTCACCACTGCGATGGGTTTGTCAGTGGCGATTCCACTGGTGATGGCGGGTGCCGCCATCAATATTCGCGTCGGAAAATTGCAGGATTCCGTGCAACACACCATTGGAGATTTTCTCGCCACTTGGGAATCACAACTTTCTTCTCGGGAGGGTGACTCATGATGCGACGAGGATTATCGTTCGGAAACGCGAACGCGTCGTCATGGGGGAAACGGCAGCGCGGTGGTTCATCGACCGAGTTGGACATTACTCCCATGATCGATGTGACCTTCCTGCTGCTGATCTTCTTCATGGTGACTTCCACGATGAGTTCTCAGCAGCGCGTCGATGTTCCACCCGCCCGGAACGGAGTCAATGTCGAACAGACTTCCGCCATTTTGATTGTCATTCGATCGCCGCTCACTACGGGAGGCGAACCGACCATCGAACTTAATGGTGAAGAAAGAACTCTGAGCGATGTCGGCCCTTTCGTCCGCGAGGAAAATGCTGCCGGTAAGACGAATGTCGTGGTGCGAGCGGGGCGTGAAGTCCCTCATGGATTCGTACGACAAGTGATCCAGGAAGCCAACTTGATTGACGAACTGGAATTTTCGTTCGGCGTGGAAGACGAACGCGGTTCCTGAATTTCGGATTTAATCTATGCCCGTCCAATATTACTGCAACGGCTGTCGCAAACGGCTCAGTATCTCCCGAAAAAAAATCGGCGAGAGCGTTGCGTGCCCGGTCTGCTCACAGGAGACGGTCATCCCCCCGGAGGATCAGGAATCGCCCCCCCAGGATCACGAGGTGAGTTCCGGTTCTCATCCACAAGTCACCTTTGCGGAAGCGATCGAGCATTCGTCAAATTCCTCGGAATTACCGCAGGAGAGCAATACAGCCGTTTCGATTGCCCCGGCTGAGAACGCCTTCTTTCAAGTCGATCGAGAAACGATCACCGAAGAACAGGAAGACGGATTCCCCATTCAGCGTGAGATCCGTGACGATGAAGACATGGATCTCACCCCCATGGTGGATGTGACTTTCCTGCTGTTGATATTCTTCATGATCACCGCCTCCTTCTCGCTCGAAAAGACGATTCCCACGCCCGTCCCCGACCCCAACGAAGAAAGTTCTTCGCAACCCATTCCACAGCAGGAAGATTTGCAACTCAAGTCGATTGTGATTGAAGTCACCGCCGACAATTCCATCCTTCTGGATGAAGAACCACTCGACGACCCCACTTTGCTGAGAGACCAACTGACCACACTCATGCAACAACAACAAAAAGCGGAAGCACTCATCAAAGTGGCGGATGCCGCCATTCAGGAAACGGTTATTTATGTTCTGGATACCGCCAATGAAGTCGGCATGCAAAAGATCCGTCTTGCTTCTCGTCCCGAGAATTAATGCCACGAATCATTTTTTAACCACATCCATCTGACACACACTACATCCCGGCAGATTGTTTTTCTCATGTCACTGCTACTCGTGAAATCCCATCATGGCGAGATTCGTCAGTTCGAGTTGAGTAAAAATCAACCATTGACGATCGGGGCGCACTCGATCAGCGACGTCCAACTCGACTCCGAAGGTATCGCCCTCATCGAAGCCCGCATCAGTTGGCTCAAAAAGCAATACGAGATTACAGCAGCGGGAACGAACAATCTCATCATTAACGGCGATCAGGTCAAGGCCGCTCCTCTCAATTCCGGTGATCGCATCACGATCGGTACGGTCGAACTTCTCTTTACAACCCCGGAGGATCTTGACGCATTGGGGGACGACCCGTTTTCGGAATCCCACAACTCACAGGTATCGGAAGAAATCGGACTCCAACCGATCTCGGAAGAAATTTCCACTTGGGAAAAGCAGTCTCAGCCTTCCGTTCCTCCACACACGTCCAAACCGGACTCACTCTCTGATAAAGCGGTATCAAAAAGTGTTCCCCAAAAGACCGAACTCGAAGACATAGACAACCAGGCTTTTTTCGAGCAGGCCTTGGAAGAAGAGCCGGAAGATCAAGAAACGGTTGCGAAAACGACTCTTTCTCGGTCGAGGAGTTCAGACTCCTCGTCAGCATCTCAAGCAGTTAAGCCGACCTCCGGCGGACTGCGTGAGTCTCTCTACGCGTCGCGACAGCGCCCCGGAGAAAAAGAGATTTTTCGATCTCCGCTGATCATGGGACTGGCGCTACTGGGAGTTTTTCTACTGATCGGTTCAGTGATTCTCTGGTCACTGATCGATCTCGAAGAAGCCGATCGCTATCTGGCCCAAGCCCGAGCACAGGCGGAACAAAGAAAGTTCCAAAAAGCCATCGAAAACTACGAACAGTTTCTCATCAAATTCCCCTCT
>JABURQ010000163.1 GCA_014762625.1 Planctomycetaceae bacterium | reverse complement strand
GCGCAGCGGCGCGGCGACGCAGAGAGAAAGAGAAGGAACGCTGATTTTCGCTCATCAACACTCATCAGTATCAATCCAGCCGATTAGCGAAGATGAGCGTCGATTAGCGTTCCTGTTTTTGAATGAAGAGGGCGTGAAATCAGGCAACCTAAAACTCAACACTTCACACTGAAAACTGATTCCAGCCACGAATGGTGAAACCCGTCGCCAGACCTTCAACCTCCCCGCAGGTTCGTGCCTCACCTGCGTCTCTCCCGCTCACGTGGAAGCGTGAAATCGACTGAAAGAGGTCTCGGCTGTCGCGATCGTCACAATGGCCGCCCTGCAATCTCAATGAAACGGCACGAACGCCGCTCCATTGTTCTGTTCATTCACGAGGACCGTCAACGCGGAAGTCGCCAGCGTCACGTCGTTGGCGACCTGTTCCATCGGGTAATTCTTGCGGGCCAGGGCCTGGCCGCAGACGTAAAATCTCACGCCGTAGGATTTCAATTCCTCGATCAGCGGCAGGTTCGGATTCGCGGCGGCATCTGTCACTTTCGCGTACGCCTCATCGTTCAGTGCAGCCGCTGTTGCGCTGCCGTGAAAGACGACCGCGATGTCGAACTGGTCTTTTTTAACAGGTCCGTTTTCGGCAGCGAGATTCAGGAACATGGCGGTCCTGTCGAGCCCTTTCAGGATCTCATTGGCTTCACCGGCCCCCGTGATGTCGAACACCATTTTCGTTCCCGCCTGCGGTTGATGGGCGGCCTCGGGAAGGGGGGCGTATTTGCCGGCTTGCGAGATGAGCGAGGTTTTGAAGGTGGGAGCCGTGTTCATCACGGCGGCGGAGGCAAGGGCGGACGCAGAGAGGATCAGCAAAGTAGTTTTTAGCATGGGAGTCATTTCCGAGTCAGGAATGGGACGTTGTTTTATTGTGAGCCGTTGGAGAACCAGATTGATGCCAGACCAAAAAGCCGAGCATCAAACCGGCCACGATCATCACCGGAATCCACCAGGACGGTCCGAAGACCGCCGTGGCGTTCACGACGATGAAGATCATGTACGCGTTCAGGACCAGTTTCCACCAGGGGGCATTTATTGTCGCCCACAGCAGACCGACATCAATCCCCCACACCAGAAGAAACAGATAGTTGAACCAGATCCCGCCGCCCCAGTACCAGCCGCAGAGTTGTTCGGTTTGTTCGGCGGTCTGTTTCCAGGCGGCGGTGTGGCTCCAATGGTGTACGAACTCGAATGCCGCCCAGATATGCACGACAAATACCAGAAATCCGGCTGTCCAGAGGATTTTCGTGGACGTTTTTCGAGGCTGCGTCAGACGGGTGAGGAGTCCGAGCAGATACAGGAAAACGGCAATACGGGCAGTCCAAATAACGATTTGCATTGGGAAATAACCGGAGAAAAACCAGCTCTCCAGCCGAAAAAAGAGTGGGAATTGTCTCGACACTTCCTATAAATACTCGGCTGAATTCTTCACTGCGAGGTGCGAGACCGATGATCATCCAGAAAGATTACAAGTTTTATGCGGCTCACCGGAACGAAGAGCTACAGGACAAATGCCGCAATCTGCACGGTCACCGGTACGGCATCACCTGTTTTTTTGAAGTCGAACGGACGGGAGCCCTCACGACTCTGTTCGGGGACTTCGATGCGAAAATCGAGCCGTGGCTCAAGGAACAGTACGATCACGGGATGCTGATCCACGAGGGGGACACGCTCTACGAGACCCTGCAGGATCATATGGCCCGCACCGGCGAAGAACTGAAACTGAAAATTCTGGACGGCCCGACGACGGTGGAGAATCTGGCCCACAAGCTGTTCACCGAGATCACTGAGATGGGCTTCACCTTGAACCGTCTCGAAGTTCGCGAGACCGACTCCTCGGTCGTCATCTATACCCGCGAGGACTGGGTCGCCGACAATCGCCTGTTCGCGGCCAAGCCGGCGAAGACGCGCCGCTGAGACAGAATAAAAAGACGCGCCAAGGAAAAGCGGGTCTGGTTTACGTCCGACGGTCATTCATAGATTTGACCGTCGTGTTTCAACCAGCCGTCGGGGTGATTGCCTGAGGTCGCATGGTGAGTCCAGTGCAGCACTCCTCCTTCGGCGTTCCATTCGTACTCGCCGTAAAAGTCGATTCGATCTCCCACTTTGAGGGAATCGATCCGGGCCGCCACATCGATGTTATGAGCGACCAGAATCGTCTGGCCCGAGTCGAGTTTCAGAATGAATCTTTGGTGGCGACTTCCCTGATTATCGTCCGGCAGTTTTTTTGTGACCGTTCCATGACCCATCACCTGCAAGTCGCTTTGTCGGTTTTCAAATGCCTTGGCGAGCACATCGTCGGCATCACGAAAAGAAACGACGTTGCGGGGAGGTGACTCGCTGACGGGAGAATCGACTTCGTCCCTTTCCTCAAATTCGAAAGTCGCGAGGAGGATCGCAACTCCAATGAGGGCGTAACTGATTTTGATCAAGAACGAATGACGTTTCATAAGAACAGCCTTGCACGATAACGGAAGCTCGCGTTTTTCGACCCGACATACTAACAAAAAAACGCAGGTGACCCGATGGGACCACCTGCGTTTTGATTGTGAAACCTGCGGTTTGTTTTAGAGCAAGATGCTCTTTTCCGTGGCCGCGACCACGCGTTTACTCCCTTGAAGAATAGACTCCCGCGAGCCACACGCGGGAACATTATTACGTGAGTCGCTCTAGAACTCGCCGATCACTTCGCCGCCGGACTTGGTTCCCAACGCCCCCCAGACGCCGTACGGGCTGACGTTCGTTGAGGTTTGGGCCGGAGTGGCCAGGGCCAGGTTCCCGGTGTCAATGTTTTCGCTGACGAAGCGGACCGCTCCGTCGGCCATCAGACAGTGGACGCCGCCGGTGTGCGTGCTGGTCGGAGCGATGGCAATGTGCGCGTTATCGGCGTTCACATTTTCCCCTTCGGCACAAGAGGGGCCGTTCGGCGGGATGATGGTCGTGAAGCCGACACGTTCCGCTTGACCGTCCCAGACCTGGGTTCCGAAGCGACCCTTGATTCGTGTGCCGATTCCGGTGCGCCAGCGACTGCCGTCAACAAGCGCGAGGCACCCGATCGGGCTGGTCCGCGGAAGCTGGTTTTGAGCGACACTTTCAATGACCAGTCGATTGTCGGTGTCCGCATCGACGACCGTGAAATTCGAGCGGACGTGTTCGCTCATGGCAATCGTGTTGCTGGAACCATCGAGAATGTCGGCGAATCCGTAGCAGCGGCGATTGCCGAACAGTCCGCGAACGGTGGTGCTGTCACGTGGGTTATTGGCGGAGTCTCCGATCGAGAACATGTAATTGTTTTGACGAATACCCGCTTGCAACACGCCATCGGAAGGGCAAAGCAATCCGGGAATTTGGACATTCCACGGTCCCCAGCCGCTCCAGGCTGCCGGTCCTCCGGGAGGGTTGCCTCCCTGGACTTGATTGAACAGCGGAGCCTGATCGAGGAACGGCATCAGTCCCATGAAACCGCTCAGACGTCCGCGGTTGCTGGTGGTCGAGTCGGAACCGTCGGAGCCGCCCTTGCGGGCGGGAAAGACGTTGTAGACATCGTGGTAGTTGTGGAGTGCCAGCCCCAGTTGTTTCAGATTATTTTTGCATGTGGAGCGGCGGGCCGCTTCCCGCGCCTGCTGGACGGCGGGTAGTAACAGTGCAACAAGGACCGCGATAATCGCGATCACGACCAGCAATTCGATCAACGTGAACCCCCGACGGATTCGTTTCATAGAGCCTCCCGTGTGGAAATAGAGTGTGTGGGCTGCTTGAAATTCGAGCCCGATCAGAATCAAACACTCCGGTTTCGTACCCGGACGTCAAATTCCAAAAAAATTCCGAAAATTGTTTTCGCAGGACATGAGCGCTTTCAGACCGTGAAAAAATCTTTGGGAATTTTCAGTCCGGGGAAACTAACTCGGGGTTAGAGATCGATTCCGACTTATTGGAAGTCGGGCTTTCAGAAACGTGTGAGGTCTCCATGAAAACATCTGCTCAATGTTGCTTGCTGTTGATTCCCTGTCGCCGATCCATGGTTTGGTTCGGACTGCTGGTGCTGACGTTCTCCGGTTGCTCGTCGAGCGACAAGACCGCCGACCGTCCCGAGCGAACGGCGGTTTCCGGAACCGTGACCCTGGATAATGCCCCGGTTGCCGGAGCGACTGTCATTTTTTCTCCCCTGGAGCCAACGGGGAAAGCGGCCTCGGGAATCACGGATGCTGAGGGACATTTCCATCTCAGTACGTTTGGCGATAAGGATGGGGCGATTCCGGGAGGATACGAAGTGATGCTCCTCAAAGTCAAAGCGGAGCAGAACCAGGTGGCCGACGTGGAGAGTCCCGATTACGAAGCTCCGATGCCGGTGAATGTAAAGACGCCAAGTCCGGAATCGTTGATCCCCCCGAAATATACGAATCCCAAAACGTCCGGTTTGCGGGCGACCGTTCCGGCGGAAGGAGAACTCAAGGGACTGAATTTTCAACTGGCGAAGTAGGAAGCAACTGGTTTGGGATCGTTCCCGTTTCTCAAACCAGTCTTGTCTCTTCAACCGTAGAATCGATCACCTCGGAGGTAGGGTTGGCTTATTGGAAGTATGGAGGTATCAACGGAATCGATGCCTGATCGAGCAGAGAGAGCGTGCGCTCGCATAATCTTCTTGCTTTCTCGAACGGCGCTCGGTTACAACGGGGGTGTGGTCGTTCAGTAGCCACTCGGGGAGACGCTTTCTTTACTCTGGGGGATTTCAGTGCAGATCACTTGCCCCAAATGTCAAAAACCGATCGAACTGATGGAAACGATCAGTTATCGGGAGGAGGAGGGGCCGAACGAAAGAACGCACATCGCGGAAGGTGTCTTTTGTCCCGCTTGTGGACTGATCCCGTTTGATTACCTCAAGAGCGGGAGCGAGCAGGTTCGCATCACCAGCGACCAGGGAATGGTGGCTCATTTCCAGTTGATCCGACCTTTGGGGAAAGGGGGGTTTGGTATCGTCTGGTTGGCGAAAGATATTACGCTCGACCGTCTCGTCGCTCTCAAAATGCCGGTCGCCCATAAAACTTCGGTTTCTGATCTGCTTTACGAAGCGCAAAGTGCTGCCAAGTTGAGGCATCCCAATATCGTTTCCATCTTTGAGACGGGGCAAACCGACTCCGGACAACCCTTCATCGCCAGCGACTATATCGACGGCTTGAATTTGAAAGATGTGCTCTCGGCGGGGCGTCCGACTCTGGAGACGACGTTGACACTGATGGTCACCATCAGCGATGCGCTACAACACGCGCATCAAATGGGAATCGTTCATCGTGATGTCAAGCCGGCGAACATCATGATCGATCAAGACGGTGTTCCGTACGTGGCTGACTTCGGTCTGGCGATGCGGGTTTCGGAGGAGAGCGGTTCCTCCTCTGGTCCGGTTGTGGGAACGGCTCATTATATGTCCCCCGAGCAGGCGATGGGACAAATTGAAAAAACAGATCACCGTACCGATATCTACGCCGTCGGCGTGATGCTCTTTCAGATGCTGACCGGAGAACTTCCCTATCGTGGGAACAATCAGGCCGTCATCTATCAAAAAGTCAAGCAAGACGCTCCGTCGCCTCGGCTGTTGCGTCCCTCGGTTCCCAAAGATTTGGAAACGATCTGTTTGAGATGCCTGGAGCGCGATCCCGAGAAACGCTACTCGTCTGCGAAGCTTCTGAAAGAAGAGTTCCAACGCGTCCAGCGGGGAGAGCCGATTCTCGCTCGTCCGGTCGGCCTGATTGAGAAGGGCTTTCGCTGGAGTAAGCGTTATCCTCTGGTGGCAGGATTGTCGCTCGGACTGTTACTCAGTTTATTGGGCGGGCTGATTGGTGTGACGTTTTTTTGGCTTCATGCGGTCGAAAACGCCCGCGTAGCCAATGAGACGGTTTATCGCTCACAAATGTCGCTGGTCGCACAGCGCTACGTCCAGGGGGATCTGGAAGGGATTCGTTGGACGCTCGATCGTATCTCCACCTAACCGACATTGCGTGAGTTGAGAGGTTTTTCCTGGCAGTATTATGACCGGCTGCTCGATCATTTGGTGTTGAACGTGAAGCATGGGGATCAAATCAAAGATCTGGCGATTTCACATGATAATCGATTGCTGGCGACGGTCGGCGTCGAAGGCCATTGTGCCTTGTGGAAAATCGAAAATGGAGAACTGGTGACGCGGGTACGTCCCGATCATCATCAATTCTCCTCGGTCTCATTTTCTCCCACCCGTCTCCAGTTGGCGACGGGGGATTCCAACGGCTTAATCAATCTCTGGAATCCCAATGACATGGAGTTGCCGCTGCAATCAATCAAACAGGGGCCGAGGGTTCGCCGCGTTCGGTTTTCGCGGGACGGTCGTCGGTTGCTTTCATTCGGAGAGCAGGGACCGGTGAGAATCTGGGATCTGGCGACGGAAAAGTGCATCGCGCCGCTCCCCTCCGGACCGAAGGGATCAAATGTCG
Organism: Planctomycetaceae bacterium; assembly: GCA_014762625.1. Taxonomy (GTDB): domain Bacteria; phylum Planctomycetota; class Planctomycetia; order Planctomycetales; family Planctomycetaceae; genus JABURQ01. The sequence goes on along the minus strand of JABURQ010000163.1, from coordinate 13,205 downwards.
CGGAATTTTCGCACGACGGCAGCCTGGTTGCGATTGGAGGGGATCAGGGGAAGATCCGTATTTACGCGTTGCCGGAGACAACGGCCATTCTGGAAATTGATAACGGTTCCAGCGGAGCTATCGAACCGATTCAGGCGATCTGTTTTTCCCGTGACGATCGGCGTCTCGCGGTCGGGGGAGAGCACGGCTTTTATCGCCTTTATCAAACGTCCACGGGGGAAATGATCGGTGAAAAACATGGTGTTCAGGGACGTTTGGGGAGCGCCTTTTTTCTGAAAGAGGATCAACTCCTCGCCACGACGGGAATCACAAACACGCTCGAAGTTCACGAGTTGGATTCTGGAAATCTCGTCTCGCAACTGACGACCCATCGTTTGGGAGAAGGGAGGGCGACCCTCTCTTACGATCGACGTTATCTGGCGATCGGAAGTGGAGACGGGACCGCAAAGGTGGTGAGCGTTGCCAAGTTGATCGAACCACAGGTTGTCTGGCATGAGAGTCCGGTCAGGCAACTTCAATTCAGTGAAGACGGCGGTTCGCTGTTCTCGCTGGCTCCGAACGGGGAGATCAAACGTTTTCAGCTTCGTACCGGTAGCAGCGAAGTGTTGTTTCCTGCCGCCGATGCGGGCGTGCGTCAATTCGGTTTCGTTCCGCGGTTAGGGAGGCTCTTTCGTGGAGTTCCCGAACCGGTGATCGATTATATCGATCTCGAATCTCAATCGTCCTCACAACTCTACACACCGTTTCATTCATTAGCGGGGATGTATGTCTCGGGGGGGCGAGAGAAACTCTTTCTCGTGAGTCGTCGTGGAGTCGTTTTGCAATACGACGCGAAAGAAACTCAAGAAATTGAACGGGAACTCTCGCTGGAATCCGAAACGGAGGCGACGAATCTCGTGGGCGGGGAAAATCTGCTCGCGGTCGGGTTCAACGATGGACGCATCGTGATTCTGACCCAAGAGCCGCTCGCCATACGAAAGACGATCGAGACGCGCGGTGAAGCGGCAGTTTTCGCGTTTCACAATCAATCGCTGATTGTGGGAACTATTTACGGCGACTTACAGATTCATGATGTGAGTTCGACTTCAGCGAGCGAACCTCGTGTGATCGAGGGACACGGTGCTGAAATTACCACGCTGCTTCCGTTCCCGGACGGTGAGCGGTTTGTGACGGGCAGCCGGGATCATATGATCAAAATCTGGGATCTTCGTTGGGGTGACGAGATCTCCACGCTTTACGGTCACAGGCGACAGGTTTTTTCGCTAGCGCTTTCACCCGATGCTCGTACGCTCGCTTCCGGCGGGATGGATGGCGATATTCACATCTGGAGAACCACTCACGAGTAATTGGAGGCCGGCTAAGCGAAGTTTGGAGACGACGATGATTGTTACAATCGGAATAATCGTTAAAGTTCAACTCTGTTTGTTTTCTTTTCACAATGAACTTCTTGACAGGTCTTTCAGTCGCTCTTTAGATTAAAGCTCCTGAGACTTCTTTTATGTCGGTTTCGATCGTTCTGAACGTTGACGCTGGCGGATCATATTCACCATCCAATTTGTCTCATTTCACAGGAGCCGGGCCATGGCTATCAGACCTCGTCGCAGCGGTCGTTTCGAATTTACATCGAACGCAGCAAACGACTCTCACGTAATTATTCAGGCGAAAAAAGCCGATGTCGTGACGCGAATTTTCAACTCCGGAAACACAAAGTTTTTTGTCTTTTTGGGAGGAGTGAAGTATGCGGAAGTGAATCCCGCCTATTCCGTCGATATTGCCGGAGGGGTGAACGTGGAAATTAAGGCCCTGGCGGCAGAGAGTAGCGTGCAGGGAATCTACGATTATCTGACTCCGACCGCTGCTGTGCGCAGCGGACGCTTCGATACTCTGAATCCCCGCTATAAAGATAATGGGGATCCAATCGATCCTGCCAATCTCTATCAAGAGGTGATGATCGCGAATCTGGATGAGTTGGGCCCGAACGATTATCTCTACTATCGCTTTTTCAATTCAGGGAAGTCAGATTACGGGGTCTACTATTCGAACAGTATCACCACGGCACCGACGAATCTGATCGCGACCGTCAAGCCGAATCAATCCATCGATATTCAGCTCCCCGAGCTGCCCAGCGCCAACAAGAAGGTGATCTGGGTCAAGCACACGGCGACGACTCCCAGCGAACATATCGAGGGAAGTTTTGACTACATTGACGGTATGTTTCTTTGATTGGAATTTCCGATGACTCCTCAAAATGAACGTCAGGATAAGCATCTGACTCGTCGTCAGTTTCTGATTTATACGTCGGCCGCAACCACTGTTGCGGCGGGCGTCATTCTGAAAACCGATGCCCAGGATAATGTCGTCGGGAAAGTGGGAATTTTGAACGACGCGAGTCACGCGGTCTACAGTTATACCTGATTGCGAGGGACGGATCGGGACCATCCACCGGGTGGAGTTGGAGCGTCGTCCTTCTCGGAAAGTGAATCGAAGGTGGCTGCGTGGCGATAGGAAAAGTGTTGCTGGTTTCCGGTTCTGCGAATTTCTCGACGCGCGATGTCTGGGATGGTTATCGAATTGGTTTGGAAGTTGCCGGCATTGAGGTTCAGCCCTATCCAACGTTTTCCATGCTCAAAGTTCTCAGCGTCCAAACCGTTTGTGCTGAGATTATCGGAACCGCTCTCGATACCGACAATCATATCGATTGCGTGATCTTCGTGGATGGTCTTTATTTTCGCGGGGAGCGTGCTCGCGTTCCTCTCTCCATCCGCAATGCGGGGATTCCGACCGCGTTGGTTGCGACCGACGATCCGTACGAATTTATGCCGGCGACCGAGTCGCTGTATCAATATCGATTCAGTAACGAAATCCGCTCCGCCGGTGATGACGGATTTTACTTACCTACCGCGACATTGCCGCCTCCCGAATTTCCGTTGCTGGACGAGCCCGCCTACGACCTCAGTTTCATTGGGACAGTCTTTGAGGATCGCTTGCCCTTTTTGCTGGAACTGGCGAAGTATTGCGAAGCCGAAAACCTGCGCATGCTGGTGGCGGGAAAATTTGTCAGCGGTGTGGAAGAGTTTCTGAAATATTCGACGGTCGAATTGCGCTCGAAAACCATCACCACCCCCGAAAAATGGGAGATCTACGCGCAATCCAAAGTGACTTTGAATTTGTTTCGAGAGACTGAACAACCGGCCGATTCTCCCTCTCCCCGAATTTTCGAAGTGACCGCTTACGGGCATTGCGGTTTGTTAACCGGTCCCGAACGTTCGGAAGTGCGACGTCTCTTTGACGAGAGTGTGTACCACTTCGATACGATAGAGTCGGCTAAGACAGTTTTGCAGACCGCGTTGAGGGATACCGAACAGCGGCAACAAAAAGTTGCGGAAGCTCGGAAGATTACGTGGACCTCGCATTTGTATCATCATCGAGCGGAGCAGATGATCGAGGAACTGAGAGAATTGGAGGCACAGCGAGGCGATCCGAGCGAAGCCGAACATCGGTTGGCCTGGATTATCGGTTATGGAAGGAGCGGCTCGACGTGGCTCGCTGAGATGCTGGGGAGCCTTCCGCGAATGAGTCGCTGGCACGAGCCGTATTTTGGTCGGATGTTGCGTCACTTAATAGAGGTCCCCGAGGATCGCGACCGTCCTGCGTCATTTTATGCGAGACGGTATGAACGTGTTTTGCACGACAGTCTGCGCAACACGTTCTTCCGCATGGCGCGGGAACGTTATCCCAATTTCGGCCGTCATGCCTTGTTCGTCAAAGAGGTGAATACTCCCGAACTTTACGAGTGGTTGAGTTCGCTTTTCCCGACGGGGAAAATGGTGTTCCTCACTCGCGATCCTTACGATACGCTCGATTCATTTCTCGATCTTCAGTCGCCGGGGGCGTGGAATGAAGAGTTCCGCGGGGAGGCTGAGTTCCTCTCGGAAAAAAATGTGCAGCGGACCTGCCGACATATCAAGTCGGCGGCGCTCGCTGCGGCGGAAGCATTCGAGAGTTTCCCGGAGACGCAGAAATTACGCATCACGTATGAATCTTTGTTGGAGGATCCTGTTGCACAACTGATCGCCTGCGGACAATTGGTTTCCGTGGAGGTCAAACCGGGGGTGGCCCGCGAAGTGGCTGAACAACGAGATTTCAGTCAGTTCTCCCAGACCGGCCCTGGGCATTTTCGTCGTCAGGGTAAAGCGGGCGTCTGGCGGGAGTCACTCTATTTCAATCCCCAGGTGATGGCGATCGCCGAGGAGATACTGGGGCCGGTCCGTGTGCGTTTGGGATACGAAAAGTAGGCACGGTCGGCAGTCGAGTTTCGACGAATCGTCTTCCTTCAAGACGCCGCTACTTCACCGCCCGTCTGTTCGTGCCGCGGAGTTCGGTCACCTCTCCGCCGCTCCCGATCAGTGTAATCGTCCAGTCGCTGGTGTCTTGATTGCGGAAGGTTGATTTGACGGTGACGTCATTCTCTCCCGAGCGGCCTTTGAAGGTGAAGGTTTGGGTGGCTTCGTCCCAGTCTCCCTTCAGCATCCAGTGGATGCCACGGGAGTCGTGGAGGTTGAGAAAGTATTGGTTCGACGCTTGATCGTAGCCGTAAATCAACAGTCCGACGGCGCCATCCTGAAACACCTGTTTCTGTTCGACGAGTTGACCATTCAGGGTCCAGTCGGCGGTCACGTCGAAGGTCACTTTCTGATTCTGGACAGTGCCGTCCCATTCTCCGACGAGACGACCGAGCACCTTCAGTTCGGGAGGGGTATCGGCGTTGGCCGGAGCGAGGTTCAAAGTGAGCGTGAGCAGACACAGAACGCTGAAGATTCGCAAAATCATTGGGATTCTCTCCTGAGAAAGAATAAAGGTTAGTGTGGATCGTCTTCGAGGACGGCGGTCAAGCCGATCACCGCCCAGCAGGTCCCCCAGTAAATCGAGGTTTCGACCGGCTTACCCTGGGCTTTTTTCTTGGTGCCGGGCGTGGTGTTCCAACTGCCGTTCTCCGCCTGATGGGAAACCAGAAAGTCGACGCCCTGTTGAATGGCGGGGTCGGTGACCGGAACGCGAGCCGAGCGAAGGGCGTAGAGCGCCATCCCGGTCGCCAGCGGATCGGAGCCGGTCTCGCCGACCCAGTTCCAGCTACCGTCGTCGCGCTGTCGCGACTGGAGTTCGGAAACCCAGCGCGTCGCCTGCTCTTTGTTGTTTTCCTGTATCGCCAGTAAGATGCGGAGCATCAGTTCTTCCGTACTTTGTCCGGTGGTCGATTGGGCGATCTGAGCCATCGCTTTGGCGCGGGCCTCCTGAGAGGTTTGGTCGGGAGACGTCCCGAGCGCCAGCGCGTTCCACATCGTCGAAACGATCTGGGTTTCCTCTTTGGAGCGTCGTTGCAGCGGGAGTTGGCCGTTCGCTTTCCAGAGACCCGAGTCGAGTTGGTTTTCGCTCAGATATTTGAGGAACTTGGCTCGCGTCTCCCGATCGTTGCGGGGAGCGAACAGCTTCCGTTCCGCCCAGAGAATGTGACTGACGCATTCGAGGTTTCGGGTCGCGGCGGCTTTCTGGTCGTCTTCATTGATCGCATTGAGATCGTCGCGCGACCAGACGCGAAGCTCTTCGAGAGCTGTTTGATCGACGTCGAAGCCCGCGTTGAAAGCGGAAGTAAGCGCCCAGGTCTGGAACGACGTCCGGTGGCAACTGGTGCAGTCTTTCGTTTCGATCCAGGAATTGCCTTCACTGACCACAAACGGCAACGCTTTTTTGACCGCTCCGCGAATCGCGGGCGTATCGGCAGCCGACGCGATGTGCGCGGAAAGTCCCAGAAATAACAGACAAAGGCAGGATGAGCGGAGAAGGGGGTTCATGAGAAAGTCCGTAGGAATATATCATTGACGATGATCTCATTGTAACAAATCAAAAAAGAAAGGAAGTGGAAAATCGATGATTGCCTTCCGCCGGTTTGCTCGACTAGGATCGAGGTGTCCCGCCTCTCGATCCTTCCGAAGAAAGTGAATTGCCATGATTGCTTCCCGCCGACTGTTGCTGATCAAGATGGTATTGATGCTCCTAGCGATTTCTCCCGTAGTAGGAATGTCTCAGGATGCGGACGGGAAAGTCCTGAGAGCCGGGGCGGCGAAAAGCAATATCACGCCGCCGCTGGGAGAACGGGTGATCGGCGGATTCGCGCCGTTTCCCTCGACCAACATCCACGACGAACTCCACGCCCGCTGTCTGATACTCGATAACGGCGTGACGAAGCTCGGCTTCGTGATCTGCGACAATCTCGGCATCCAGAAGGATATCTATAACGACGTTCGCAAACTGATCGCGGAAGAGACCGATTTCCCCGCCGAAAACCTGCTGATGGCGGCGACGCACACGCACTCCGCGACACCGAGCAGCAGCGAGACTTATCGTCCGCTGCTCGTCAGGCGTATTGCCGACTGTATCCGACGCGCGTTGCAGAATATGGAAGAGGCGAAGATCGGTTGGGGAGGCGTCGATGAGCCGTCGGAAGTCTTCAATCGCCGATGGTATGTGACCGATCCGGAACTCCGACGCAATCCGTTCGGCGGGATCGACGAAGTCCGCATGAACCCGCCGCGTGGCGGCAAACAGCTTATCAAGCCGGCAGGGCCCATCGATCCCGAGGTTTCCTTCATCAGCGTGCAGACGAAGGATGGTCGCCCGCTGGCGCTCCTGGGCAATTACTCGTTGCACTATGTCGGTAATGTGGAGAGGGGGGAAATTTCCTCCGACTACTTCGGCATCTTCTCCGAACGGATCGGCGAACTGATCGGGGCCGACGATGACTTTAGTCACCCGCCGTTCGTCGGCATGATGTCGAACGGGACCAGCGGTGACATCAACAACATCAACTTTCCCAACCCGACAAAGAAGCGGTACGCCAAGTACGAGAAGATGACTGAAGTCGCCGAGAAGGTCGCTCAGAAGGTGAAGTCGGCTTACGAACAGATCGAGCATCACGACTGGGTTCCGCTCGGAGTGGCCAATCGGGAACTGACCCTGAAAGTCCGCAAACCGGACTCGGCGATGCAGGCTTACTTCAAAGAAGTCCGCGCCAAGCCGGAAGGGGCGGAGAAGTTTCATCGTTACGAAACGAACTACGCCGACCGCGTCCAGCGACTCCTCGACGGGCCGGAGGAGTACGTCATTCCGTTGCAGGCGATGCGGATCGGCGATCTTGCCATCGCGGCGATTCCGTTCGAGACGTTTGTGGAGATCGGATTGGAGATTAAAGAGAGGTCTCCGTTCGGTGATGCGTTCACGATCGAACTGGCGAACGACTATCACGGCTATCTGCCGACTCCCGAGCAACACAAGCTCGGCGGTTACGAAACCTGGATGGGGACGAACCGGGTGGAGTTCGAGGCGTCGGAGAAAATCACCGACAATATCCTGGAAATGATGCAGGAGTTGAAAGGGGAGTAGCGATCAGGAGTCTTCTCTTGAGATTATTGAAACAGAGTCGGTACGATGAACGCATGAAAGAACACTGTTGCGTTATCAAAATTGTTCCAGTCGCTCGTTTGTCTGTCCTCCTCTGTCTGGTGAATTCCGGAGTCCGCGCGGACGACATCGACTTTAATCAGCAGATTCGTCCCATCCTGGCGGAGAACTGTTTTCACTGTCACGGCCCGGATGCCGACAAACGTGAAGCCGATCTCCGGCTCGATCTGGAAGAGGCCGCGAGGGAAAACGCGATTGCGGTCGGCCAGCCTGCCGAGAGCGAACTCGTCAAACGTCTCAAGACAGACGACGAATTCACGAAGATGCCGCCTCCCGAGTCGGGGAAGACGATCTCCGCGGAACAGATCAAACTGATCGAACAATGGATCGAGCAGGGAGCGGAGTACGCCGGGCATTGGGCGTTCGAACCGATTGAAACGCCGGAACTTCCCGCCGATCATCCGGAGGCCAAAACAGAGATCGACCGCTTCATCCTCAAGAAACTGTCGGCGAAGGGGATCGGGCTCTCTCCTGTCGTCAGCAAGCAGCAACTCATCCGCCGGGCGACGTTCGACCTGATCGGATTGCCGCCTACCTGGGACGAAGTGCAGGCGTTTGTGAATGATGAGTCTCCCGATGCGTTCGAAAAAGTGATCGACCGTTTGCTGGCGTCTCCGCATTACGGCGAACGCTGGGGGCGGCACTGGCTCGATATTGCCCGTTACGCCGATACGCACGGCGGCGCGGCGATCGGATTCACGAAGTTTCCCTTCTCTTATACCTATCGCGATTACGTCATCCGGTCTCTGAACGCCGACAAACCGTACGATCGTTTCGTCGTGGAGCAACTCGCCGCCGACCAACTCGGTCTCCCCGAGCACGATCCGGCTCTGGCGGGTCTCGGTTTTCTGACGGTCGGGATGCAGTTCCGGAATCCGCACGACACCATCGATGACCAGATCGATGTGGTCTCGCGGGGATTGCTGGGGCTGACGGTAGCGTGCGCCCGGTGTCACGATCATAAGTACGACCCGATTCCGACCGCCGACTACTATTCGCTGTATGCGACTTTGGCCAGCAGCGAGTCTCCCGATTTGTTGCCGGTTGTTGGGCAGCCGGAGCAAACGCCCGCGTACGAAAACTATCAGGCCGAGTTGAAAAAGCGTCAGGTGGCATACGAAGACATGGCCCGCGATCAGGGGGAAGTGATGCGGGGGCGTTTGCGGATGCAGGTTGGTCTCTATTTGAAGGAACTGGCGAAAGGTGTCCCCGAAGTCGATCTATCGTCGGTCTTTCTCTCGTATCGTACCGACGACATTCGGCCGCGCGTGCTGGAACGCTGGCGGAAGTATCTGAAACAGTTTGACGGCAACGATCCGGTCTTCGGTCCCTGGCATCAGTTGTCGGCGCTGAAACCCGAGGAATTCGAACCGCAAGCTGCCGCGATTCTCCAGAAAATGAATGAAGAAATCGGCGATCGCTCGAAGCTGGCCGCTCCGCAGACGCTCGCTGAGAAGGCTCCCCGCTGGAATCCGCGGGTCGTCGATGCGTTGATCGCGAAGTCTCCGAAATCGATGCTCGAAGTCGCCGAGGTGTACGGGAACGTCTTCGCCGATGTTCACAAGGAATGGCTGGAGTCCTTGCTGGCGGCGTCCCTGGAAGCGAAGCCGGGAACGCCGGTGGTGACCGATCAGGATCCGAAACATGCGGTCGTCAATGGAGCCATTCAGCGACAGTTGCGACGCCATCTCTATCAACCGGAGACGCCGACCGCGATGGATTTGACGGCATCGACGCGGGAACTGAACCGGACGGTCCGCGACAATTTGAACGGGATCCGGAATGCGATTGAAGCGTTGCATCTTTCTTCGCCGGGTTCGCCTCCGCGGGCGATGGCATTAAAGGAGAAGAAACAGACCGACGACTTTTACGTCTTCAAGCGGGGCAATCCGGTCAACCGGGGAGAGACGGTGGACGCTCATTTTCTGACGGCACTCTCTGCGGACTCTGCGGATCCGTTTCCCGACGGGAAGCGGCGGCTGGGGCTGGCGCGGGCGATTGTCGCTCCCGAGAATCCCCTGACGCGGCGGGTTGTCGTGAACCGGGTCTGGCGGAATCATTTCGGCAAGGGGCTGGTGCGGACTCCCGATAACTTCGGTACGCGGGGCGATCCGCCGACGCATCCCGAGTTGCTCGATTATCTGGCGGCCAAATTTGCGGAGGACGGCTGGTCGCTGAAAGCGTTACACAAACGGATCATGCTGTCTGCGGTTTATCAGCAAGGGGCCGTTGAAAACGCCGCGTCGCGTAAGGCCGATCCGAACAACACGCTGCTCTGGCGGATGCCCCGTCATCGACTCGAACTGGAATCGATGCGGGATGCGATGCTGGCGGTGTCGGGAGAATTGGATGCGAAGATGGGCGGGCGACCGTTCAATTATCTCTCGAAACCGGTCGTTCCGCGACGCAGCATTTATGCGTTTATCAATCGGGACATCGTGCACAAATTCGCGAGTACCTTTGACGGTGCCGACCCGAACGCCTGCACGGCGAAACGGCCCGATACGACGGTTCCGCAGCAGACGCTGTTTGCTTTGAACTCGGACTTCATCCAGGATCGGGCTGCGAAACTGGCGCAACTTCCCGAGATCAGTTCCGCCGAAGATGACGAAACGCGCGTGCGACGACTTTATCGGCGGGTCTATTCCCGCGAACCCGACAGCCGGGAACTGGAACTCGCCCTCAATTATGTGAACTCGAAAGCCGAAGCGGAGCGGACGGCGTTATGGCAACGTCTGGCCCATGTGCTGCTGGCGGCGAATGAATTTGTTTTTGTGGATTAACGATGATTGACCTTCCGATGCAACGACGAGACTTTCTGAAGAAAAGCGGCATGGGCTTCGGCTCGCTGGCGTTGGCCGGTTTGATGCGTGAAGTCTCCTGCGGTGAGACCGGGGCGACGCATTTTCCCGGCAAGGCGAAGCACGTGATTCACGTGTTTCTGAACGGCGGCATGTCGCAGGTCGATACGTTCGATCCCAAACCCGAATTGACGAAGCGGGGCGGTCAGATGCTCCCGTACGACAATTTGCAGACCGAACGTAAAACGGGAGTCGCGTTGCCGTCACCGTTCAAGTTTGAAAAGCATGGGGAGAGTGGGATTCCGGTCAGCGATCTCTTTCCGCATCTCTCGCAGCACGTCGATGACATGGCCGTCATTCGGTCGATGTATGCAGAACTTCCCAATCACGAGATGTCGCTGATGCTGATGAATACCGGCGATCAGCGGCTGGTGCGACCGAGTTTTGGATCGTGGCTGACGTGGGGGATGGGGAGTGAAAATCAAAACCTCCCTGGGTTTATCGCGCTGTGTCCGGGGGGATTGCCGGTCGGCGGAGCGGGGAACTGGCGGTCGGCGTTTCTGCCGGGCGTCTATCAGGGGACGCACGTCGATACGAACGAGAGCGATCCGAAGAAGCTGATCGCCAACGTGCATAACGCGCGTCTCAATCCACAGGAACAGAAGACACAATTCGATTTGCTCCAGTCTCTCAACAAGCGACATCTCGAACAGCGACCCGACGAAGCCGATCTTGAAGCCCGCATCCGGTCGTTCGAACTCGCCTACAACATGCAGACGGCGGCGACCGACGCTTTCGACGTGCAGCAGGAACCGGAACACATCCTCAAAATGTACGGCGACGGACCGCAGAATCGGCAACTGCTGCTGGCGCGACGTCTGGTCGAACGGGGCGTCCGTTTCGTGCAGACGTGGCACGGCGGCGGGCAACCGTGGGACAGTCACGGCAACATCGCCAGCGCGCATCGCAACGTCGCCAATCAATGCGATCAGGGACTGGCGGCGTTGATCACCGATCTGAAGCAGCGGGGCCTGTTCGAGGAGACGTTAATTTTGTGTACCGGCGAATTCGGTCGGACGCCGAGCGTCGAACTGGGACAGAACGGCGGCGGTGCGTCGCAGGGACGGGACCACAATCACTGGGGCTTTTCGTTGTGGCTGGCAGGTGGCGGGATCAAGGGAGGCACGATCTACGGGGCGACCGATGACTTCGGTTTCAAAGCGGTCGAGAACCCGACGTCGATTCACGATCTGCACGCCACTATGCTGCATTTGCTGGGATTCGATCACGAGCAGTTGACCTATCGTTACGCCGGTCGGGATTTTCGACTGACCGACGTGCACGGGCACGTCGTGCAAAAGATTCTGGCGTAACTTAGACAATCATCGGCTATCTTCCACCATTTTAAGAATGCAATACTCATGGCTCGACTCACTCTCACCGCGTTGATGACTCTATTGGCATTGAACGGACTCTCCTTTGGTCAAGACAAAGATCAGGGGAAACCCTGGACGGCGAAGCCGGAAGTGATTGAGAAATTTGAATCCCGGCGGGGCGACTTCATCTACCGGGAATCGAAAGTCCCCGAGTATCAGCTTCCCGATCCGCTGATGACGACGAGCGGCAGCCGGGTCACCACTCCGCAGGAATGGATGAGAACTCGGCGACCGGAACTGCTGCAACTGTTTCGCGATACGGTGTACGGCAATCGGCCCGACGTTGATTACAAAATGAGCTATCAAGTCCTCGAAGAAAAAACAGGACTGTTTGAAGGCAAGGCGGTCGGTCGCAGTATGCAGGCGACGGTGACCATTGGTGACCGCAGTTACTCGTATCCGTTTACGTTGTTCATTCCCACAAAAGCCAAGAAGCCGGTTCCGGCGGTGATTCATATTAACAATCGCTATTTTCTTTCGATGGACAAAGTGATCGAGGAGCACGATCCGTTCTGGCCGGTGCGGACCTTGATCGATCGGGGTTACGCGACCGCATCGTTTCATACTTCCGACGTTTGTCCCGATAAGAAGGACGGCTATGAAGAGGGTGTCCGCGCGTTCTTCGCAGACGGAAAGCCGCCGGAAGATAAAGCGTGGCGTTCATTGTCTGCCTGGGGTTGGGCGGGGAGCCGCATTCTCGATCATCTGGAAACCCTGAAAGAGATCGACAGCAGTCGTGTGGCCATCGTCGGTCACTCGCGCGGCGGCAAAACATCTCTCTGGGCGGCGTGCGAAGATCAGCGGTTCGCCATCGGCTATAGCAATAACTCCGGTTGCGGAGGAGCGGCGTTGTCGCGGCGTGCTTATGGAGAAACCGTCGCTCGGATCACGAGCAGTTTTCCGCACTGGTTCTGTCCGCCGTTTGCGGATTACGGCGGTCGGGAAAACGAACTTCCCGTCGATCAGCACGAAATCTTCGCGCTCCTGGTGCCGCGCGCGGCTTACGTGACGAGTGCTGATGAAGACCTCTGGGCCGATCCGCGCGGCGAGTATCTGTCGGTCGTTGCTTCCAAGCCTGTGTTTGAACTCTTCGGTAAGAAGTCGATCGGGAATTCCACGATGCCGGCGCTCAATTCTCCCCGACACGTGGGGAATACCGGCTATCACATCCGTACGGGCGGTCACGGTCTGGAACAACAGGACTGGGACTGGTTTCTGGATTTTGCGGATGGGCAGTTTAAGAAGTAAGCCGAAGGGCTCTTTCCACTCTCACACATGGGGAATTTTCCCCACGTTCTTTGACAGTCTCTTGACGTCCGGGGAGCCCCTCGCCATAATCCCTATCACGATATCTTATCGTCTCCACACACACTGTATCTTATCCACATCTGACCATGCCGACAAATAGCACAGTATAGTTAGATGTAATAATCACAACATATACAAAAAAAAA
>JABURQ010000028.1 GCA_014762625.1 Planctomycetaceae bacterium | reverse complement strand
ATCGGGCAACAGTTCGCTCATTCTCGCCTCGAAAAGCGAATTAGAAGACAAGCTCTCAGAGATTTCCACACCCCGTCGATGATCGATCGACGGGGTGTTTTTATATCGAGCCCCCTCAATCCGGAATAAATTAAGCACGGTCATACGAAAACGGAATCACGTCGCATAGTGACGATTGCCCCAGCAACAGCATCACTAGCCGATCCAGTCCTAACGCCACTCCGGAACACTCGGGTAAGCCTGATTCCATGGCGGCAATCAGATGCTCGCACGTCGGTAAGGCGGTGGCGCCTTCGGCGAGACGCCGGGAGTTTTCTTGAAATATTCTTTGTCGGAGGGCTTCGGGGTCGGTCAGCTCCTGATAGCCGTTGCAAAGTTCAATCCCGTCCCAATAGAGTTCGAAACGCTCTGCAACCGGCGGGTCGTCGTCGCGGACTTTCGCCAGCGCCGCTTGAGACGCCGGATAATCACAGAGAAATTCAGGATTATTTGTTCCCAACGTCGGCTCGACTTTCTCCGCAAGCAGAAGATTCCACAACGCGTCACGATTGTCCGTATCGAGAGTCGGAGGAGGTTCGACTCCCTCCGCACGACAAAGGATCAACAGGTCTGCGGCCGATTGAGATAAGACGCGGCAATTCAAAACTCGTTCGTTCGCGTCGTCGTAGGAGAGTCGATGGAAGGGCGTCTCTGTCATATTGAGTCGGGGATTCATACTCGAAATACCCGGTTCGCGTTCGTTAATGAGATGAACGAGACGGCGGACGAGTGCTTCAGTCAATTCCATCTGAGCGTGATAGTCGCTCTCGACTTCGTACCACTCGAGCATCGTGAATTCCGGGTTATGTCGCGGGCCGCGTTCGGAATTGCGAAATGCTTTCGAGATTTGAAACAATCCCGCAGGCTGATCGGAGGCCTTCGATTGATGCAGGTCGGCGAGCAGACGTTTCATCCCGAACTCGGGAGAGGTCTGCAAGTACCAGGTTTCTGAATTCGAACCGCGATGGGTATTGAGTTGGGCTTCGATCGGATCGAGATGACCGTCGATGACCGTCTCTTGCGACAACATGGGTGTTTCGACTTCGAGATAATTTCGTTCGTTGAAGAAGTCTCGAATTTCCTGAATCAACGCCGCACGCCATCTCAAAATCCGCCAAGCAGTCGTCGGCTTCCAGGAGAGTGCTTCATTCGCATCAAACATAGAGGTGATCATCCGTGAAAATTAACGGCAGGGGATTGTAGTCTTTACAAGTCATGTTTTCGGCATTTTCAGGAGATTGACAGGTTTTCGAAATCATTTTTCACCTGATGGATCTCCAGAGAGAGCAAAGGGTTATGTCATGAAGGACTGTTAAGTTTGGGGGATCTGGGGAATCTCTGCAAGGAGATCGCCTGGGTTTCGTTGACAAAGCTCCGAAGATCTCATCTAATTTTGTTATGGAATCTTGCAGGCATTTTGAAAGGTGGGGACCTTTCGCCTGAAAAATTCCGACATTCTCACATTCGACAGTGTGAGCGAGAAAGTAAATCTACTTTGCTGAATGCACGGGTTACGTGACTTTATCCATAAGTTCTCGTCCCCGGGGTTGAACTTGCCTTCAGCAAACGGCACTCGAGTGGTCGATATTACCAGTAGACAATGTGTTTATATTGTCTGGTGAAGGATCGCCTTCCGAGTGGATGGTTTCACTCGCGCTCTCTCGATGTGTGATTTGTCACCTTTGTCAGCGGATGACACCAATTTCCGAGAAGGCTGCGCGTTCAAGTGGGATTCTGATCGGCAGTCGGGACCGACCAAGATGGCTGGACCTGATCAAATACGAACTGTGATTACCGGCGTGGGAGTGGTTTCTCCTATCGGCATCGGTCGTGATGCATTCTGGTCCGGGCTTCTCTCCGGGAAGTCGGGCGTTGATTATCTGAGCGCATTTTCAACCAGCGATCTTCCTTCGTGCGTGGCTGCGGAAGTCAAAGACTTCGATCCGGTCAAATATGTGCGCGATCGCAAATTTCTCAAAGTGATGTCGCGCGACGTGCAACTCGGCGTCTCCTCCGCGAATCTCGCGATGCAGGACGGTCGCCTGAACCCCGGCGATATCGATCCCGATCGATTGGGAGTGGTTTACGGTGCGGGCCGGATGTCGACGTCTCCTGAGGAGCTGGCCGATGCGGTCGCCGAAATCGCCAGCGACGCTCAAAACGACGAAATGATGCTGACGCGCTGGGGCGAGGAGAGTTCCGGACGAATTGCGCCGCTGTGGCTGTTGCGTCAACTTCCCAATATGCCGGCGTGTCATATTTCCATCGACCACAACGCCCGCGGCCCCAACAATACGATTACCAGCCGCGAGTCTTCCGCGTTACTCTCGTTAGCGGAAGCGGTTCGCGTGATCGAACGGGGTGTGGCTGACGCCATGATCGTCGGAGCCTGCGGCTCGAATATCTCTCCTGTCGATATCGCCAAACTTAGCCTGTATGAAGGATTGTCTCACCGAAAGGACGACCCCGAAAAAGCTTGCCGCCCCTTTGATTTCGATCGAGATGGAATGGTGGTCGGAGAAGGAGCAGCTTCCTTCGTCGTCGAGCGTTACGAACACGCGGTCGCTCGCGGAGCAGACATCTATGCCGAGGTGATCGGATTCGGGTCCGGCTGCGATGGAGCTGGTTACAACAACGGGGCCGGTGGTCGTGGAATCGCGAGATCGATCCAGGGAGCATTGCGACGCGCTCAAATCACAGCCGATCAGATTGGCCATATCAACGCGCACGGCAAAAGCACCCAACGTGATGATCTGGTCGAAGCCCGCGCCTACCACAAAACATTCGCCGATCATATCTCCCGGATTCCAGTTGTGGCTCTTAAAAGCTACTTCGGAAACTTCGATGCCGGTTCGGGGGCTGTCGAGCTTGCGGGGGCTTTGTTGTCTTTGCATGAAGGCCTGATTCCCGCAACACTCAATTACGAATACCCCGATCCCCGCTGCCGCTTGAACGTCACTCAGGGACAGGCTGTCCCCCTCACCGGCAGCACCGCACTCTCGGTGAACCGTACGAGTGTCGGTCAAAGTGCGGCAACTCTGCTACGAGCTCTCTAAACCCCAGCCGCGATTCTTCTCCAGATTTGAATTGCGTCCATCCGTACAGTCGGCCATAATGCTGATCTTTCGCCCAGTATATTGGTTGACTGATGGCTTTACCTGCTCCCAATGACTCCGAAATTTTCGACGCCTTGCGCCTGAGCCTGACGCGCGGGTTGGGCCCGATTGCCCAAACTCGACTGCGCCATCGTTTTGGTACGGCGTCTGAAATCTTTCAGGCCTCTCGCGAAGAACTTCTTTCGGTGGAAGGGATCGGCCCCAAACTGGTCGCCAGGATTCAGAAGCAGAAAGATTCCGATCAGGTCTTCGAAGAGTTCGAATCGTGCCAGCAGTTGGGAGTGAAATTGCTTCGTCTGGGAGACGACCTGTATCCCGACGGTCTGTCTGAAATCCCCGATCCTCCCCAACTGTTGTATGTGCGAGGTAACTTGAATGACGGAGATCGTCTCGGGATCGGAATCGTCGGTTCTCGACGCTGTACGCTCTACGGACGTCAGCAAGCGGAACGATTCGCCCGGGAACTTGCTTCGGCGGGGATTACCGTCATCAGCGGATTGGCCCGCGGCATCGATGCCTGCGCTCATCGAGGAGCGATGGAGGGAAATGGTCGAACGCTGGCCGTGCTCGGAACCGGGGTCGGACATATCTACCCTCCCGAGCATGAACCGCTTGCCGAAGAGGTGATCGCCTGCGGCGCGCTGATCAGTGAAGCGTGCCTGAGGCAGGCCCCCGTGCCGGGTCTCTTTCCGCAACGAAACCGTATCATCTCGGGGCTCAGCCAAGGAGTCTTGATTGTCGAAGCAGCCCGCAACAGCGGCGCACTGCATACCGCTCGTCACGCGCTCGAACAGGGACGCGACGTCTTCGTGATTCCGGGACGTCTCGATAGCGCAGCGTCTGAAGGGTGTCACGACCTGATCCGCGACGGAGCACAACTGGTGAGACATGTGGATGACATTCTGGAAACGCTCGGTCCTCTCACACAACCGACCGTGACCACGGAAGGGAAGACGGTTCTCACGCCTCGGGAACTGAATCTCAACGATCAGGAACGCGCGTTGCTCGATCTAATACCACTCGAACCGGGGACTGTGGATGAATTGCTCCGTAGTTCCCCACTCGACGATGCCCGGATCCTGGCGACATTAACCGTGCTCGAAATGAAACGTTTGATTCGCCGTCTTCCGGGCGGATTCGTCGTCCGGGATCCGCACTGATTCGGAGCAGACACCCAAAATGCCCCCTTCACTCTAACTACTGTGACATCAGCCAGTTACAGATCTTGAACGTGCTCTAGGCCGAAACTCGGCAAAGTGCTATAAATCTCGTCGGTTTCTCTACACTTTGTCACTCTGTCGAGGCCAAGGACGATGCGACAGCCCATTCGACAACACCGAAAATCCAAAGACTGGATGGTCTCCGGTACGCTCACAACTCTGTTTGTGATGGGATCCTTATGGTATCTCGGACTATTACCATCACTAAATCAGGTGACGGGATTGCTGGGTGAGTCGGAGATCGCGAAGTCAGGCCAGTCCGAAGAAACGGAGGCGACAGAAAGCCCGGAACAGGAAGCCGTCGCAGAGAAAGAATCATCCGCTGAGAACCTGGAGAACGTTCCGCTGGCTCCCGAGCAGTCAGAACCGCAGATAGCCACGTTGTCGGACCAAGCTCACGACGAAATCCCGGCGACGCCGATCTCGTTCGGTCAAGAAACTTCACCTGTTGAGAAAGCGGCTTCTCAACCGAATTTAATCACAGCTTCCTCACCAGAGTCCACGCCGCAACGTCATTCAACCTCACTCTCTGAGCAGGAGCGCATCGCGAAGCTCTTCGGAACTCAACAACCAACCGAAACTGAAGTGACGGATCAGCCTCCTGCGAATACCATCATTCCCGCGTCGGCGGAAAAGACAGTGGCCCCCAACCTTCCCTTAACAAACGCCCCCTTTGCCCAAGTCGATCAATGGATCGCAGACGGCCAGTATCTGAAGGCTCATCGCGAACTTTCTCAACGCTACTGGAAAGAGGAGGAGCCACTCGAACCGTTATTGACGCGATTGAACAAGACAGCCGGTATGATTTATTTCGCTCCACAACCGCACTTTATGCAGGCATACGAAATCCAGCCGGGTGATCTGCTCCAGAAAGTAGCGCCAAAATACAACTTATCGTGGGAGTATCTGGCACGACTCAATCGGGTTCGTCCCGAGCGAGTGAAGGTAGGACAAAAGCTGAAAGTGATCAAAGGACCGTTCTCGGCATTTATCGATCTCAGCGATTTTTCGCTCACGATTCACGCTCACGGCTATTTTGTGAAACGTTACGCAATCGGCATCGGAGCCGATAATTCGACACCGATCGGAACGTTTTCCGTCAAAGAGAAACTCAAGAATCCCACCTACTACGGTCCCGATGGCGTGATCGATGCCGACGAGCCGAGCAATCCGCTCGGTGAACGCTGGGTCTCCATCGGCGACAGTTATGGCATTCACGGGACCATCGATCCCACATCAATCGGTAAAGCGGAATCACGCGGCTGCCTGCGGCTCGGCAATGAGGATATCGTCGAAGTCTACGACTTCCTGACGCCGGGTTCGGAAGTCGTCATTCGACCGTAAGCAAGTCCGGCCTGGGAGTCGCGAATTGACGGTCCCCGCGGTAAACTGGTCCTCTCCAGACAAGAAAGGACCTCTCAATGTACGACCGCGATCGATTGATGGAACTGTTCCGCGAACGGGCTCTTAAATTTGGCGACTTCACACTCGCCTCCGGCAAAAAATCCTCTTACTACCTCGACGGGAAACAGGTCACTCTGCACGCCGAAGGATTGCGTCAGGTGAGTCTCGGCTTGCTGGAGATGCTCAAAGAGACGGAATACGATGCCTTTGGAGGAATGTCGATTGGAGCCGACCCAATTGTCGGCGGCGTTCTGACGGTGGCCGCCGAACAGGGATTAGACATCAAAGGCTTCATGGTCCGCAAAGAAGCCAAAGGACACGGCACGAACAAATATGTTGAAGGACCGGTCGAGCCGGGAATGAACGTGGTGGTCGTGGATGATGTGGTGACGACCGGTGGCAGCAGCATTCTGGCAGTAGACCGGATTGAAGAGTTCGGCTGCAAGGTGGTGAAAGTGGTCGGTATCGTCGATCGCCTGCAAGGTGGTGCAAAGAATTTTGCCGCACGCAATCTGCCGTTTGAATCGTTACTCGACATTACTGATTTCGGAATCGATCCCCCTGCGGAAGATGCCTAAATGCAACAATCTTCCCCAGCTTCGTTGTGAGGGGAGGGTTTCGGGTGTCTCTTGCGTCTCCAAAACGTAAAGGCTCTCATAACGCAAAGGGGATACTCCTTTATTTTAAGCATATAAACCCGAAATATTTCTCAACCATTCTTTTCAAAAACTCATTGAGCTTTTATCGTCAGATGCGACAATAGAAAATAGAAGGACTTGCCTCTTCGTTGCCTTGTGAATGGCAACGCCCGCCTGAAGTCTTTGATTTCATCGATTGTTCCACACACCGGATTCAAAGCATGCGTCTGCGATATCAATCTCCTCATTTCCGCTGGACGACGGCCTGCCTGTTCGTCGTTGGTCTGATGTCAACTGCGTCTGCGCAGGTCGATTACAGCCGAGAAATTCGACCGATCCTGGCGAAACACTGCTACTCGTGCCATGGACCGGGAGAACAGGAATCGGGACTGCGCGTCGACGAAGAAAAGATTATCAAGGGAGAAGCCGATTCCGGCTTGAACGCAGTCGTTCCCGGAAAACCGGATGAGAGTGAGTTGATTGCACGCATTACCAGCGACGATGAATTCATGCGAATGCCTCCCGAAGGCAAGCCGCTCTCCGATCAGGAAATCAAACTGCTCAAACAATGGATCTCCGAAGGGGCTCCATGGGAGACTCACTGGGCGTTTAAGGATGTTGCCCGACCAGACATTCCCCAGGTTCAACACAAGGACTGGGTGAAGACTCCTGTCGATGCATTTGTTCTCAAGCAGTTGGAGAAGAACGGTCTCGCGCCGAATCCTCGTGCCACCAAACAACAATTGATTCGTCGAGCGACCTACAACCTGACCGGTTTGCCGCCGACTCCCACCGAGGTCAAAGATTTTCTCGCAGACGATTCGCCGCAGGCGTTTGAAAAAGTGATCGACCGCCTGCTCGATTCCCCACAATATGGAGAGCATTGGGCTCGGCATTGGCTGGATGTGGTTCGGTATGCTGAAACAAACAGTTTCGAACGGGATAGTGCGAAACCGCATGCCTGGCGTTATCGAGATTACGTCATTCGATCCTTCAACAGCGACAAGCCGTACGATCGATTTGTGCGAGAACAGTTGGCGGGCGACGAACTGAACGAAGTGACTCCCGATTCCATCATCGCGACCGGCTATTACCGTCTCGGCATCTGGGACGATGAACCGGCGGATCGCGAACTGGCTCGCTACGACAATCTCGACGATCTGGTCACAACCACCGGTCAAGCCTTTCTTGGGCTGACGATCAACTGCGCCCGGTGTCACGATCACAAAATCGATCCGATCACCCAGGCCGATTACTACAGCTTGGCATCGTTCTTTAGCGCCATCAAACCATACACACGGGGCGGAGGCCCGAATGTCGAACGGGCGATTTTCGAAAGCGACGAAGCTCGCCAGGAGTACGAACGAAAAGTTCGCGAACTGAACGAACAGCGCAATGAAGTGCAGACACAGGTACGTGAGTTCGAGAATGAATTCCGCGAGAAATACGAACAGATTTCACTCGCCGATGTTCAACAACCCGACCTCGCTAGTCTCGAATATCGCTTCTACCGCGATACATTCGAGAAACTGCCGAAATTCGACAACCTCAAGGCCGAAACGGTCGCTACGCTCGATCCTCCCTACTTCGATATTCGTCCCGCAACTCGGGAGAATTACTTCGGGTTCGTCTTCGAAGGAGAGCTGATCGTCCCGAAAGACGGACGCTATACCTTCTGGATGGATTCGGACGATGGCAGTCGATTGCTGATCGACGGTCAACAACTCATCAACTACGACGGTATTCATGGAGTCGGGAAACCGAGCCAGAAGGCGATCGACCTGAAAGCAGGTCGCGTTCCGATCCGCCTCGAATACTTCCAGGGGCAACACAGCAAAGGACTCGCCGTTCGCTGGTCGGGCCCTGGCTTTAGTGATCGTTATTTGTCCGCGACCACCGCCGACAATGTTTTGATTTCCGAATTGAAATCTCGACCGCTGCCGGAACTGATGAGAATCTCGGGCCGCCGCATCCTCGGTCCGAAGCGTTTCAAGCAATACAACGAGCTCAAAAAGCAGATGAGCGAATTGTTCAACAAGAAGATTCCGGCGGATTATGCGCTGGCTGTCACTGAGAATCCCGAACCTCCTGAGATGCACATTCTGAATCGGGGCAACCCACGGCTGATTGGCGAGAAAGTCAAGCCGACATTTCCTGTGCTGCTGACGTCTCGAAAACCGGAAATCGACTCTCCCCCTTCCAACACTACGGGGAGACGTCGAGCTTTGGCTGACTGGATGACATCCGACGACAATAAAATGACAGCGCGGGTGATGATCAATCGCATCTGGCAGCATCAGTTCGGACGAGGCATCGTGCGTTCGCCGAACAACTTCGGCCTGCTCGGAGCCGCTCCCACTCATCCGAAACTGCTCGACTGGCTCGCCTCGGACTTCATGGACCATGGCTGGACCATCAAACGGATTCAGAAAATGATTCTGCTGTCGAATGTCTGGCAACAATCTTCCGCTCCAAACTCCAAAAGCTACGAGGTCGATCCGACCAACGATCTGTTCTGGAAATTCGACATGCGTCGCCTCAACGCCGAGGAGATCCGCGACTCACTCTTCGCCGCCACTGGGGAACTGAATCCGAAAATGTTCGGTCCCAGTATCTATCCCAAAATTCCGGAAGCGATCTTGGCCGGACAATCCCGACCGGGAGCCGGTTGGGGAAACTCTTCCCCCGAAGAACGCGCCCGCCGCTCGGTCTATATTCACGTTAAACGATCGTTGATCACTCCTTTGCTCGCAGACTTTGATTTCTGCGAAACGGACAGTAGTTGCGCGGATCGCTTCAGCACGGTGCAACCGACGCAGGCACTCGGAATGCTCAACAGCGAGTTTCTACAAGAACGGGCGTTGAAGCTGGCCGATCGACTCCGCCAATCGCACCCCGATGATCTCGAGGCACAAATCAGGCAATCGATCTGGCTCACTTGCCAGCGACCGGCGACCGACAGCGATCTCCAACGCGGTCATTCGCTGATCAATACATTGAAAACCGAACACGGCCTCAACGACGAGCAGGCACTAGACCTGTATGCGTTGATGGTCCTCAATCTCAACGAATTCATGTATCTCGACTGAGGTCATCCCGATATGTCACAGCACAATCATTTTTGCGGACGCACCCGACGCGAATTCTTCTGGGAAGCGGGCGCCGGCTTTACCGGGCTCGCGCTGACCAGTTTGCTATCGAAAGACGGCTTTCTCGATCAACAAGCGGTCGCCGCGGATGGAAAGTCGGAATACGTCAATCCGCTGGCGCCGAAAGCTCCGCACTTCGCTCCCAAAGCGAAGAACGTGATCTTCCTGTTCATGTATGGCGGACCGAGCCACGTCGATACCTTCGATTACAAACCGAAACTATACGGTTTGGACGGGAAAACTGTCGAAGTAAAAACCAAAGGTCGTGGCGGCGAAAAAAACCAGGGGCGCGTTGTCGGTCCGAAATGGAAATTCAAGCAGTACGGCGAATCGGGACAATGGGTCTCCGACCTGTTTCCACATTTGTCGAACCACGTGGATGACATCGCGTTCCTGAAGTCGATGACCGCCGACTCTCCGATTCACGGGTCGGCGATGTTGCAGATGAACTCGGGGAAAATTCTCTCCGGGTCGCCGGCACTCGGATCGTGGATCAATTACGGCCTCGGGAGCGTGAACGAAAACCTGCCTGGGTTCGTCGTCATGCTCGATCCGACCGGCGGACCGATTTCGGGAGCCAAGAACTGGTCGAGCGGCTACATGCCGGCCACTTATCAGGGAACCCTGATGCGGCCGAAGGGTGATCCTATTCTGAATCTGAATCTACCCCAGAACATCACGAAACCGATGCAGCGGCAATTATTGGATACCCTCAACGCCGCCAATACCGAACACCTGAAGCAACGGATCGACAACTCGAACCTCGCCGCCCGGATCTCGAGTTACGAACTCGCTTACAAAATGCAGCAGTACGCTCCCGAAGCAGTCGATATCTCGCAGGAAACTCAGAATACGCAGGAGATGTACGGCCTCAATAACGATCGCACGCTCGACTTCGGACGGCGATGCCTGCTGGCTCGCCGTCTCGTCGAACGGGGCGTCCGGTTTATTCAGCTCTACTCAGGCGGTCATCACAACGACAATAACTGGGACGCTCACGGCGACCTGGAGAAGAACCACAACTACCACGCTTTCAACACCGATCAGCCAATCGCGGCGCTGATTCAGGATTTGAAAGACCGCGACCTGTTTGACGAAACGCTCATCATCTGGGGCGGAGAATTCGGTCGCCAACCGACGGCCGAATACGCTCAGGGAACCGGACGCGATCACAACTCGTACGGCTTCACAATGTGGATGGCGGGAGGCGGGATCAAAGGCGGCCAAAGTGTCGGTGCGACCGATGAACTCGGTTCCGCCGCCGTCGAACGACCGTTCCACGTCAAACATCTGCATGCAACTATTCTGCATCAACTCGGCCTCGAACCGAACAAATTGAGCTACTTCTATGGCGGGTTGGATCAAAAACTGGTCGGCGTCGAACACGTCGATCCGATTCATGAGTTGATCGGGTGATTTATACTGGATGCAGAGGCGTGGAGAGTGGAGTTTCTCTCTCGCATTATCATTGAGGTTCACTGATAATTGAGGGATGTCCGAGTCACCTCAACTCATCTTGATTGCCGGTCCGAATGGAGCCGGGAAGTCCACACTCGCTCCGCACCTGTTGCGTGACGTGCTCGGCATCAACGAATTCGTCAACGCGGATAAGATCGCCGAGGGACTGTCCGGTTATTCTCCTGAACACGTCGCGATAGATGCTGGGGCAATCATGCTCCAAAGAGTATACGACTTGACAGAATCGCATCGTAGTTTTGCGATTGAAACAACATTGGCTGGTAGATCTTGGCTGAACTTGATTCGAAAATCACGACAAGAATACAGATATCAAGTGACGATCAATTTCATATGGGTCAAGAATGTTCAACTCTGTATTGATCGAGTGAAACACCGCCAATAGCACGGTGCGCATGGCATCCCCGAGAAAACGATTCGTCGAAGGTATCATCGATGTATTAATAATTTTGTCCATGAATATTGTCATCTTGCCGATCAATGGAGATTGCTAGATAATACATTTCACTCATCAGTAGAATTGATTTCAGAAAAAGTAGCTCTTCAGGAACCAGTGGTTTACCAGCCTGCTGTTTGGAAAAATTTGACTCAGGATCGCGAACATGATTGATAAAGATCAACCAGCCTGTTCAAAGGAAAGCCAAATCGTCCTCGATGCCATGCGCAAAGCTCAGGACGCCGCTATCCGCTTGCACCGAGCGTACAACGTCCCGATGATCTCCTGGCAAGACGGAAAAGTTGTGGAACTCTCGCCGTTCGATCTGCAAACTGAAGAAGAGAAACTACAATCCTCTTCTTCCGCAGATTGAACGCTCGCATGAAACGCCTGATTTCTCTTTCGCTCTTATTGCAGATTCTCCTCATTCTCGATCTCGCCGCTGAAGAACCCTGGAAGCGACATACGATCGACAATTCCTCGCGAGGAGCGGACGGCGTTCGGGTCGCCGACATCAACCTCGACGGTCATCCCGACTTCACAACCGGCTGGGAAGAAGGAGGACTGGTTCGCGTCTATCTCAACCCCGGTCCGGACACAGCGAAGCAACTATGGCCTGCGGTCACAGTGGGGAATGTTAAAAGTCCCGAGGATGCGGTCTTCGCCGATCTCGATAATGATGGTGCCGTAGACGTCGTCAGTTCCTGTGAGGGATCGACGCAAACTGTGTTCGTGCATTGGGCTCCCAGAGATCAACTTGATCTTCTGAAATCTGACGCCTGGAAAACAGAAGCTTTCCCGCAAACCGTCAAGAAGACCCGTTGGATGTTCTGCCTGCCGATGGAGGTCGATGGCAAAAACGGCATCGATCTCATTCTCGGTTCCAAACAACCGAACGCCGTCGTGGGCTGGCTCGAATCACCCGCCAATCCTCGAATTCTGAACGATTGGAAGTGGCATCCGTTATACGACGCCGGGTGGATTATGTCGTTAATGAAAGTCGATCTAACAGGCGACGGACGAGAAGATGTCTTACTGACCGACCGCAAAGGCCCGAACCGCGGACTGGTTCTCCTCGAACATCCAGGAGAGGAGAAGTCTACCGACCAGTGGCCCGCTCATCGTCTGGGAGGAACGAATCACGAGGTAATGTTTCTCGATCATCGCAGAGTGCCGCCTCCCGGTTGGGAAATTATTGTCTCGACTCGCGATAACGATCTGCTCGGTTTCTCGCGTCGTGATAAACCTCACGAGTGGAATCAGACGGCGATCCCCGCGGCTGAGAATACGGGCACAATGAAATCGGTCCGCTGGATCGACGTTGATCTCGACGGGCGGCTCGACCTGATTTATTCCTGCGAAAATGCTAAAGGCAAACTCTCGGGAGTTGTCTGGATGGAGGCGACCGGCGATCCCAAGAACTGGAAACGACACGAAGTTTCCGGCCCCGAAGGGGTCAAGTTCGATCTGATACAGTTACTCGATCTCGACCGCGACGGCGATCTGGATATCATCACCTGCGAAGAACGGGCGAACCTCGGCGTGATCTGGTACGAAAATCCGACGCGATAGTGATTCAGATTTCCCAGCCTTGGCGAAACTCGGGAACGATCAGATTTTGAGCCGCTTCGTTACCGATCGCTTTCAGTTTCTCCGCATCCCACTCGAATTCCTGGCCGCCGGATCGATAGGCGACGTTCCCGAGCAGGACAGTTTCGGTGAGCGGCCCCGAGTAACCAAACTCACACGTCGCGGGAGCATCCCCTTTGCAGGCGTTGATCCATTCCTTGTGGAATCCGGGAGACTTGGGGATTGTGTCTTCGACTTTGTATCCCTCGAATTTCTCTTCGGGATAGAGTTTGTAGTCGCCGAAACCGGTCGCCAGGATGCCTTCGGTTCCGACGAAGACGGTGTTCATCCCTCGGACCTTGAGATTTTTCTCCCGCACGATATCAGGACCGGCTGCCGTGTGTGACCAGTACAGATTGACGTTCTGTTCGGGAAAGAAGAACTTCGTCTCCATTGATTTCGGGGTCGTCAGTTCGTGAACCGGAGGCCCGGAAGCGGAAACGGTGGAGGGATATTTGAGATCGAGTGCCCAGAAGGGGATGTCGAGAATATGACACCCGAAGTTGCCGGTTTCGCCCGTCCCGTAATCCCACCAGAACCGCCAGCCGTAAGGACAGATGCTCGGATGATAGGGCCGCATGGCGGCCGGGCCGATCCACAAATCCCAGTCGAGATGGTCGGGGACGGCAGGTTTATCCTGGGGAATCGGAGGCATTCCGCGAGAGCCGCCCATCCACGAATAGACATCCGTTACTTTGCCGATGGCTCCCGCTTTGATGATGTCGACGCTCTTATGAATACTGTTAAGCACGTGTCGCTGAACGCCGAGTTGGGTGGCCACTCCCTTCTCTTTCGCCTTTTTGGTCATCTCGCGGACTTCCCAGACGCTGTGGGCCATGGGCTTCTCGCAGTAGACGTGCTTGCCCATCTCCAAGGCCATCATGGCGGGGTGGAAGTGAGTATGGTCGGGAGTGCTGATCACCACACCATCAATGTCGTTTTCCACTTCGTCGAGCATCTTGCGAAAGTCGGCGTAGAGCTTGACGCCGGGGTATTTTTCGAGCGTCTTGCCGGCCCGCGAGGTATCAACATCACAGAACGCCACGAAGTTTTCGCCGCTCGTTCCGCCGACATTGGCCGCCCCACGACCTCCCACACCGATACAGGCAAGATTTAGTTTTTCGTTGGCGGAACGTTCCGCGCGGGCAGATCTCGGAGAGGTCGCAAACCACATGGCAGATCCCGCGGCAGCCGCAGTAGTCTTGAGAGCGTCGCGTCGTGAGATATGTTGAGACATAGTGTTACTTTCTATCTGGACTTTCCGGTGTGGGCCGATGGGGTTCTGTCCCCAACTATAACTGAAGACGCGGCCCTTTTCACAGGTTTTCAGGTGTTCCGCATCCGATTCACCACTTGGGAGATACGTTGGACTGCCTCATCCATTTCTTCGAGGGTATTGGTGACTCCGACCGAAAACCGAATCGCGGAGGAGTAGACTTCTTCCGGCTGTTTCATCGCCAGCAAAATCGGTGCAGGTTCCGCCGAACCGCTGGCACACGTACTTCCCAGTGAGCAGGCAATGCCGGCCAGATCGAGCGCCACCAGCAACGCTTCACCATCCACGCCGGGAAAGGAAATATTCAAAGTGTTGGGAAGTCGGTGTTCCTGAGAGCCGTTGATGACGACGGGAGCACAATTCTGTTCGAGACCCGATTGCAGTCGGTCGCGTAACTCGTTCAAGGCTTCCAGTCGATTGTCAAAATCATCAAGGCAAATCTCCAACGCTCGCGCCATGCCGGCAATCAAAGCAGTCGGCTCCGTCCCCGGACGCTTCCCCTGTTCCTGAAATCCGCCAGTGACGACGGGCTGCATCTTGAGTCCCTGACGAACGACCAACGCACCGATGCCGCGTGGGCCGCCGAACTTATGAGCCCCCAGGCTCAACGTCATCACCCGCATGTTTTTGAAGACGATCGGAATGCGTCCCACCGCCTGAACCGCGTCCACATGCAACGGTACCTGATGTTTCAAGCACAGCTTGCCGAGCTTGCCGATATTCTGCACGACACCCGTTTCATTATGGGCGATGAGCACACAGGCGAGACGAATTTCCTCCCACGGCAGCTCAGTGAGTTGATCCCGGTCGATCAATCCCTCTTCCGTGATAGGAATTTCGCAAATCGACCAGCCCTGCAAACGGAGATCTTCACAAGTTGCCCGCGAGGCGGGATGATCGCCGGGCGTCATCAAGATCGTTCCCGGCTTTCCGAAAGCCAGCCCCCGGAGGGCGATGTTCGTCGATTCCGTGCCGCCGCTGGTGAAGATGATTTCGTGCGGTTCGCAACCGAGTCGGTCGGCCATCGATTCACGCGCCGCTTCGAGCACGCGTCGCGCCTGTCGCCCCTCGGCATGACGACTGCCGGGATTGGCAAACGCAGTTTGATAGGTTTCCGCAACGAGATCGATCACCTCCGGAAAGGGAGGTGTGGTGGCGTTGTGATCGAGATAAATGCGAGACGGTTCGGACATGCCATTACTGTGACAGACAAACCCTTATTCGCCAAGTCACTCACCCTCGTTCCCACGTCCAGCCCTTGACTCCTTCCAGATTACGAATCTGCTCCGTCGGCCATTTGCCTGCATGCAGATCGATGATAGTCTGGGCGTTCATGCCGAACGTGCCGTCGTGCGATTCGTAATCGAGTCCCGCCACGTGCCCCGAAAGCAAGACGTTTTCCATCTCGATGAGCGGACTCGACAACGGCAACGGCTCCTCTTCGAAGACATCGAGTCCCGCCGCTCGAATCTGTTTGTTCTGCAAAGCCGCGATCAACGCCCCTTCATCGACCAATGAACCACGCGCGGTATTGATGAGCACGGCTTCCTCCTTCATCTTCGCCAGTCTTTCCGCGTTGACGAGATGTTTCGTTTCTTCCGTGGCGGGACAATGCAGGCTGACGTAATCGGCCCGCGAGAATAATTCGTCAATGCCGACCAGTTCGATTCCCCATTTGGCGATAAAATGATCGTCGGCATACGGCTCGTAAGCCATCAGCTTCATCCCGAGGCCCGCCGCGCGTTCGGCGGTGGCCTGTCCGATCCGTCCGAGGCCGACGAGCCCCAGCGTGCGTCCCATCACGCGGGGACCGGCGATGCGTTCCCATTTCCCCTGGCGAACCCACATATCGTTCCAGGGAAATCCCCGCGCAATCGCCATCAGCATCGCGGTCGCATGTTCGGCGACTGCATGATGATTGACCCCCGGCGTCGTGGCGACCACGATCCCAAGCTCATCGCAAACCGCCGTATCGACTGCATCGAACCCGACTCCCGAGCGGGAGATGACCCGCAACTGAGGCAACGCCCGCAGGACTTTCTCGGTCCACGGTTCCGAGCCGGCGATGACCGCCTCGTAACCTTCAGTCGCTTTGATCAGTGTCTCTGCGTCCCAGAGGTCGAGACTGCGATCGACCACATCAACGTCGAAACCGTTCTCGGCAAACAACTCAAAATGGGGACCGGCTTCTCCGTTTAATGACGTAATGAGGACGCGAGGCATCGTGTAACTTTCTCTCTGAGGTGTCGATCTATTGGTCGTATCGGTAGGTGTAAACGACCTTACCGTGGACGTCGTGAAAACGCATCTCCAGCTGTGGTTGGTCGTTCTCCTTGAAGACGTGGACCGTCAAAAATCCTCCTTTGACGCGGTGGAACGGCTGGATCGTTTCATTACGTTTGGGAGAGCCTCCCGCGTGTTCGTCACTCGCCGCCCCGACCGAAAACTCCTGCAAACCGGTCTCGGGATCGACAGAACGATACTGCCAGTGACGATCGCCGCAACAGACGAACAGATTTGTCAGATTGTGTTCCTGCGTCCAATTCCGGAAAAAGTCCCCCTCCCACTGGAAGTTGGAATTGGAGAGATTGTCTTTCTTGTTAGGTCGATCGAGTCCGACGATCGGCGTGGGACTGATCAGTATTTTGTAGTTGGCGTCGGACTCCAGAATCGTCTTCATCAGCCAGTCCCGCTGTTCCTTCCCCCAGATCGATTTCTCCGGACCATCGGGAGCGTTGTTCGGTGACCGGAAATCGCGGCCTTCCACCAACCAGATCTGCAGACCCTTGCCGTATCGAATCGTCCGATACGTCTTCTCACCCATCGGCACCTGCTCCCGAAACACTTCCAGCCCTTCCTCCCAGGTCAACGGAAGCATCATCGCCGGTTTCATCCCCGGCCACGCGTCGTTACTCAGTGTGTCGTGGTCGTCTTTCTCCCAGTAGGAGGGAACTTTGCTGTAGAAGTCCATCATCCGCGGCAGCGAGTACATCCGGTGCCAGTGATAGCGGGCCATGGGAACGTTCCGGGCTCGGGGAAGTTCGCTGTCGTAATAAACGTTATCCCCCGTCACGGCGACGAAATCGATCCCCTCCTTCTGCATTGCGGGATAGATATTGAACCCCGCCGGATCATCTAGATCGTGATACATCTGACAGGTAATCACGGCGAACGTGATGTCCTTCCACGTCTCTTTCGTCGGAGCGGTCGTGAAGGAAGATTTCACGACATCGGTCGGATCATCCGAACCGGGAGGAGCCGCTTGCACCTGAATCTGGTAGCTCGTATTCGGCTGGAGATTTTGAAGCTGAAACTGATACGTGAAGTCATGCCCGGCCTCGACGGCGTGCCAGTCGCTCAACAACGGCTTTCCGTTTTCCCCTGCCTGATAGGAAATCCTCACTCGACCTGCGGCTCCGGGAACCGAACCGACCAGTTCGTCAACTTCCTCCTGCGACATGACCGGCTGCTCGTCGCGTGGACCTCTCACGCGACCAACAACGCCGGGACCGGTTTTCCCGTCATTATTGCGGGTTTTGTTTTTGGTCACCCGCGTCCAGATGATGGCCGAGTCCTGGGTCACTTCGCCGATTCGAACCCCCATCCCGAGATAAACCTCCTCGGCCGTCGAGCGGCTGGCGGAAGCGAGCAGGGAACAGAGACAGAAAAATACAATTGTCATCGAGCGCATGGTCTCTCCTTTCAGGATGAATCACTCAATCCTAAAGCCGCGTGAGTCCTGACTCCAGCAGTGATTTCCCATTCGAGCGAAAGGATCACGCTTCGTCGAGGACGGCAACCGTCTCGAACGACTTCCCTTCCAGCAGCGCCAACGAGGCACCGCCGCCGGTGCTGACGTGAGAGACCTTGTCCTCGAAACCAAGCTGCTTGATGGCCGACGCCGAATCCCCGCCGCCGATGATGCTCACCGCGTCGCTGTCGGCGATCGCCTGAGCGACCGCTTTCGTCCCTTCATCGAAGGGAGGCATCTCGAAGACACCCATCGGTCCGTTCCAGACCACCGTCCCCGCGCCGCGGACGATGTCGGCGTACGCTTTCGCCGTGTCGGGACCGATATCGAGCCCCTCAAAGTCGTCCGGAATCTCGCCCGCCTGGACCACCTGCTTGTTGCAGTCGGCGGAAAAATCGTCGCCGCAGTGCGTATCGGTCGGCAGTTCCAGTTTGTCGCCTCCCTTCTCCATCAGTTCTTTGGCCAGCTCGACTTTGTCGGGCTCGACGAGACTCTTCCCGACCTGGCCACCTTTCGCCAGCGAGAACGTATAGGCCATCGCGCCGCCGATCAGCACCTTGTCGCAAATCTCCAACAGGTTCGAGATGACGTTAATTTTGTCGGAAACTTTCGCCCCGCCGACAATCGCCACGAACGGACGCGTCGGATTGGCAATCGTTTCGGTCAGATACTTCAACTCCTTCTCCAGCAGGAAGCCGACCACTTTCGGCTTGTCCCCCATCGCCAGCGGGACGCCGTGCAGCGAGGCGTCCGGCTTGGCACACGAACCGAAAGCATCGTTGCAGTAGATATCTCCCATCTCGGCCAGATTTTTCGAGAACTCCGGATCGTCCTTCTTCTCCCCCGGACAGAAGCGGACATTCTCCAGCAGCAGAACATCGCCCGGCTGGAGCGCGTCGGCTTTCGATTTTGCATCCGGACCGTCGGTATCGGTGGCGAACTGTACCTCTTTCCCGAGCAGCTCACCCAGCCGCTCGGCGGCCGGTTTGAGGGAGAACTTTTCCTCGAACTGACCCGCCGTCGGTCGCCCGAGGTGACTCATCAGGATCAGGCTGCCTCCCCGGTCGAGGACCGAGTTGATCGTCGGCAGCGTGGCCCGAATCCGCAGGTCGTCGGTGATGTTGAGGTTCTCGTCGAGGGGAACGTTAAAGTCCACCCGCATCAGGACTTTCTGGCCCTTCACATCAACGTCGGAGATCAGTTTTTTCGGCATGGTGAGTCTTTCGTGGTCTCGATCAAGGCAGACGCGAGCCTGCAAGGAGAGTCTGAGGAAATGTCTGCCTTCATCGTAAATTTCCGGGAAGGGAATGCAAGCGAGCGGCGGTTCCCCCGCTCTCGGGAAACTCCCCCGGCTGCCGGGTCGGAAAACAGGTTCGCTGTTCGGGAAAGATTCCACTGTTTCATGACTGAACCTCGGGAGTTTTCAAAGATGAGCTTTTTGCAAAACCCAAACTTCAAAAGTTCCAAAGTTCGAACGAAACCCGATGGTTTTGCCCGGTTTTGGGATCGTCCGCCGCGAAATCTGAAATCGCGTCTGTCTGGGAATGGCCCGTTGTGCTGCGTTTACAGTCAATTGTGAGACCACATCAGAAGATTGGGGGATGTAAGGAATCAGGAATCGGGAGTCAGGAGACAGATATCAGTGATGAAACCTCCCTGTCTTTCTCTAGTTTCTAATTGCGAGTTTCTAGTTTCTTCTTGGCAACTGACCACGAACCACTGACGACTAACGAATCATCAAATTGCCAAAGATCGCGATTTTGAATCTGTCTTCAGCCCGGCGATCTTACGAT
>JABURQ010000003.1 GCA_014762625.1 Planctomycetaceae bacterium | reverse complement strand
GGAGATGTTTATTAGAGACAGTTCTCACGCTTTGCAGCCGCGTACTCGGTCTGGTTCGCGACATGCTGATGGCGAGCCGCTTCGGCAACGGCCCGCTCCTCGACGCCTTTACCGTCGCGTTCCGTATTCCCAATCTCGCTCGACGACTGTTCGGAGAAGGCGCGCTCTCCACCGCGTTTCTCCCCGCACTCGTGGGCCGACTGGAAACCGATGATCGTGATTCCGCCTGGAGACTCTCCACGGCAGTCCTCGTGACTTTGGCGGGCATCTTATCCCTCGTCGTGCTTCTCGGCGAAGCCGGGCTTCTCGCCGGTCGATTCCAACTCGCCCCCGAGCATCCCCTCAGCTTTCTGCTCGAACTGACGGCAATCATGTTGCCGTATCTGCTGCTAATCTGTCTGGCGGCACAGGTCTCGGCCATCTTTCACGCTCTGGGTCGATTCGGCTGGCCGGCGATTTCCCCCATCATTCTCAATGTCGTCTGGATTGCCGCATTGCTATTGACCATCGGACGCGATTGGTCGGACAAAACGGAGATGCGGATCGTCTGCTGGGCGATTCTGGTAGCCGGTTTCATGCAACTGATCCTGCCGCTGCTGTTTCTGAGGAAAGGGGGTTTTCGCTTCGTCGCAGCTACTCCCGAAGATCGGGAATCGGTACGCACCATCGCCCGGACCATGGTCCCCATCCTACTCGGACTCTCGGTGACTCAACTCAATGTCCTCGCCGACAGTCTCATCGCCTGGGGCATGTCGGCTCAGGAAAATCTGGCCCCCTCCGACTGGAGACCGTTGGAAGCCGGCACCGCCTCCGCGCTCTATCTCGGCCAGCGACTTTACCAGTTTCCCATCGGCGTGTTCGGGGTCGCGTTGGGAACCGTGTTATTCCCCCGCTTCGCACGACACGCCGAACAACGCGAATTCAAACTCCTCGCGGACGACTTCCTTGACGGCATGAAACTGGTCCTCGCGATCGGGATCCCGGCGGGAGTGGGACTGATTGTGATCGCAGCACCTCTGGCGGAAGTGTTGTTCCAGCGGGGAGAATTCGACACCCATGACACCTTGCAGACCGCCCGCATGATTCGCGCGTACGGCGTCGGCGTGTGGGCCTTCTGTTCTCTACTGATCGTGAATCGCGTTTACTTCGCGCTCAAGGATTACACGACGCCGCTGCGCATCGGCACTGCGGCGGTGATCGTCAATCTGACTCTGAACTTCACACTGATCTGGCCGTTGGGCGGAGCCGGACTCGCATTGGCGACGTCACTGGCCTCGATGTTTCAGGTACTGGTTTCAGCCCACTTCCTGAAACGGCAGATGGACGACTTGCACTGGAGCCAGTTGTGGCCTCCCTTCTGGAAATCCACGGTGGCCACAGTTTTGATGGCGGTCGCCTGTCGGGGCATGCTGGAGTTCGCTCCTCTCGCGATCTTTCTCAAACTGATCGCGAGCCTGCTCGCGGCGGCGGCTGTCTATCTGCTGACGGCGAAAATCGTCGGACTCGACGAACCGTTTGAATTGCTGCGAGTTAGAAAGCCGAGAGCATAGAACGCAGAGGAGATCGATCGAACGACCGACCAAATATTTCGCAGCCCGACTCCAGCAATCAGGCCGATTCCACAGGCGGCGTTCAGCGAAGTTGGTTTCAGTTTCCGAGCCCAACCGCCGCTCCGGTTGAACGTTTCGTTCTTTTCTCCAATGTTACTCATACCGTGAACGATACTTTTCCCAACTGATGAACAACAGCACAAGAAAAGGTAATGCCCACGAAATCGGTGACACAAGAGTTATTACGCGAAGGGGCGGTGTGGGCCGCAGTTCGGCGACGAGAATCACGAAACTCAGCGCATTAATCGCGAGCATCAAAATGACGCCAAATCCGACCAGCAACCAGCAACAGACAAACCAGAACAAAAACGCATTCGCGAATTCCTTTGGATCGCGGTATCGGAAGTGGCAATGTCCCAACGCGATAACGAACGGCCAAAAAAACCAGATCACTACGGCGGAGAGATACCCGTCTGGGCGGTAACCGAATGCGTCTGCAAATGCGGCGGTCACCGTTGGCAATTCCGCCGTAGTTGTCCAGCCGAATCGAGCTGCCAGCAACGGACGGATTTCCCAGGCGACGACCTGCAGAATGAGGCTCAGGCCTAAAATCATCATTCCGCTGATCACCACGAGCATCACAGCGGTCGCTCGACGTTCATGGAATCGCGGTTCAGGCATTGGGCACCTAACGGTAAAGTTCACCGGGCGGCGGTCAGCGAGTTGATTTCAGTTCCCGAGCCCAACCGCCGCTCCGGTTGAGCGATTGGTTGGGCTTCGATTGCTATCGTGATGTGGGAATACGCTCAAGTTCAACGTAAATGACAGATTTATCAGGAGCCAGAGGCGGTCGAGGTCGAGTCCCCTCATCGTCGACTGTGCTCCAACACGCTAATTTGAATTGTTGATCCTTGAGACCCCATTGCCCATCAAAAGTTGGCCCCGCGTAGTCTTGTTCACGACTGTCAGTGATCTGCAAGTCAATCCCCTTCGCTGCAAATTGATACTTGATATGCAAGTCAGGATAATCGGGCTTCGATGGGACATGAAAGACCATCAGGTTGTCTTTGATGTCTACGTACGCTCCTTTCAGTTTCGCTGCTGGAGCCTTCTGTTCGTCTTGAATAAGTGACACAAGCTTCCAACGGCCATCGAGATCGGGATGTGTCTCCTTCGGTTCATCTGCGAATCCGGCTGTCACCGTTAGCACCGCGACAGCAAAAAAAACATGGTGGATCATTTTCAACCTCCTTGTAACAGTCGTTTGTTGCGCAGTTGGCCTGACAGCCGAACGTTGCGGATGAGCCGCCGGGTGACTCGTTACACCTAGGAGAACGGGTGTCAT
>JABURQ010000142.1 GCA_014762625.1 Planctomycetaceae bacterium | reverse complement strand
AGCTCTACGACCGTGCTCTGACGTCGGAAGAGGTCTCCCAAACCGCTGGTCTGTTTCATATTTTGACTCGCTCGCAACTCGTGCAAAAACTGACCGATGAACAGAAACAGAATCTCTCCCGGTGGGAGACGACCGCCGCGGAACTCAGCCAGCAACTTCAGTCTCTGCAAAATCGTCGAGTCTATGCGGTCACGCCGAGACAACCTGAGGTTTCGCACCTCCTGCTTCGCGGCAATCCCGCGTCCCCCGCGGAAACGGTAACCCCCGGCGGTATCGCCTCGCTGCAAACAGTCTCTGCCGACTTCGGTCTGCCCGCCGACGCCCCCGAAGGAGAACGCCGCAAAGAGCTCGCTGACTGGATTACCCACGAACGCAACCCGCTCTTCGCCCGGGTGATCGTGAATCGCCTGTGGCATTATCATTTCGGTCGGGGTCTCGTCGATTCCCCCAACGATTTTGGTTTCAACGGTTCGCGGCCAACTCATCCCGAACTGCTCGATTTTCTCGCCCATTCCCTGATCGATCACGGCTACAGCCTCAAAGCGGTCCACAAACTGATCGTCACCTCCGAAACTTATCGCCAATCCTCGAAACCGAATCCCGCAGCCATGAAGATCGACGCCGGCAATCGCTGGCTGTGGCGATATGCTCCTCAACGCCTGGAAGCGGAAGTGGTTCGCGACGCCATGCTGCACGTCACCGGGAAACTGAATCCGAAAATGGGCGGCCCTTCGTACCGTAACTTCGAAACCTTCAATCGCAACTCGCAGTTCTACATTATGAAAGACAAAGTCGGACCCGAGTATCACCGCCGGACCATCTATCGGATGTGGGTTCGCTCCGGTCGCAATCAACTCCTCGACGCTCTCGATTGCCCCGACCCCTCCACCACGACTCCCGATCGGGCCGTCACGACGACACCGACGCAATCACTCAGTCTCCTCAATAACTCCTTCGTGCTGCGAATGGCGGACGCCTTCGCCGAACGAGTTCAGGCCACAAAAGCCGACTCGACCGACGATCGTGTTATAGCCATGTATCGACTTGCACTCCAACGGCCTCCCACCTCCGAGGAACTTCAACTGGCGACTCCGTTCGTCGACGAACACGGCCTCCCCGCGTTGGCCCGCATCCTGTTCAACACCAACGAGTTTCTGTTCGCGGAATGATGCCATGACCGACCCGTTTCACAATCCGCATCGTCGAGACTTTCTGTCGTGGACCGGGCACGGACTCGGCTCCGCCGCGCTCGCCTCGCTGATGCTCGCCGACGGTTCCGCCTCTCACGCGGGAACGACGCCGCCGCAAGCCAAAGATCCCTGGCCCCATCATCCCGCTCCCGCGAAACGCGTGATTCATATCTGCGCCTGTGGAGGCGTCAGTCAGGTCGATTCCTTCGATTACAAACCGGCCTTGGAAAAATATCACGGACAGAAGTACGGCGGCATCGAGGGAGCCGATGTCTTCTTCGGACAGATCGGTTTGTTGCGGAAAAGTGACTGGGCATTCCAACAACGCGGCGACAGCGGACTCTGGATCAGCGAACTGTTTCCGCATCTGGCGGAAGTGGCCGACGAACTGACCGTGATCAAATCGATGTTCGCCGAAACTTCCAACCACACTCCCGCCACCTTCCAGGAAAACACCGGCTTTCGTCTGAACGGCTTTCCGGTCGCGGGGGCCTGGATGTCGTACGGCATGGGAGCCGAAACCGATTCGCTCCCCGCGTACGTCGTGATCCCCGATCAACGCGGACTCCCCGCCGGCGGCTCGATCAACTGGAGCAACGGATTCCTCCCCGCCCAGCATCAGGGAGTCGTCATCCGCTCGCAGGGAACCGCCATCGACGATCTCTTCCCCGAACAGGAAATTTCCGCCTCCACCGAACAGGCGAGCCGCAGGCTGCTCAATCAATTGAACCAACAGCACCTCGAACGACGGGGCCGCGAAGACGCCCTCACCGCCCGTATCAAAAGTTACGAACTCGCCGCCCGGATGCAACTGGAGGTTCCGGAAGTCACCGACCTCGACGGCGAGACCGCCGCGATCCACGATCAATACGGCACGCAGGAGGAAACGACGCGCGACTTCGGACGCAGTTGTCTGCTCGCGCGTCGGCTGCTCGAACACGGCGTCCGCTTCGTGCAACTCTTCTCGGGTGGTGCCTTCGGTTCCCCTCGCATCAACTGGGACGGTCACGAAGACATGGCCAGAAACCACGGTCGCGAAGCGGGACGCATCGACAAACCGATCGCCGGACTGCTGAAAGATCTTCGCCAGCGCGGCATGCTCGATGATACGCTGGTACTGTTCACCTCGGAGTTCGGACGCACGCCGTTCACCCAATCCGGTTCCAACGTCCTCGGCACCGGTCGCGACCACAATCAGAACGGCTTCTGCGTCTGGATGGCAGGAGCCGGACTGAAACACGGAATGTCCTACGGCGAAAGTGATGAGATCGGCTGGAAAGCGGTCGAGGACCGCGTCCACTGGCACGACTTCCACGCCACGGTTCTGCATCTGCTGGGAATCGATCACGAACGCCTGACTTTCTATCACAACGGCATCGAACGTCGCCTGACCAACGTCCACGGCGAGTTGATCCACGACATCCTGGCGTGATGCCCTCTCTTGCGACATCTTTTTGTTTTCGCTGTTTCGCAAACTTCCGTCTGTTTTCGTTGTAAGTCCTGAAAGTTTGGAAGATGAGCTTTTTGAATTCCTCAACTTCTCAAGTTCTCATCTTCGAACGAAACCCGATGGTTTTGCCCACTTTTGACACCCCTACGTGCGAAATGTGTTTTCCGCAGGTGTTTGGGAATGTAGCAACTAGAAATTAGAAACTGGCAATTAGCAGGTAGTTTGTAGGTCGGGATAGCGCAGCGTATCCCGACAATTCATTC
>JABURQ010000015.1 GCA_014762625.1 Planctomycetaceae bacterium | reverse complement strand
CCGCGGTTTCAATTCGAAACACTGGCAAAGCCAGCACGTCTTGCTCCCCCTCCCCAGAACCTCGCTATCGCTCGTTTCTGACCCTCCCCCATTCTGGTGGAGGGTGAAAACTATCAGCGATATCCGCGTCATCCGCGGTCCTTCCATTGGGGATTTCTGATTTTGGAACGGTGCCTGGCCTCTTGTGCTCACGCCACCCCGGTTGACGATCAAACGGGGCTACCCGGCTGTTTGTCAATGTTTGACAACAAACCGGCGTTAGGTAGAGAGATCGATCTTTGGCAAGTTGATTATTCGTATTTCGTGCTTTGTTTTTTGTCCTTCGGTTTTGGAATCCAAACTGCCAAGAACCAAGTACAAAGAACCAAATACAAAATTCCCCCATCTCCCGATCACCCCATCCCCCAATCTTCTGATGTGGTCTCACAATTGACTGTAAACGCAGCACAACGGGCCAATCACAGACACCTGCGGATAACACATTTCGTCCGTAGGGGAGTCAAAACCGGGCAAAACCATCGGGTTTCGTTCGAAGATGACAACTTGACAAGTTGACAACTCACGAAATTGTCATCTTTGAAAATCCTCGGGGTTCAGCCATCAGACAGCGGAATCTTTTCCGGACAGCGAAAACAAAAGTGAGGCGACCGGCTCGCACGAAATTTCAACATCCGCGTGAGATTGATCTGGACTCAACGTCGAACCAGACAGATCCTT
The DNA here is from genome assembly GCA_014762625.1 of Planctomycetaceae bacterium. GTDB lineage: Bacteria > Planctomycetota > Planctomycetia > Planctomycetales > Planctomycetaceae > JABURQ01. Next base: position 19,638 of record JABURQ010000015.1, on the reverse strand, counting down.
CGGCGGGTGCCCTACCCTTTCAGAAATCCTTCGAAGGCGTCGAGGCCAGCTTCGATCGTTTTCAGATCGGTGGCAAACGACAACCGCACGAAGCCGGGGGCTCCAAACGCATCGCCGGTCACCAGAGCGACGTGAGCGTTTTCGAGCAGTGCTGTGCAGAAATCGGTCGAGTTGTCGACCGTCACGCCGTTCTGCAAAGATTTGCCGAAGTATCGGCTGACATTGATGAAGGCGTAGAACGCACCGCCGGGGGTGGGGAAGGAAATATCGGGAATGGCATTGAGTCGCTCCAGCACATACTTTCGACGTTCGACGAATGCGGTCAACATTTCATCCACACATTCCTGCGGCCCGGTGACGGCGGCTTTGGCCGCCAGTTGGCTGATGCTCGACGGACAGGAGGTTTCCTGACTTTGCAGTTTTTCCATTGCTTTGGCGACTTCGGGAGTGCTGAGCGTCCAGCCGATGCGCCAACCGGTCATCGCGTACGCTTTGCTGACGCCGTTCACGGTGATGGTATTGGCGCGAATGTCGTCGCCGAAGGTGGCGATCGATTTGAATTCGGATCCTTCGTAGATGAGTCGCTCGTAAATTTCATCGGAAAGGATATGAACGCCCCGGTCGGTCGCGATGCGGGCCAGTTGGTGCAGCAGGTCGGGAGGATAGGAAGTTCCCGTCGGATTGCACGGGGAGTTCAACATGATCAACTTGGTTTTGTCGGTGATGGCGGACTCGAAATCTTCCGGCTGGAGACAGAAGTTGTCTTCTTCTTTGGTGGAGAGGATGACCGGCTTGGCCCCGGTCAATTCGACGAGGTCGCTGTAACTGACCCAGAAGGGAGCCGGGATGATGACTTCATCTCCCGGATTGCAAAGCGCCATCAAGGCATTATGAATGGAGTGTTTGGCTCCGTTGGAGAGGACGATCTCTTTGGCGGCGTATTTGAGTCCGTGGGTCTGTTCGTAGAAATCGGCGACAGCCTGACGAACGTCGATCAGGCCTCCGGCGGGGGTGTAGTGAGTGTGGCCGGCGTCCATGGCGTCTTTGGCCGCCTGACAGATATGGGCCGGCGTGGTGAAATCCGGTTCTCCGAGCGTGAATTCCAGGACGTCGACTCCCTGGGCCTTCAATTCCTTCGCCTTGGTGGCGGCGGCAATGGTGGCGGAGGGTTTGATATTCTGGACGACTTGAGAGATTTCCATGGTTCACGCTTTCTGCAGGAGTCTGTCCGAACGCGGAGGTGGACAAATCGTGGTTCCGACACCGAACGTTCAGACGGGGTTCGATGTCGATTGTTTGTTGGTCGATGCCGGAATTCAAGCGACCCAAGCGGTTCGAGATCACGGGTTTCTGGAAATTGTCACATTCACGCCACTTGCAGAAATGATGGACGATCGGGACGATAGAGAAAACGTAGGCCGGGAGATGAAACAGGATGCCGTCATGACCGATAAAATTGAGACGACTTTGGACCGCTTCACTGAAGACGAAGTCTCCTCTTTTCAAGAAAACGGCTATTTGATCGTACGGCACTTACTGGATGACGCGACGCGCCAGGCGATGCGGGAGCGGACGTTGTCCGATCTGGAGGCGTTGGTCGAGCCCATCGAATACGAGGCGGAATTGCAGTACCCCGGAGCCCCGGAGTCGATTCAGGCGGAGGGAGGGAAGACGCCGCGGCGACTGAAAACGGCTCACTCTCGCGACCCGATTTTTCTGGAAACGCTCAAACGCCCCGAGTTTCTGAATCGGCTGCAACAACTGCTCGGTCCGACGATTATCATGCCGACCGCCCATCATAACTGCATCATGACCAAGGAACCTGATTACAGCAGCGATACCGGCTGGCATCAGGACATCCGCTACTGGCGGTTTGAACAACGGAATCTGGTCACGGTCTGGATGGCGCTGGGGGATGAGTATCCGGAAAACGGTTCTCTCAAGGTGATCTCCGGATCGCATCAGAAAATCTATACTCCCGAGCAATTCGACGAGGAATTGTTTCTTCGCGAAGATCTGTCGGAGAATCAGGAACTACTCTCCAACGTCGAGCACTTGTCCCTCTCCGCGGGGGATGTGCTCTTCTTTCACTGCCGAACGTTTCACGCGGCGACTCGAAATTATACCGATCAGCCGAAGTATTCGGCGGTCTTCACGTTCCGCGGAGGAGACAATGCCCCGATCGAGGGGAGCCGGTCGGCCTCGATGCCAGAAATCACGCTTTCCGAAGGATGAGGGACAGTCATGTGCGGTCGATTCACCTTGAGACTCCCTCCTCAGGAACTGCAATCGTTCTTCGACCTCGTCCGCGTTGATGAGTACAAGCCGCGGTACAATATCGCTCCGACACAGGACATTGTGGCGATTCGTCAATCATCGGAGGGGCGGATCGGAGAGATGATGCACTGGGGCTTGATTCCGCATTGGGCCAAAGATCGGAAGCTGGCCGCCCGCATGATCAATGCTCGGGGAGAAACTGTTTCTGAGAAGCCGAGCTTTCGCGAATCGTTCAAACGCAAGCGCTGCCTGATTCCGGCGGATGGGTTTTACGAATGGAAAGACATTGGTGCAAAATACAAGCAGCCGTATCACATCACGATGGTAGAGGAGCAGCCGTTCGCGATGGCGGGACTCTGGTCGGAGTGGACCGATCCGGATTCGGGGGAAGCGATTGAATCGTGTACGATCATTACTACGGAAGCCAATTCCCTGATGAACGAACTGCACGAACGGATGCCGGTCATTCTGCCGCCGGAGGACTGGGGGGACTGGCTAAGTCCCGAAATGCCTCAGGATTCTCGGGAAAAAGAGAGGCTGGAGTCTCTGCTGGTCCCTTTTTCCCCTGATAAAATGCAGTACCGGGCGGTTTCCCGGTTGGTCAGCAGTCCGAGAAATGAGACCCCGGACTGCCTCTCTCCCGCAGAATCGTAGGGTTTGGCTGAGATCCGGTTCTCCGGGAAATTCTGAAAGTAGCACGAATCGTTAAGAATCTTGAGAATGTTATTGACAGATTAAGACTGCTGTACTCATAATGACCCTATTAATTCTGTGTGTCTACTGGGTGGTATTCGCGGGCAACGAATTTATCTAACCCTGGCACACCGGAAACCCTTCGAGAGGTTCGCTTCTCGGAGGGTTTCTGCATTCTGGGCCGCATTAATCCTCTTTGACCGCTTGAGTCTCCTCCATCACCGCGGAACTGGTATAGCGTTGCGAATCGCTGATGGGAATGGAGCGGTAAAGCTTGAGGAGAGTGATGAGTAAAACAAACGCCGCACCGGCTCCTCCAATGACTCCTGCTACCGTCGGTGGATGTCCAAAGACATATCGGAGTGGAGTCCACAAAGGAGCCCAGGCACACAGGACAATGTAGCTCGCCAACGCCAAAAACGGTCCGTAAGGAACGTATGACTTCCCTCCCAGCATGCGGCTGATGAGGCTGATGGCAACTCCCGTAAGTGGAGCGAGTGCGAAGACGAAGAGCACCGGTTGCCAGCCGAGAAAACTGCCAATGACCGCCATTAAAGTGACATCGCCGCTTCCCATCGTTTCCTGGCCCAGGAGCTTGGAAGAGACGGCCCTCACGAGCCAGGTGATTCCCGCTCCCGCGAACATACCTGCCAGCCCGACGGCCAGTCCGTGGAAGTGCCGATATCTGTCGATCCAGAGTGGGAAATCAGGGCCTTTGAGACCGATCTGCTCGGCGTTCCAATCAATCCAGAGATGCTGGATTTGCACTTCTCCCGAGAGGAACTGCCCTCCCAGTCCAATGATCAAGCCGACCAGAATCATCTGGTCCATCACCGCATAATCCCAGAGATCCGTCATTGTAATTCCGATCAGAATCGCAATCAGGCTGAGATGAAACAAAATTTGGCAGAAGCGTCCGAACTCGGAAGGCCGGACTTCAGGAATCGATTGAGACTGCAACCCGCAAACTACCCAAAGATAGAGGCCAAATAAGCCCGCCGTTCCGAGAGATGCGGTGACTCGGGTCTTCCATTTCCCGGATTTTCGCCAGCTGGGAAGGTGAGACAATAGAAGTTGTTCTGCCCAGCGCGTGATCGCATATCCCGAAATTGCTCCCGTCATCAGGAAGGCTACAAAAACAGGGAGCCAGGGAAGATCGATCCAGGGAAACTTCATGATTCGCTATGAAAATGTTCGAGATATGGTCGCCAGTTGGGCACGCTGTATGCCATGTAGTGATCGGAATCATAGAAGCTACAACGAGATTTGTTGAACGTCCATCTCCAGACCCGTTCCACACAAGCGAGTTCGGAGAGAATTTGGCTGTTCATCAGCGAACTCAAATTCGTCAAATCTCTGCGTGGAAAATTTGTACTACGGTCGAATCATGATCCTGGTTCTCGCCGTAACTTGAATTTTCGTCGACCTTTAGCGCTCAAAGGAGAATGAAATGAACAGGATCGCTGCGCTTGTCGTCTGCACGGTACTCTCGTGCCTCTCACCTTCACTTTTGGATGCAGGTATCGAGGAGACGGTCTCTCCTCAATCTGCGGATGTTGCTGTGCCGCTGCCTCAAATTGATGCAGCTCACACCACATGGATGCTTGTTTCGTCAGCACTTGTGCTGATGATGACAGCACCTGGGCTGGCTCTCTTCTACGGAGGGCTCGTTCGGAAGAAAAATATTTTGGGGGTGATGATGCAATGTATCTTTTTGATGGGAGTGATGTCCGTCGTTTGGGCACTGTGGGGATTCAGTTTGGCTTTTGGAACCGATGTTCTTGGTGGTTTTGTCGGTGGCAATGATTACTTCCTGATGGATGGGTTGCTCATGCAGCTTTACGAGGGAGAGCCTGCGGCTCCGGTCTGGGGAGAAACGGGAGTTCCCGCCATGATTTTCATGGTCTTCCAGGGGATGTTTTTCATTATTACTCCGGCTTTGATTTGTGGGGCCTATGCGGAGCGGATGAAATTCTCCTCCATGGTGCTATTCTCTGTCTTATGGGGGACTGTCGTTTATTGCCCGCTCGCCCATTGGGTCTGGTCCGATAACGGTTGGCTTTTTACCGGAAAATACGAAGCCTACGACTTTGCTGGTGGGACCGTAGTTCATATCAGTTCGGGGGTTTCCGCGCTTCTGTGTGCCATCCTCCTGGGCCCTCGTATCGGTTTCGGAAGCGAGCCAATGCCTCCTCATAACCTGACTTACACTTGTATCGGAACCGCCTTGCTGTGGGTGGGTTGGTTCGGATTTAATGCGGGATCGGCTGTGGGAGCAAATTCCGCAGCCGCCAATGCGTTTGTCGCGACTCATCTAGCTGCCGCTGCCGGCGTAGTTGCCTGGGCGGGTATGGAGTGGCTGACGCGTGGTAAACCGAGCGTCCTAGGCGCCTGCTCGGGAGCCGTTGCCGGATTGGTGTGCATCACGCCTGCTTGTGGGGTCGTGAACCCGTTGTCCGGGATATTGCTCGGTTTATCAGCAGGCGTATTCTGTTTTTATGCCTGCACAACCCTCAAGTCGAAGTTTGGTTACGATGATTCCTTGGACGCTTTCGGCGTTCATGGCATGGGAGGTGCACTAGGTGCTCTCCTGACTGGCGTTTTTGCCTCATCCTCAGTGGGTGGTGCCGGCGTCAGTGGATTGATGGACGGAAACGTCGATCAATTTCTCAACCAGGTGATCAGTGTTGTTGCTGCCACGGTTTGGGCCTTGGTGGGATCGCTGGTTCTTCTGAAGGTTGTCGACGCTATGCTCGGACTTCGAGTTAGTGAAGATCAAGAAATTCAAGGGCTCGATTTGAGCCAGCACGGTGAAGAAGGATACATCTTCCTGTAAGCTGAGCTGAGCCCCGATCGTGATATTTGGGTGTGTGAGACCAAGTCACCTGGAGAGTAAATTCATCTCTCCGGGTGACAGTCTCGCAATCTGATTGATAAACAGTCATTATTCAGTCCATAATACATACAGAAAGATATTCGCTCCTCAGCGCTGCCTGGAGAAACTCATGAAAAAAATAGAAGCCATCATTCGCCACTTCAAGTTGGAAGACGTCAAAACGGCTCTTACGGAAGCAGGAGCACTGGGAATGACCATTACAGAGGTGCGCGGATTTGGTCGTCAGAAAGGTCATAAAGAACAGTATCGAGGTGCGGAATACACCGTAGACTTCATGCCGAAGGCCAAAATGGAGATTGTGGTCGCGGATGATGAACTCGACGCTATTGTGAAACTGATTGTTGACAGTGCACGAACGGGACAAGTGGGTGACGGAAAGATCTTCATCACCGACCTGACCGACGTGCTCAGAATTCGCACCGGTGAAACGGGTGCAGAAGCCCTTTAAGCGTTCGGACGGGCAAGCGGCTCGTCAAATTATAGTATCACTATCCATTCGCGACTGAGATTTGAAGGAAATGAGCCAGCAATGAAAAAGCTCGAGGCAATTATTAGGCACTTCAAACTTGAAGATGTCAAAAACGGTTTGTCTGAAGCCGGTATTCAGGGGATGACCGTCAGCGAGGTCCGAGGTTTCGGGCGTCAAAAAGGTCATAAAGAAACCTACCGCGGCGCCGAATATACGGTCGACTTCCTGCCTAAAGTGAAGATCGAAGTTGTCGTAGCCGACGATCTTGTCGAAAAAGTTGTTGAGATCATCACCAACAGTGCTCGAACCGGCCAAATTGGTGACGGAAAAATCTTTATTACCGCTCTGGCGGATGTGATTCGGATTCGTACGGGTGAAACCGGTGCGGATGCCATCTGAATTGAGTCACGACGATTGACTACTGGCCACGGTCCTCCCGGCGGAGATGCACTATGCATGCACTGCGGGGTGGGCCGCTTTGGCTTTTTACCAGCCTGACCTGCGTTTTCTTCGGGAAAAACATCGAGCCTTGACGCGCAGAGTCGATTTCGATTCGCTACATTCATGCCTGTAGTGGAATCGATCATCTCAACCTCCTTTTCAGGTCAGGCGGAAACGCGCTCACATGTCTTCGCATTATCATGATGTCAATCACTCGCCGAAACGGCGAGAGCGATTACGCAGACGCGTGAAAGCCATCAACAAGCAGGCACGCGAGCTGTTTCAACGGACCGCTGCCGCGTTTCGCATTTCAGAGGCAATCTCACGTGAGACGGACCGCTTTCTTCTGGAAACGTTGAAAGAGTCCATGGAGATGTTACCCGCAGAGGAACGTGCTTCTTTGCAGGATGATTTTGCGTTGATCGCGGTCGGCGGCACGGGACGTCGCGATCCGGCACCTTACTCCGATGTTGATTTACTTTTTCTTTTGAGCGATTCCGCGTCGCCGGTCCTGAATGACTGGATTTCGCAAGTCGTCCGCGACTATTGGGATGCGGGATTAAAACTCGGACATGCCGTTCGAACGGTGAGTGAGTGTGTGAGGGCGGCGCTGGACGATAATCAGATTGCGACCGCTCTGTTGGAGATGCGATTTCTGTGGGGAAGTCAGCATCAATACAGTCTCCTCGCAGAACGATTTCGTCACAAGGTCATTGACGCTCGCAAACAAGCATTCTGTGAAGAATGTATTGCGAATCGAGAGGAGGAGCAGCAAAAACACGGTGGGGCAGTCCTCTCGCTGGTGCCGGACGTTAAACGCTCGCGGGGTGGGTTGAGAGACTGGCATTTCTTGCGCTGGATGACCTTTGCAGAGTGTGGCTCGCCCGATCCGCAGAAGCTGGTGGATTTGGGAGTAATGACCAAAGACGATCTAATGCAGTTGCGTCATTCGGTTGAATTTCTCTCCCGAATTCGTATCGATCTCCATTTTCAAGCCGAAAAATCCCAGGATGTGCTGACCCGAGATGAACAGCTTCGATTGTCGGAAAAATACGGGTTTCAGGCGACGATCGGAGAGCGGCCGGTTGAGCGGCTCATGCGTCATTATTTCCGATACGCGCTCGCAATCTCACAAATTACAAAACGGTTGCAATCGCGATATGAACGAAAACCGTTGGCGAAGCGGCTCGTCGGGCTGGCCGGGAACCACCAGGAAGAAGACGGCTTTCTCATCACCTGGGACGGGCTTGATGTAAAATCATCTGTATTAAGTCAGGTTTTGACGAATAGCGATCAATTAATTCGTCTGTTCTATCTCTCGGCGCATTTCGGCCAGCTTCCCAAACCTGAGTTGATCGAGAAAATTCGGCGTTCAATTACTGGGCATCCTTTCCAATTAACCGAGACGGGAGCCTCCCGTTTTCGAGATATTCTGCGTTGCGGCCCGATGCTGGCCCCCATTTTGCGAAGCATGGATGAGGCAGGCTTACTGGAACTCATTATCCCGGATTTCGCCAATGTGCACTGTCTTTTGCAGTTCAATCAGTATCATGCTTACACCGTCGATGAGCACACCTTTCGAGCCGTTGAGGAACTTACACGTCTGAAAGAAGACGAGACGATCCTCGGTCGCGTCTACCGCAGCATCAAACAGCCGGAAGTGGTCCATCTGGCAATGATTCTGCACGATTTAGGTAAGGGATTCGACGAAGATCATTCTGAAGTTGGTACGAGGATCGCCGAACGAATTTCGGAGCGATTGGGGTTCAGCGAATCGCAGCAAGCTCAAGTCATGTTGTTGGTCAGAATTCACCTCTTGATGGCCAACACGGCCTTCTGGAGAGATACCACCGATCCAAAAGTTCTGATCGATTTCTCACGAGAAGTTGGCAGCTTGGAAAACTTGAAAATGCTGTTTGTTCTGACGAAAGCGGATGTGACTTCGGTGGGTCCCGGCGTGTGGACGGACTGGAAATCAGAATTGTTGACCGGACTCTACGAGCGAACGGAATTTTCTTTTACTTCGGAAGGAGGCCCGTTAAGTGAGTCGAAGATTCGTGATGAGAAACGAAACGAAATACTCGATTCTTTATTGCGTGATACCTCGATCGATCCGGAGCGTGAAGAAGACTGGCTGGCCAGAGAGTTTGAAACATTACCGCTCCATTATCTCGTGGAAACCAGCGCACGCGAGATCGCTCTCGATTTGGAAAACGTCACTCGATTGAAGCCTGAAAGTACTCACGTTGAGGGAACGTGGGAGGAAGAGACCGGCCTCGTGGAGTATCGGGTTTATGTTTCGCCCGATCTGGCTCCGGGGTGCTTTCATCGTATTGCGGGCGCGCTCACCGGCCTGCGGATGAATATTATGACGGCTCGTCTTTGCACGACCTCTCGAGGTTGGGTCATTGACCGGTTCCTTGTCGAAGATAATGATTTTCAAGGGGAAGTACCTTATGAACGCGTCTTGGACGTTTCGCGGACATTGGAAAAAGTGATTCGCTGTGAGCAATCCGTTTTGCCGATGTTGAATCGTGGTGGACGATTTCAGAGAAATCGGGAAACGACTCCTTACGCTCAGCAGCCGACTCGTCTGGTGATCGACAATGATTCCTCAGATCGATGCACCGTTATTGATGTGTTTGCCATAGATCGTCCCGGTTTGCTCTACGCGTTGAGTCGCGTGATTTTCCAGTGCGGTTACTCCGTCGATCTGGCGAAGATCGGTACACATCTCGAACAAATTGTGGATGTCTTTTATATTACGACGCCGAGCGGGGAGAAGGTTGAGGATGAGGAAAGCTTGCGGAAACTGAAGCAGGAGTTGAAGTCTGTTTTGGACTCACTCGACGACGAACAAGAAGCTTCGGAACTTTTCCCGGAAGAGTAGGAGCAAATGTCTCTCTGGTTGTCCTGCCGAGAGGAAATTTTGAAAGGTTGACCAGGGGAATTGTGTCTCAGCGAGGAGCTATGGTTGGTCGATCTCCAGCCAGATAGACTCCCCTTCCGGAGTTATCAGGAGGTCGTCACTCGATGCGGGAATCAGTAAGGTCTCCCCGCGTGAGAGGTTTCCGGTTTGTTCTCCCGATTGATAGGTTCCTCCCCCCTTCAACATCATCACGATGCGAAACTTCCCCAGAGGCTGAATAAGCGATACCTCCGAGGAGGTACGGCGTTCGATGCCAAAGTAGGGGCAGCGGACGAGTTCTTCGATATGGCAGTCCCCCGAGACAAGTTCTCTTGGCGTGACCGCATTGAGCGGGCCGCGCTGGAAGTCCGTGCAATCCAGAGATTCTTCCACATGAATCGGTCGAGGCTGTCCATCCTTGCCGACGCGTCCCCAGTCGTGCAGCCGAAAAGTGAGATCGCTTGATTGTTGAACTTCGGCCAGCAGAATGCCCTCACCGATTGCGTGAACTGTTCCGGCAGGCACGAAAAAGCAATCTCCCGGTTGCGGTGTGACCGAATGAACAACTTCCTCGATGCGATTACTTTGAAGAGCTGCTGCCAGTTGTTTTCGATCGACACCTTCTTTCAAACCGAGCCAGATTTTGCTGTCGGGAGTTGTGTCGAGAATGACCCAGGCTTCTGTTTTTCCGTTTTCCGTCGGATCGTATTTGACGGCTTGTTGGTCATTGGGATGAACCTGTAATGAGAGCCGGTCTGTGGCATCGAGAAATTTGATCAACAGTGGGAACTGAGTGATCTCTTCTCGCCCGAACAATTCGCGGCCGTGATCCTTCACCAACTCCGCCAATGAGCGGCCTTTGGCTCTACCATTCATCACGATACTTTGATCGTCGCCGTGATCGACAACCTCCCAGCTTTCCGCAGCATCGTCCCAATCTTTGATTTCTTTGCCGAGAATTGTTCCCAGTCGCGTGCCACCCCAGCGGATGCGTTTGAGGATAGGCTTAAGTTCAAGCGGGCCAAGTTGCTGCATCTGAAAAGGCATCCTCGAGTCATGGAAAATGATAAACGCCCTCGATCAATCGAGCTTCAAGGTAGAATAATTCCTAGTAAATACAACCTGATTCTTGACAACATCTCCAAGATACAATGCGTAAATGGGATCTGTGCAATGACTTTGAGCAGAAGACTCGAAAACGTCGAAATTGACTTTGAACCATCGTCGGTGGAATGATATATTCCTCGTTAGTCTTGCAGGAATTACTTGAGAGATAGCTCTCGTGGATCTCCTGAGAGCCGATGAGCTTCATGCTCTTGACGCTGATTGGTTCTACTTCCAAATCAATTCCAATGAGCCCCGACGTCGTTTCAGATCACCTTGAAGTGGGTCTCACAGCAATCAATCAATGGAGGAATCCCTGTGTCCGAGATAGAGCTCGAGATTGGTGAAGTTCTTATGATCGGTGAGACTATTCTGACGGTGGTCGATATTGAAGACGGTGATGTGACGTTCAAAATCGATCAAGATGATTCCGACGGTGATGTGGTGGTCAGCATTTCGCAAGAGTTCTCTGGCGAAGAAGTCTTTTCTCCACTACCTCGATGATCAGTCCGTCGTCAATTTTGCTTTTCTGCTCTACCGCATGGGCGGTCTGTAAAAAGTTTGTCTTTCATTTTGGATCCCTCCTGCCTGCCGCTTCGCCAAACGGTCAAAGTTGGATATAGTTCAGCAAGAAATCGTACAGATTGGCAGGGTGGACCCGTGAGTCGAATTTTTTCTTCTTTGAGTGTCGTTTCAACAGTACTTTTAATCGCTGCTTTAGTCCTCGGATTAAATATTGAGGATGCGAAAACCAATCGTGATGCGGTTTCCGACCACATGTTGACAGCATTGGCCGCGTTGGTTTTTGCGCTCCTGGTCCATGCGATCTTGTTGACCTATTTCATGGGGACGGGGCGGTGGCTCGAAGAAACCTCGAAAGCGTATAAGCTCTCCCCGGCTTATTGCGAGCGGAGCGCGAAGTTGAAGTATTCCACACTCCCATTGATGGTGGTGATTCTGGTGTTATTGATCATTACCGGAGGTTTGGGGGCGGCGGCCGATCCCTTGAGTCATGTCCGATTTCGTGGTTGGTTTGGATTGTCTGCCGCTGATATTCACTTCTTGACCGCCTGTCTGACGATCGGCGCAAATCTGTTGGTCAATCTGGTTGAGTATTTTGCCATCCAGCAAAATGGCCATCTTGTGAAAGAAGTCCTGGGGGAAGTTCAACGCATTCGTGAGGAGCACGGATTGCCTGTCTGAATCTCGCTACGCCTCTTACTTTTTTATTTTAGGATTTCATGATGTCCTCCTGGGAACGGTTTCCCGAGACTCTCAAAGTGATCAAGGAGGCACGCGATGCCCGCCAGCATCACGGCGTGCAAATATATATTTCCCTTCAGGGAGAAACGCTTCTCGATAGTGCCTGGGGAACTCAGGGAGAGGGAGAATCGCTGACCGCAGAGGCGGTGATGCTTTGGCTCTCGGCCGGTAAGCCTTTGACGACAGTTGCTCTGGGAGTGCTTCACGATCGCGGTCAACTCGATTGGGGAGACTCTCTGGGACAGTGGATTCCGGAGTGGGCGATGTTTGGTCATCCGGATGTAACTCTGGCGCAATTGCTGATGCATACCGCCGGTTTAGAAAATCGTGATTGGGGTTGGCCCGAGAATACATGGTCGGAGATCGTTTCCAAAATCCTGCAATCACCTCTCCCGGAGGGATGGGTTCCTGGAGAAAAAGCGGGTTATGTCGTCGCCGCCAGTTGGTTTCTGCTGGGAGAAGTCATTGTTCGGATTACTTCGCAAAATTTTTCTTCCGCGTTAAACGAGTTGGTTCTGGCTCCGCTCGGGATGGAAAACTCGTTTTGCGGCCTGGATGAAGAAGAGTATCAGACGGTTGAGCCACGATTAGGGAAAATGTTCGGTCGAGTTCCTGGAGGCTTGGAGAATTTGAACTGGAATCAACGCGATCGGGTTATCAATGCCGCACCCGGCGGCAATTGTCGCGGTCCGATTCGAGAGCTGGGACGCTTTTATGAATCATTGCTCCCGAAAGCAGACTCCAATATTCTTCGCCGGGAGACTCTCCGCGATTTGACCTCTCGACAGCGGGTGGGGATGTTCGATGAAACTTTTCGTCATCGGGTCGATTGGGGCTACGGTTTTATGATCAACTCCAATCGGTATGGAGCTCAGACCGCGCCTTACAGTTTTGGCCGCTATGCTGGCGCAGAGACGTTCGGTCATGGAGGATCGCAGTGTGCGATCGGGTTTGCAGATCCTGAACACGGCTTGGTGGTTGCCTGGGTGGCCAACGGCCGCATTGGGGAACCACGTCATCACGAACGAAACCTGAAACTGAATCAGGCGATCTATGAGGATTTAGAACTCGTTCACTGAAAAGTGACGATCGAGAGACTACTTCTCGGGAGCGATCGCACCAATGTAAGGTTGGGCGATCGCCGGTTCATTGTTCCCTTTTGGGGGGAATTTGGCTCCCTTTTGGGGTTTGAGAAACCCACTTTCGCCTGGTTTTTGCGACTGGAATTTTAAATTCAGGTTTCCCTGCTTACCCCCCGCTGAAAATAATTCCAGTTCGTCTTCCTGCGACGTATCGGACCAGTTCCGAGCGACTTTCATTAGGTCTTTCAATCTCTGGGGATCGAATCCCTGATTCACTTTCAAAATGTCGCCGGACGTTTCTAGAAACAGATTCCGTTGCAAGCTGAAGTCATTGCCGATGGTGGTAGGCATTTGTGAAAAATAGATTGGATTTTCGTTTTGAAAGAACGTGTTGTTGTAGACCCGCATTCCATACATTTTTTCAACTTCACCTTCGAACGCAATACCTCTTCGAGTCCCCTGATAGAGGCATTCTGAGATGCTGATGCCGTCCGTAGGACCTTCGATGACGAGGCCCGCTTTCAGGTTCCCGGAGAAGGTTAGATGATGAAGATGCACTGAGGTGTAAATATCCTCCGCACGTAGCAACATGCCAACTGCATTCGTGTTCTCGCAGGAGATGTTTAAATTGCTGAATGGTGGTTCCGGTTCTTCTCCCTGAGACGAACTCAGGCTAAGCGTCTCGATTCCAACTTCGGAAAACCCATAGATGTCGCAATTTACAATACGAAGTCCCTCTGCAGAATTGGTTACCTCCACTGCCTCCGGGCTTCCAGAAGCATCCATTTCAAATCCGTCGATTTGAATCCAACGCCCCTTACGTATCTGGATGACTGGATTTGGACTCTCGGATTTCAGAATGACAGATCCTTGTTTCGACGCGATCAAATGGATATTTTCCAGAAACCTTCCGTCCCGTTCTTCAAAAACAAGTGACCCCTCGTAAGTGCCGGGTTCAACAGTGATCTCGAGGATGTCATCCCGACTAGAAGGTGTGAAAGACGCATAAGCCTGAGCAATTGCGGTTTTGACATCTTTAAACTGACTGGATGCTCCCACAGTGATCTGACGGGGCATCGGCTGAGAAGGGTCGAGAGGAAGCGCAAAGACATCGCTTTTCTCGGTCGGTAAAGAGCCGTTTTGGCCCTCCTTCAAAAGAAAGAAAGCAGCCACTGCGATTACGAGAAACAGCACGGCAATTCCGGTCTTGCCTGGGGAGAGGGGCATCTTGTCCGAGATCGAAGAGGTTCGTTTCTTGGAGGAGGGCTCACGTTCGTTTTCCGGTTCCTGTTCGGTACTGATTGCCTCCTTCGGACTCGTTACATTTTCGATCTTGATTTGGGGGGCCGATTTGTCTTTCGGCGGTGAGGTGTCGATGAGTGGGAAGCCTTCCGCGAAAGGATTGTCTTCCGAGATAGGTGCGGGAGAATCGACTTTTGTTTCTTGAGTTGAAGAGCCGGTGTCGGTATCGGCGTGATCGTCTGGCTCGACTGCTTTTGGTTTAGCAACCGCTTTTGGGGAACCTGTTGGTGAGTTTCCCTCTTTCGGAGTATGTACCGGTTTGGCTTTGAGCGGCTTGGCTTTTACTGGTTTGGCCTTCTGAGCTTTGGAAGAGCCATTTTCTTCCCCATTTTTAGCGGACAACTTGGATGTATCCGAGGAACCAATGATGACAGAGGAACCCGATTGTTGTTCGTTCAGATTGGCAAGAAATGCATTGAGATTCTCGTCGTTCGAATCAGGTTGCTGTGATGCGTCCTCTCGCGCAGCCGCAGGAAGTTCTCCGGATGCGGCTCCGGGGTGGGCCTCTTTCCATTCAGTAGAGGCATGCACTCTCAGCCAGTCTGCGAGCTCATTTGCGAGTTGACCGGCGGTTGCATGACGATCGTCTGGCTCCTTCATCATCATTTTTTTGAGGATGTTATGGAGATCCTCGGGGACATCGGGGCGGTCGTCCGTGATCGGTGGTGGGTCTTTTTTCTGATGACTCATCAAGCGTTGAGCCAAGGTGCCTTCCACAAAAGGTGCGTGACCCGTCAATAAAAAATAAAGAGTACATCCGAGGCTGTAGATATCGGCACGCGCGTCGACCTGATGGCTATCGATCGCTTGCTCGGGAGCGAGATAATCCGCTGTCCCGAGTACTTTTTCATCATGAGCGACTGTGAGAGACTCTTTGTCATTGTCGTTGAAAAAACGAGCGAGCCCCAAGTCTAGAAGCTTGATGACGCCATTCTTATCGGCCAGAATGTTTCCTGGCTTGATATCGCGATGTACCATGCCGGCTTCGTGAGCGTGTTCCAGTCCCAGAGCCGTTTGTCGACAATATTCGACGGCATCTTCCAGGGACAAAGTTCCGTGGTCGCGGACCAGTTCCTGGAGCGATTGTCCTTCCACATATTCCATGACCAGAAAATGAATTTCTGCGTCTTTCGAGATTTCCTGGTCGACGTCGTAGGCGCGAACGATGTTTGGATGATCCAACGAGGCGACGGCTTGGGCTTCGCGATGAAACCGCCCCAGATAGGAGGAGTCGTTCACTCTTTTTGCGGGTAGGACTTTAATCGCACAGCGGCGACGCATAAGCACATGTTCGGCCAGATAAACGGAACTCATCCCCCCTTTACCGAGAAGTGAGAGCAGCCGATACTTCCCAAGAAAGAATCCTTTGTGCTTTCCCTGCAATAGCTTGTCTGCCTGCCAGCGTGTGATCAAATCCCGCTCGACTAAAGCATCCGCAATGAGATCTGGTTTGGAGACATCCACTCCCTCTTGCTGCAACGCTGTTAGCACCTTGGTGAGTTGATCCGCGCCTAACAGACCGCTCTGTGGCAAGACCCGCAAAAAGGCATCCTTACTGAGTTTGCTGGCCATAAACTCGAACCTGCGTCACCTGTCGTTGAAAGAAAAGCTCGTCGCCATCATCCGTTTCAGAAACAAGATTGAAAATCTGATGTGCTTCAAATCTTACTGTAGTAAGTCTTTAAGGAGTATAACTCATAATATTACTGTATGTTCGCTGAATCTACTATTTCTCCTTACGGGATATTGCCCGTTTTGCTAATAGAATCCCTATAAATCCTACTCGGGTTACTGCGACATCAAAGAGATGAATGAGTAAATTCACTCAAATCCTCGGAGACTCAATATGAATTCTTCTCAACAGCAACCACAACATCCTACCGAATCGATGGATCGCGTCGAGCTTATGGGGGTGGTGATGTTCTTTGGGGGAATTACCCTATTGCTGTTTGCGTTTCTAGTTCGTGCACCAGGAGTCTCGTTGCAATTGCCTGGAATCTGGTATCGAAATGAATCGCTTTGGCCGTTTGTGGGGATTGCAATCAGCGTGGTGGGGTATTTTCTCATCCAGAAAACCTCCACCATCCCCCCTGCCTGGGAACCGAGTTTACCCGGCCAGCGCTTCCAGCGTGTCGTGGTTTACACTCGAGAATCATGCCATCTATGTGACGTGGCGAAAGATACGATGCATCGGTTCGAGCGTTGGCTGCCCCCCATTGAGGAAATTGATATCTCAGAATCTGAGGAATTGACCGATAAATACGCGGAATCGATTCCTGTGATCGAGATTGATGGACGCGAACGATTTCGCGGAGTAGTGAGTGAGGTTTTGTTGAAGAGACTCATTGAAGCGACTCCGCCGAACCGGAAACCTCAAAAACCCATATGATGAGCGATGAACTCAACTCTAGAATTCACGATTCTGTCCGGTGTGGGCGAAAATGGTGTGTTCCTAAGAATATCTCGCGATACAATGTAGTTTGAGCAGATTTTTCCTCGTTTTTTGAGGTCTCTTTTATGTCAACTTCGGTCTCTTCCGGGATGCCTGCCGGTCTTGAGCAGCCTTTCTCTCGATTGACCTCTCGTTTTTTGGTGTTGACCCTGTTGCGTGGTCTCGGACGTTGGTTGACCTGGATGGCGGCTGTGTTGGCGATTGTGTTGCTGTCTGACGCATTTTTCCAATGGGGAAGCGAAGTACGGACCGGTTTTTTCTGGGGGCTGCCGTTACTTGGGGGAATTTTGCTTTGGCAGTTCGTGATCAGGCCGTTACGTCACTCGCTGAGCCCGGCTGAAAAGGCTGCATTGATCGATTTGCATTACCCGGAACTACGGGAGCGTCTGACTTCCACCGTTGAGTTCTGTGATCCGGACCTCCCCGAAGAGTACAAAGGGTCGGAGGTCATGCGCAGCATGGTCCTGTCGGAAACGATGGGAAAGTTACCTCAGGTGGATGTGGCGAAATCGCTTCCTTCAGACCGGATGCAAAAGTCGCTGCTCTGGGGAGTCGTCGCGGTGGCTGTATTATTGTTGCCTTTTGCTATTCGTCCTGCGCATTACCAACTGATGTGGTCCCGGTTATTGATTCCAGGGGGAAATTACGCCACAGCGTCGAACCTCTACTTTGATGTGCCAAACCCGGAGCGAATCAGGGCACGGGGAACCAGTGTTGATTTGATCGCTATTCCGCGATGGCGTTTTTTTGAATCAGAACTGCCGGATTCGGTCTGGCTGAATCGAGTGGACGAAGCAGGACGCATCGACCGCAGCCGGATGAAATGGTCAACAGACGAGGGACGCTATGAGTTCACTTTACCGGCCGTTCATCAAGACTTTGATTATTTCCTCTCTGCGGGTTCCTCGCAGTCCGAGCGATATCATATTCAGGTGGAAGATGCCCCTGAAATCAGGAGTGTGAGTTTGGAGATCGAACCTCCCGCTTATACGGGGCGCGCGGTCGAAACCTATTCGACCATCGCCGGCCGTTTGTCTGTCTTTGAGCGTAGCAGACTCAAAATGGCGCTGAATTTCACGAAACCAATCGAATCGCTGGAGTTTGAATGGGGAGAATTCGCCACCTCGATCGACGAACCTACTAACACCGAAGCTTCGTCAGTATTGCCTGAACCAATGATTGAGCTCAGCGATGATCGTACCTCGGCCGTCGTGGAGTTGAATGCGATGGTGAATGGTGCGTATCGGCTCATTCTGACAGATCAGTTTGAACTGCATAATCTGGAAGCCCCACCTCATTCTCTGAATGTGATTCGCGATCAAGCTCCCGAGGTCGAATTGCAGACCGCGACTAACGATCGACTCGAAGTCAGGCCCACAGACACAATGAAAGTCCAAGTTGCCGCTACGGATGATGTGGCTATCGGTGAAATGGAGATTCATTTGAGCTTTCCCGAAGAGCGGGAAGAGGTAATTTCAGCAGATACGTCAGAACTTGGAGTGGCCAGTCTAAAATATCAGTTCGGAGTAGACCTCTCTCCCTATGGTCTCAAGGAAGGCGAAGTGGTCACCTGGCGCGTTCGAACGGCGGACGAACGTCCGATTCCCGGACCGAATGAGGTTTGGACGTCGCCACGAATCCTTGCGGTCAGTGAGAATGCCGCTCCGTTAGCTCAAGCCGATGTTGAAAAACGACAGGAACAGTGGAAACAAAAACTTCGCACGATTCGCGAACAATTGGAGGCCAACGGGAAACTGGTGGAAGAAATCGGCCAGGATGCCCGGAAAAGCGAACGTGAGAACAAACCGTTTGAACGCAATGAAGAGGTCCCCCCACTTGCTCAACAGCAATGGGACTTATCCGGCCAGTTAGAGACTTTGTCATTAGAGTTCTCCAATTTCGAATTATATCGAGAAATGACGGATGTCCTGCAGGAGTTGGCTCGTGATCAATTGTCTCCACTGGCGGAAGATTTGAAGACATTCCCCGAGGCGGAATCCGAAGAGAAACCCCGGCAACTGCAGGAGAATTCTCGTGGAGTGAAAGAGGTCGCAAAGAATTTGAAGCAGTTGGAAGGAATTCTCGAGACGCTCGCGGATATTGAAAAAGACCTGCTCGAACTGGAACGCCTGGGCGATGAAACTGAAAAACTGGCGGATTCGGCAGTCGCTCTCGATGAAGCACGACAGGAACTCTCCGAAGAGTTGGCCGCAGATCCTGAGTTGAAAGAAAATTCCGACTTCCTGGAACAAGCGGATCAGATTGAGCAACAGTTTGACGCATTGGCCGAAGATCAACAGAAACTCGCTGATGCCTTGAAGGATTTGTTGGAAAAACGCCCTGAATTGGTGGATGCAGCTCGTCAATTGGAAATCGATCGCTTGAAAAAACTTGCTGAGCAGGCGCGGGATTTGGCGAATCCTCAAGAGGAACTTGCGAAAGAACTGCAACAGGAAGCCAAGCTGCTTGCCGATCAATCTCGCGCTCAGAAAAGTGAGCAGGAACGCCTCGACAGGGATCAATCTCAACTGCTCACGGAAGCGGATCGGCAGGCAGATCGAGGGGCCATTCCTCAGCTTGATCGGGAAGATCAACTGGCTGCTACTCGGAACTTTGAAGAAGGGAACCTCGCCGACGCTGCAAAATCACAGCAGCAATTTGCCGACGAACTGACTCGACTCGCCGAGAATCTGGATCGTCAGTCGGCTCGGACCAATGATCCGAAAAACGCCCTTCAGCGGTTGGCACAAC
>JABURQ010000082.1 GCA_014762625.1 Planctomycetaceae bacterium | reverse complement strand
TGATGACTTTGTGACTTGATGTCTTTCAAATTGCTCAATACGAAAACCCTCGGGATTCAGCAACAAAACAGCGGAATCACTGGCAAACAACGAAAACATGTTTCGAGAGGCCGGGATCTGTCGGGGGAGTCGTTCAGAGGACTGGGATCGTCGATCGGTCCTCAAATGTCTGTATGACAGGGGAGGTCGGGCACATTTCAACGGATGTCGATACCAACAGGGACACATTAAGAAATACTGATATCAGGTCTTGGCGGGCGATTTTTCGTTGACAATTCCGCATCACGTGGTGATTATGTAAATACATCCCTTGAGTTCCTATCCGACGCAATTTCCCAATCATACTACACACTTCCGCCGTCAGGTGATCCGTCCCCCGTCGCATCCCCAACGGCACTTGAGAACCGGTCAGTCCGGCTCGCAACGACCTACCTGTAAATACAATTAAATGACACTGACTTCTCGTGATCTCGCGCTTCCGGTGATCGGAATCGTGGGAGGCATCGGCTCGGGTAAGAGTGCGGTGGCCCGCGAGGCCAGTCGAAAACGTCCGTGGTTTGTTCTGGATGCCGACCAGATCGGTCATCAGACACTCCTCCTTCCTGAAATCATCACCAAACTGACGGAGCAATTTGGTCCCCACATCCTGGATGCCGACGGCCTGCTCAATCGCTCAGCGATTGCCAGGGAGGTTTTCGGCCCCGATCGACAAGAACAAAAAAAACAACTGGAAGCGATCGTTCATCCGCATATCAGACGGTTGGCAGCAGACCAACTGCTCGAGGCGGCACAAAGCGGTCAATACAATCGACTTATTTTAGACGCCGCCATCCTGTTCGAGGCGGGATGGCGTTCCCTGTGTGACGTCGTGGTTTTCATCGATACCGACTGGAATCGTCGGTTGGAACGGGTGAAGGCGACGCGTGACTGGGATGCGGACGAGCTTCGCAAACGGGAAGCGAGTCAACTTTCCCTCGAAGAAAAACGAAACCTGGCGGATGCGATCATCCCCAACAATGGAGACCTTTCAACCGCTGTGAACTTACTGATTGATTACGTCGATCGGCAATTTCCCCACGACCCACCAACCTGAATTCAATTCAATCCTGTCCCGCTGTCCGGACCTGACTGTTGCATTCGCGACACCCGGCGACGGTTCACTTCCTCAACGTAGCCTATCTTGATAATTTCCGAGGCCCAACATGAGCACCTCCAAAACCTCCGCCGATGTGGAGACTCAATCGAAATCAAAATCGAAAAAGAAACCGTCACAGGATGAATTTGACGCCGCCAGCCTGGAGGGTGATATTCACATCGCCGAGCTGCATCGAATGACGATCAAGCAGCTCTACGAGATCGCCAAGCAGGAAAAACTATCCGACTATCAGGGCCTCAAAAAGCAGGACCTCATCTTCAAGATCCTCAAGGAACGAACGAAGATGAACGGTCTGATGTTCGGAGAAGGGACTCTGGAGATTTTGCCGGACGGGTTTGGTTTTTTACGCAGTCCCGATTATCACTATCTGCCGTGTCCGGATGATATTTATGTCTCCCCGAGTCAGATTCGTCGTTTCGGATTGCGGAACGGGGCCACGGTGGCGGGGCAGATTCGTCCCCCCAAGGAGAACGAACGTTATTTCGCGTTGTTGCGTGTGGAAGCCATCAATGGACAGGATCCGAACCTTCTGACCGAAAAAGTCTACTTCGACGATCTCACACCGCTGCACCCGGAGGAACGTCTCCGATTGGCCGAGCCGGGGGACGATCTTTCCACCCGTATTGTCAATCTGATTGCTCCTATCGGTTTGGGTCAGCGGGGATTGATTGTTTCTCCTCCCCGAGCGGGAAAAACCGTTCTGTTGCAAAATCTGGCGAAAGCGGTCCTCAAGAATCACGAGGACTCCTACGTCATCATGCTGCTGATTGACGAACGTCCGGAAGAAGTCACCGACATGGAGCGGCAGATCAAATCCGAGAATTGTGAAGTCATCAGCAGTACCTTCGACGAACCGACCAGCCGCCATATCCAGGTGGCCGAGATGGTGATTGAGAAAGCGAAACGGATGGTTGAATACGGCCGGGACGTCGTGATCTTTCTCGACTCGATCACGCGACTCGCGCGAGCGTGGAACACTGAGACGCCCCATTCCGGTAAGATTCTCTCCGGTGGTGTGGACGCCAACGCGTTGCAACATCCCAAACGTTTCTTTGGTGCCGCCCGGAAAGTCGAAGAAGGAGGGAGCCTGACGATTATCGCGACCGCGCTCGTCGATACCGGCAGCAAAATGGACGACGTCATTTTCGAAGAATTCAAAGGAACCGGCAACACCGAGTTACACCTGGATCGGCGGATGGTGGAAAAGCGAATCTGGCCGGCGATTGACGTCAACAAATCGGGGACGCGTCGTGAAGAATTATTGATGGACGAAGAAGAGTTGAAGCTCGTGTGGGTGTTGCGTCGCGTGCTTAATGATATGAATCCCGTCGAAGCGATGGAACTGCTGACAAATCGCATGCGTAAAACCAAGACGAACGAAGAATTTCTGATGACGATGAATCTGTCGTAGATCTGTTGCCTTCACATTGAGACCATCAACTCTGCGAGAAACCAAAGCATGGGTAAGGGTGCCCCCGAAATCCAGGAATCGCTAACCGCCGGTGACGGCCAGTACGCCGTCGTCGTGGCCCGGTGGAATGATGCGATCACATTTAAATTGCGCGACGGAGCGGTGGAAACGCTGAAGCGACACGGCGCTGCGCACGAGCAAATAGAAGTCTATTATGTGCCCGGCTCGTTCGAACTCCCCATGTTGGCCGATAAGCTAGCCGCAACCGGCAGGTACGAGGCCGTGATCTGTCTCGGTGCCGTGATCCAGGGGGAGACCATGCATCACGAATACATTAACCATGCTGTGGCGCATGGCATTATGAATGCCGCCTGCGACCACGGGATTCCAGTCATGTTCGGTGTCTTGACTTGCATGAACGACAAGCAGGCGATGGACCGTGCCGGCGGATTGGTGGGAAATAAAGGAGTGGAAGCGGCCCAGGCGGCTCTCGAAATGGTCGGTGTTTATCGTTCACTGGCGGAATCATGACCGCTCGACTAATCTGACGTTCGCATTCGTTTTTCTTTTAGGTCAGGCTCATGGCTCGCCGCAGCAAAGCTCGTGAAGTTGCTCTGCAAATGTTATTTCAACGGGATTTTAACCCGGATGCCGACGCGCGCGTTCTCAAAAATATGATCGGCGAACGTCTGGAAGACGAAGAGATGTTTCTCTTCTGCTGGCAGTTAGTTTCGGGAGTACTGGAACATCGGGAAGAGCTCGACCAGCAGATCTCGGCCGTGGCGGAAAACTGGTCGGTGGATCGCATGGCATCTACCGATCGAAACGCGATTCGCATCGGCGTCTATGAGATGACGTTCCTCGATACCCCACCGCCGGTGGCAATCAACGAAGCGATTGAACTATCGCGAAAATTCGGGGCCAAAGAATCGACGCAGTTCGTCAACGGTATTATGGACCGTCTGAATAAAAGTCGAGATGAAGCGGCCGCCGAGTGACGGCGTTCGGGATCGAGAATGGAAGAGAGCCCTACTTGAACGACAGATCGTCCGGTCGTGGCAGATCGTTGAGCTCCGCGAGTCCGAAGACTTGCAGGAAACGGTCGGTCGTCGAGTATTCCACCTCGTTGCGAGTCTCGCCAACTCGTTCTAACACAATTAGTTCACGTCTTAAGAGTTGATTGAGCAGACTGCCGGAGTTTTTCGGACCTTTCTCCAGAATCACTTCGCGCTCGATCGGTTGACGATAAGCGACCATGGCGAGAACCTCGAGCGCGTCCTGCGTCAGCTTGACATCTTTCGGTCCGAGACCATACACGCGATTGCGAATCCGTTCAAAATCGGGTTTGAGGGCCAGGCGATAGCCTCCTTCCCCGAAATCAATGTGATACGGTCTTTGTTGCTGTTCGTAGTGCCGGTTCAGTGTTGCAATTTCCGCCTCCACCACATCCGCGGAAACTGATTCACCCAACAACCGTCCCAGTTTTTTGATGGTCAGGTCGGTTCCTCCGACGAAGAGAGCGGCTTCCAGAATCTGACGCGGTTGCATCTTGGGGACGAGAGGCGTGTTCGATTTCGCGACAGAATTCGATGTGGACGATGGAGTCGAGGGGGGGGCTTCTTCAGTGGAACTTGTTTCCTGACTCTCCTCATCATTTTCGAGCCCCAGCGAATGTTCGACTGCATCGGCGATTTCAACCACATTCATCGCCTGCTGATAGAGGCGTTCGAGTTCCTGTGTGGAGAGATCGCCGTCGTCGTCCGCATGCGAGACCGGTCCGGTGGAGCCGTCTTCATTCATGACGGACCATTCCGGGGTCATCTGATCGAAGGAATCTTCGTGGTTTTCGGTCGACATTGTCAAACCAGTCGGTGAAGGAAGCAGTCAGCAAGTCGCGGGAATGATAGAAACTTGCAGCGAGGGTGCCTAGGTGAGATCGAGAAAGGAAAAGAACTTTGATCCAGTTGGGCTCCAGATGAGGGTTCGGTTGGGATGTTCAAACGGCAGATCGATCGGTACGATGAAAGTTAGACGATCTCGGTCCATACGGTTTTGAATTTAGTCGGAGACTCTTCCCATCATCGATACGGAAATCGGAAGCCGAACCCCTGAATTTCAGATTCGCGGGTATTCCTTATACGACCTGTCCGAACATGCCACTTTGACGGACTTGAACTCGCTTCTGTTTTACGGAGAGCTTTCGACCCCCGAGATTGCCGCCGATCTTCAGTCACGGATTCAAGAACTGTCGAATGTTGATCCTTCCATTCTGGAGCGGGTTGCGGCCTTACCGTTCCATGTTTCGATTCATGAAGCCTTACGGTTTTCGTTGCTTGAACTGAGCCAGTTTGATGAACAACGCGACAATCCTCACGCCGAAGCCACGATCGATCATTGTCTGAAATTGCAAAAGCAATTGTTGCAGTTGATGGCGATTCGATATTGCAGTTCGCAGGGTGTTCCGATGCCGGCCGCTCCTGCAAATCTCGACTTAATCGATCAGTTTTTACTGACGTTTCGTGGTGTTCCGGCTGAGCCGCTGGAGCGTCAAGTGGTTAACACAATTCTGATACTTTTTGCGACTGCCCCCGAATGCCCGTCGGATATGGCCGCTCGAGCAGTCGCCTCGGTGAGTGGAGATTTCGGTCCTGCGTTGGTGGCGGCGATTTCAGCGAGTACTATTCCTCACATCACCCGCGACGCGGAAGCGGTCTTTCAATTTTTGGATGAGATCGATTGTGAAGCGGATGTCGAGGAGATGCTGGATCAGATTCGAGCGGGTGAGTTGGAACCACCGGCAATGTGCGCTCCCACGGACGATACCGATCCGCGCGAAGAAATTCTGCGGGTCCATTGTTTGACGTTGGCCGACGATCGCGAGCAAGCTGGTTTTGAAGCATTGGTGGATCGGATTGAACGTGTTTGTCCCAATCGGCAAACCAGTGTCGCCTGGCCTTTAGCTCGATTGTTTCATTATCTCGGTCTCGAACATGAACTGATTGCCCCGCTGTTGACGGTGGCCCGCATGCCGGCCTGGACAGCCCACTATCTCGAACAATTTGGTCATCCACTCACTTGTGAGTGGCATTACAACGGGCCGGAATCTCGATCGATTGTGGAGACGGACGACTTCCCTGAGTAAATTGGGAGAGGCCATGCTGTTTTGTGGCAAAATCGCTGTGTCGTCCAAGAAATTCCGAGAGTGAAATGCCGACCTCTGTTGAGGTTTTTCATGTGATCTAGGAGAATGTGAGGACTCATTATCTTCTGGAAGGAAATGTTCCGTGTCGAATGAAGTGGCTTTTCAGCGCTGTTTGTCGTCTTCGTGTGGTGCCACCTACTCGTTGAGCGAAACCTTGACGAGTTGTCCACAATGCGGAGAGTTGCTCGATATCGCCTACGAATGGGACAAAATTCCGGTTCCGTCATCATTGAAGGAATTTGAGAAGCGCTGGAGTTCCCGCCAGAACCCTCTCGATTTCAGTGGTGTTTGGCGGTTTCGTGAGCTGATTCCATTCGCTCCTGAGGATCAGATCGTCACCATCGGCGAAGGGCAAACCATCCTGCAGAATTCCAGTTCCGTGGCCAAATATGTCGGTCTCGATGATGGGAATCTGTTTCTGCAATACGAAGGATTAAATCCCTCCGGAAGCTTCAAAGATAACGGCATGACGGCTGCAATGACGCATGCCGGTATGGTGGGAGCAACATCAGCCGCCTGCGCATCAACCGGAAATACATCGGCATCGCTGGCCATCTACGCATCCACAACCGGTAAGATGAAAGTGCTCGTGTTCGTCGGCAGTGGCAAAATCGCTTATGGAAAATTGTCGCAAGCGCTCGATTACGGAGCACTCACTGTGCAGATTCTCGGTGACTTCGACGACGCTTTGATTCGTGTGCGGGAAGTGTGTCAGGAAATGGGCATCTACCTGTGTAACAGCGTGAATCCGTTTCGACTCGAAGGACAGAAAGCGATTATGTTCCGAGTCTTGGAAGCACTTCAGTGGCAGGTCCCCGATTGGATCGTTGTCCCCGGAGGAAACCTGGGAAACTCCTCTGCCTTTGGAAAAGCATTCATGGAACTGAAAGAACTGGGATTGATTCCTCGCATCCCGCGGTTAGCGGTGATCAATGCCCAGGGAGCCAATACGCTGTATGATATTTATGAAAGTGAGGGGCAGCGCTGGAATCATGGGGCCACGAAAAACGAATTAATCGAAGATTACTTCGACGAAATGACCCGTGAAAACCGTCGTGCCTCAACCGTAGCCACCGCCATTGAAATCAATCGTCCCGTTAATCTCAAAAAATGCCTGCGTGCATTGGAAGTGTGTGACGGCGTGGTTCGCGAAGTCCCCGATCAGGATATTCTCGACGCCAAAGCCCAAGTGGGAGCCGGGGGATTTGGATGCGAACCGGCATCAGGAGCCAGCGTGGCCGGTGCGAAGCTGTTGCGCCGTGAAGGTGTGATCGCTCCTTCGGATCGAGTGGTCTGTATTCTGACCGGGCATCAACTGAAAGACCCGAACGCCACCGTCGCCTACCATTCCGACGATCGGGAACTCTTCGAGAAAACTC
This sequence comes from Planctomycetaceae bacterium, assembly GCA_014762625.1. Taxonomy (GTDB): domain Bacteria; phylum Planctomycetota; class Planctomycetia; order Planctomycetales; family Planctomycetaceae; genus JABURQ01. Next base: position 13,575 of record JABURQ010000082.1, on the reverse strand, counting down.
TGGCCGTTCGCGGTGTCCATGACACACCGTTCGGCAATCGCCCCGTGCAAGCGGACAACGATCTCCAAGCGATCATGGAAGTGATTCGTGCTCAGGAATAGATGATATCCGATTCCGCATTTGATCTTCCGATGTTCGCCGTCGATAATGAAACTCTACAGAGATTTAAATTCAACGACAGGAATTCTTTATGCGCCGCATTGTGAAACTGTTTGCTTGTTTCATCCTGTTCCCCGTAATAGCGTCGGGGGCGGATCGCCCCAATATTCTCTGGCTTTCGGCGGAGGATATCAGCGCTCATCTAGGTTGTTACGGTTACAAAAATGCGACGACCCCACATTTGGATCAATTAGCAAAAGAGGGAACTCGCTACACACACGCGTTTGTGACGGCAGGGGTTTGTGCGCCCTGTCGGTCGGCGATCATCACCGGGATGTATCAGACGACGCTGGGAACCCACCACATGCGCTGCAACGCGCGGTTGCCGGAGCACGTGAAACCGTTTACCACCTGGCTCCGTGATGCTGGGTATTACTGCACCAACAATTCCAAAACCGATTATCAGTTCCAGGCTCCGAAGAACACCTGGGATGAGTCGAGCGGCAAGGCTCACTGGAAAAATTGTCCCGAGGACAAACCATTCTTTGCCGTTTTTAATTACACGGGATGTCATGAATCAGGAATCGCCAACACCTCCAAATACAATAAAGTGACGGAAGGTTTGAAGAAGCACGACCGGGATGTCGTCGTGGAATCGCTCCCTCCCTATTATCCGGATACCGAAGTGACTCGCGAGGACTGGGGACGGTATTACGATGTCATCACGGCGTTGGATCACTGGATTGGCGATCATTTGAAAGCTTTGGAAGAGGCGGAGCTTGCTGACGACACGATTGTCGTCTTCTGGTCGGATCATGGAGTCGGTTTGCCGCGGGCGAAACGCTGGCTGTACGACTCCGGGTTGCACGTTCCGTTGATCGTGCGCATGCCTGAAAAATATCGTGTGGATGGCCAGGGGAAACCGGGAGCCGTCTCCGACCAGATGGTCAGTTTGATCGATCTCGGTCCCTCGGTTTTGAATCTGGCGGGAGTGAAGATTCCCCAACACATGCACGGGCAACCGTTCCTGGGAAAGGATTGCCCCGCGCCTCGCGAGTATGTCTACGGAGCCCGCGATCGAATGGACGAGCGGTACGACATCATTCGAGCGGTTCGCGATCATCGTTACAAATACATTCGGAATTACGAACCATTCAAAACCTACTATCAATATATGAATACCCCCGAAAAAGGGGCCACCATGCAAGAGATTCGCAGAGTACAGGCGAACGGAACCGCATCTTCCGGCGTGGCACAATTTCTGGTTCCTGAAAAACCAACCGAGGAACTGTACGACACCCAAAACGATCCCCACGAAATGCATAATCTGGCACAGGATCCGAAGTACAAAAAGATTCTCGAGCGACTTCGCGAGGAGCACTTGAACTGGGTGCTCGAAACCCGCGATCTGGGACTGGTCCCCGAAGCGGAAATTCAGGCGCGGGAAAAAGAACTCGGCTCGGCGTGGGCAATCTTGAATGAATCGGACAACGCTACCAAGTTTATGGAACAATTACGTCTTGCGGCGTCGACGTCGTTGGGGGGCCCCGACATCGTCGGCGTGATGACCGTGTTGCTGAAATCTCCGGAATCAACATACCGTTATTGGGCGGCGATTGGCTTGGGAAACGTGGGAGAGCATGCCTTGAGTGCGGAACCCCAACTCGTTCGATTAGCGCTGAATGATGACTCGGAAAGCGTTCGAATTGCCGCAGCCCGCGCCTTGTGTCGTATGAACCGGCCTGCGGAAGCATTGCCTGTACTGATTGAAGTTCTCGATAACGGCACCCAATGGGCGCGAGTCCACGCCGCCAATGTTCTGGACGAGATCGATGAGCAGGCTCGTCCGGTGATTGACGGCATGAAACGGAATAAAGCCTACCGAGACGGCTTTGTCGCTCGTGGGAAATACACGGTGCGAGTGCTGAATCGGGCTTTGAATGAGTTGGAAGGGACTCACAACACAGTCCCCTAATCCTGGCTACTCTCTGACCGACGCTCAAGTTTTTCTCAAACGCCCGGGAAATTCCTATCTCACTATTCAGAAATGAGATAGGGCGATTGTTCCTTTTCCTGAGTGGCCAAATTGCGATTGGCGCCCAGAATCAAACTTGATTTCTAGTGTGTGTCTCATACGATTGATTAAAACGTCTGTTTCAATCGGTTGATTGATCTGTTTTCATGTGTGGGTGCGACTAAATCTGATGAGTGAAGATGATACTCGACATCGCATACTCCTGGCCGCTGGTGAAGCTTTCGCGGAAACGGGTTTGCACGGCACCACCGTTCGCGAAATCTGTCGCCGAGCCGATGCCAATACGGCTGCCGTCAACTATCACTTTCGAGACAAAGAGAATTTGTACCGAGAGTCGATCATGTACGCTCATAGCGCAAAGGTGACTCAATTTCCGATGCCGGATCTGGCGGAGCGTTCCTCCGCCGAAGATCGCCTGTTTGCTTTTGTGCTGACGATGGCGAAACGCTTGCTGGGGACCGCCGAAATGACCTGGCAGACCTCCTTGCTATTTCGCGAAATGTTCCAACCCACGGGAGTTTGTCGCGAACTGGTGGAAGACTTCATCCGTCCCCATTTCAAGATGCTGAAAGGTATCCTCGTGGAACTCGCACCGCGCGAATTAAGTCCCATCGAGCTTCATCAAGCTGTCTTCAGTGTCATTGGACAAGTTCACTTTTATAAAATGAATCGCCCCGTCACCGAGATGCTCGTCTCGGAAGAAATGCTCGACCAGTTGTTTCAACCGGAAGAGATCGCTCGTCATGTGACTCAGTTCACAGTCGCCGCGATCCAACAGAGTGACAAATCCGATCTCGAGTTGCCCAATCCTTCGCGTCTTTCCTGAACGAGAAAGTCATGATTAACGAAGCTGTGAAAATATTTGCCCCCGTCGTGGTGCTGGCCGTCGGCGTCCTGGGATATTCCGTCTTCGGCAAGACTCAAAAAGCTCCTCAGGCTCCTGTCTCTGAGCCGGAGGCGGAGTTGGTTAAGGTCCAGGCTGCTGAACGATTCACCGAAGAAATCAAAATTGAATTTGACGGTTTGGTGATCCCCTATCGCCGGATCAATCTTGCCGCCGAAATCTCGGGGCAGGTCACGAAGAAACCCAAGAACCTGCAAGCGGGGAGTTTCGTCCAACAAGATGCGGAATTGCTGGAGATTGATGAAGAATTTTATCGTCTCGAGAAAGAACGATTGGAAGCGGAAGTCGGTCAGGCAGACGCGGCAATCGAGGAATTGAAAACGGAACGGGATAACACACAAAAATTGATCGACATTGCACAAGAGCAATACGATCTTGCCCAAAATGACTTCCAACGCGTGACCGCCTTGCGAGAGCGGGGAGCGATTACGCGATCAGAATATGAAGAAGAAAAGAAAGCGGTACTGACGTCAAAAAATGCTTTAGTCACGTTAGAAAATAAAAAACGTCAATTGACCGAAAAAGTTCGACAAAGCGAACAGAACAAAAAGATTGCCGAGAAGCGTCTTGAACTGGCGATTCGTGATTTCAACAAGAGCAAACTGCAAGCTCCCATTAGCGGTTTGATCGTTGAAGACTATGTGGAGGAAAGTGATTACGTTCAAAAAGGAACCGTGCTGTTCCAACTCGAAGATACCAGCAAAGTCGAGATCTCCAGTAGTCTTAAAATGGAAGACTTCGGCTGGTTGTTGCAAGCTCCGCAATCGACGTCAGCGCAACAGACCCCTGAAGTCTCAAACGGGATCAGCTCTGCCGAAGCATACACCCTTCCGCAAAATGACGTGACGGTCGACTATGATCTGGCCGGCACGACCTATGAATGGACGGGGAAAATTTCCCGACTGGCGGGAACGGGACTCGATCCTAAAACACGACTGGTTCCCTGTCACGTCACCGTGAACGATCCGCTTGAGTTCCATCGCAAAGATGATTCTTCGAAGATCACCAGTCGCTCACCCCGAACCTTGATGAATGGCATGTTCGTGCAGATGACGACTCGAGTCGTACCCGCGAAGCCGTTACTGGCGTTGCCCGAAAAAGGAGTCCGTCCCGGCAACATGGTCTGGATCTCCCGCAACGGTCAGCTCGAAATTGAGACGATTGAAGTGGTTCATCGGCAGGACAATCTAGTGCTGATACACGAGGAGGGAAGCCCGATCGCTCCGGGTGAGAAAATCATTGTTTCGCAACTGGCGGAACCGGAAGAGGGGATGAAAGTCGATTCCGAATCGTCAATTGCGGCGAGCGAGGAGACGCCATGAAGTCAATTCTTCGCTGGTCGATCGGCAACACGCCGGCCATGAACACGATCCTCGTCGGAATTCTGGCGGTCGGATTGATGTCCGCCGGATTGATGAACCGGGAAGTCTTTCCTGAATTCGAGTTGGAGATTCTGCTCGTTTCCGTTCCCTATCCCGGTGCGAGTCCTGAGGAAGTGGAAGAAGGCATCTGTCAGAAACTGGAAGAAGCGGTCGCTTCTCTGGATGGCATTAAAAAGCAGACTTCAATTGCCGCTGAAAATGCGGGAAGTCTGGTTCTGGAACTGGAAACGACGGTCGATCCGCAGAAAGTGTTGAGCGAGGTTCGTTCGGAAGTCGATCGGATTTCCACGTTCCCCCGTTTGGCTGAAGATCCCGAAATCACGCAGATTACGTTTCGGGAAGCCGTGATTCAGGTTGGGGTCATCGGTCCGGAAGGAGCGACACAATCGCTCGAGCAGGAGATTGCGCTCCGTAATCTGGCCGAAAAGGTACGCGACGAATTGCGTTCTCTCGACGAAGTTTCTCAGCCTCAAGTCTCCGCAGCGAAAAATTACCAGATCGATGTCGAGATTCCCGAGAGAACGTTGCGTGAGTACGGACTTTCATTAAGGGCGGTGAGCGACATCATCGCCCGTCAGAATCTGGAACTTCCCGGCGGAACGATCAAAACTTCCACACAGGATATTCTCGTCAAAGGTGACGACAAAGCGGTCATTGGAGAGCGGATCGCCGAAATCCCTCTCGTGACGACCGAGAATGGAGCCGTTTTGACGGTGGGTGACCTGGGCGTCGTTCGAGATGCTTTTGCCGATATCACTTCGACGACGCGTTTGAACGGTAAGCCGGGACAGGTCATCTCCGTTGAGCGGACGACCGATGAAGATTTGCTGGTGATCTGCGAAGCGGTTCGTGATTATGTGAAGGAAAAGAAGGACGACCTGCCTCCGGGGTATGATATCGTTTTTTGGGGCGATCAATCGGTCGATGTGCAGGACCGATTGGACCTGCTCACGCGAAACGGATTGCAGGGTTTGGTCCTCGTGCTGATCGTCTTGGCGCTGTTTCTGGATACTCGCCTGGCGTTCTGGGTGGCGATGGGAATTCCGGTGTCGATTCTGGGAGCGTGTGCGGTCCTGTTGGCGGCGGGACAGACGCTCAACATGCTCACAATGTTCGCTTTCATGATGGCGTTGGGGATTGTGGTCGATGATGCGATTGTGTTGGGGGAAAACATTTCCGCCCATCGCGAAATGGGCAAAAATCTGATCACAGCAGCGGTGGACGGAGCGGCGGAGGTGATTCCGTCCGTCATGACATCGATTGCGACGACCGTCATGACATTCATGCCGCTGTTTTTTGTGACCGGAGTGATGGGGAAATTCATCGCCTGCATGCCGCTGGCGATGATTGCGATGCTGGTGATTTCGCTTCTGGAGAGTATCTTTATCCTGCCGTGTCACCTCGCTCATGAATCGCATCAGTCGCTGGCCGACCGAATGAACGGCGTCCGCAAGACGTGGAATTCCAGGGCGGCTCGTAGCGTTGGGTTGTTACTTGTCGGCGTGGCGCTGGTGATCGACGCCGTATTTTATCCGGTCGTGGGACTCAGCTATCTTTTCGGCTGGTTGAGAAACAAAACCTCGCAGACGCTGGACTGGGTTATCGAATCGTTTTATCTACCCACTCTCAAATTCAGTATCCGGAATGCGATGTTGACGATCAGCATCGGGGTGACGATCATTTTGTTGACGATGGCAATCCGCAAATCGAGTGTGTCGTTTATTGTTTTTCCGAAATTGGACAGCAAACAGATCGTTGCCAATATCAGCTTCCCTAACGGCACTCCCGCCGATGTGACGGAAGCGGCTACCGCCAGAATCAAAACGGGACTGGATGAAGTCGAAGAGTGGTATCGGAAGCGGCTCGAAACTGAATTTCCCGACATGGGATACAACCCGAAACTCGTCAAAGTGGTCCGCAACAGTGTCGGTTACTCTCAGCAGCAATCGATGCCGGGACGTGGCGGCGGAGCTCAAGGGGGGCATGTCGGCAGTGTCAGTGTGGAATTGATCGATCCTGCGGAGCGTCCCATCGAGAGTGAAACGATCGTCACCAAGTGGCGTGAAAATGTGGGACGCATTGCGGGCGCGGATTCTCTCAGTTTTGGCAGCAAGTCACAGGGGCCGGGAGGGACGCCGATCGAGTTCAAAATGCTGGCTCCTTCCGACAAGTTTGACGAACTCACGGCTGCCGTGGAAAAATGTAAAGGAAAACTGGCTGAATTTCCGGGAGTCTTTGACATCGCCGATGACTCGGTCCCCGGCAAATGGGAGTATCAACTGAAAATCCGCGAGGACGCTCAGGCTTTGGGCGTGACGCTGGCCGATCTGGCGGAAACCGTACGGGCGTCGTACTTCGGTCAGGAAGTAATGCGTCTTCAGCGTGGTCGTCACGAAGTGAAACTGATGGTTCGTTATCCGGCGGAAGATCGAAAGTCGCTCAAAGATTTTGAGAATATCCGCGTTCGTCTGGGAGATGGAACCGAACGCCCCATCACGGAACTTGCCGAAATTGAAGTCACACGTTCTCCGACCGAGATCAATCGTGTCGATCAATTACGGTCGATCACGATTTCCGCCGATGTCGACGATAGCAAAACGAACGCGCGGCAAGTGGTGCAAGCATTACGTTCAGACTTCATGCCGGGGCTGATGGAACAATATCCGGACCTCTCGGTACTTTGGGAAGGGCAACAGGAACAAACGCAGGAATCGATGTTCAGCCTCGTCATCGGACTGGGGATCGCCATGATTTGTATGTATGCCCTGCTAACGTTCGAATTCACGTCCTACGTTCAACCCGCCATCATCATGGCGATTATCCCGTTCGGATTTGTCGGAGCGATTCTGGGACACTGGGCTCTCGGTCTGCCCCTGACAATGTTCAGCATGTTCGGTCTGGTTGCTCTCACGGGAGTGGTCGTGAACGACTCGATTGTGCTGGTCGATTTCATCAACCATCGCATCAATGACGGCCTGGAACTGGAAGAGGCGTTGTTGGACGCGGGGCGTCGCCGTTTGCGTCCAATTTTGTTAACCTCCGTCACCACGGTTGCGGGATTAGTTCCGCTCATGTTGGAACGGTCTTTCCAGGCTCAGATTCTGATCCCGATGGCGGTGAGTCTCGCCTTCGGTTTACTATCGGCCACGATCATGGTTCTCTTCATGGTGCCGACGTTCTATTCAGTCTACGCAAAAGTGACACTGCGACACCACGACACATCGGAGCCGACTCACGAACAGGTAACTGCTCCCGAAAAAGTGACCGCTCTGCATTAATTACGATCTGAGACGTTGAGTACTTTCCGCATCGCGGGCCGCAGAATCGCCTCCGATCCTCGTCCCACCCATCGCCAGCCGTGATTGAAGTTTTCCTCGAAAGCCTGCTTGGTGGGGATGTAACCGGGCCAGCATTCGCCGTAACCGATGCACATTACGAACGAATCGGGACGCATTTCCTGAGCCATCAACTGGTAGCCGACGAATGATTCACCGGGAAACAGAATGATCTGGGCGTCTCTCAAGTCGAGACACGGCAGTTCAAGAGGTTGACCACGTTCTTTCCGTTGCAGACTGCTCAAACTCATCGCAGCGAGAATGCGATCCCCTTCTTTCGCCGACTCGTCGTGGAGGACTTTTTTGAGAGCCGCCGGCTCAAACTCGTCCGCTTCGTGAAAGGGGAGATCGTAAGTGGCATTACGAAATTCAACTTGTTTCAAATCCTGTCGCTGTGTTGATTGCCAGCTTGCTTCCATCGCCTCGAACAACCGTTGCGTCAGTAATTCGCGGGACGCAGGCGTTGCGTCGTTGTACTTTCCAGCAGTGACGTCTCCGCTGCACCCGGAGACATAGATCTGGAAGACGCGGGGATGCTCGCGCTGCATGCGTCGTCGCGCCAAGCCGACAAAATCGGAACTCACGCCTCCTCGGCCGTAGAAACTCATCGGATGGACGGCGTAACTATGGAGCATGACGAGCGGTTGGTTGCCGTTGAAAAAAGTGATGGTTTTCAAGTTGGGATCGATAGGACCGTCGGGGGCGTTGGCATGAAATTCATTGCCGCCCGATGCCGAGTAACGAGACCAGGCGATGCTTCCATCATCCAGCACAACCCGCCGGCTGGAGGCGATCCCCGACACCCGAGTCTCTCCCAGGCCGAGATGCGTCACCGGTTTTTTCTCGGTCAACGCATCTTTGACGGCGGCGGAAATCCGCTTCAGACAGGCGGCGTGGAATTCAGGATCGTACAATTCTTTTTTCATGCCGACCGAGTCGAGCAGAAGCTGTGCTTCCCGGTCGCAGACGGGGGCATCGTGTTGGTGAAGCGAACAGACCATCACCCGTTCGCGGGTGGTGCTGGCGGCTTTGGCGATCGTGTCTCGCCACTCGTCGTAGGCACCATTGCGAATTTCACACCAATCGACCGCAACGATCGCAACCGGCTTCCCGACCCCCGTAATGATCAGCCCTCGCGTTTCGAGTGGATCGATGATCTCTTTGGCTTTAGTCGGCAGAATCCCCATGCAGCGGTGACCGATGGGAATCGTGACGTCGGCGGCAAACGTCGCCACATGAACCTCCCCCGGTTCGGCGGCGTCGCCGGGGATCGAAACAGACAAGATCAGGGATAGAATGAGCCCCTTGAGGCACGGTCGCAGGAATTGATGATTCATGATTGAGGAGTCCGATCTTTTCGGATGGCATAGAGTCGATCGCGAGTGGAAATGTAGAGCGTTTCGCCAATCGCGATCGGTGTCGAATTGATGGAGTTTTCCATATAAATTTCAGTGAGCAGTTTTTTCTTCGGGCCGTGCTCAAAGATGGCTACATCGCCGTCCTCATCGCCAAGGAACACTTTCCCATCGGCGACGAGTGGAGTCGACCAGCAACTCGCGAAGGTGTCGTAACTCCATTGAACTTTACCGGTGTTGGCGTCAATGCAATAGAACATTCCAGCGAAGTCTGCCTGATAAAGTAAGCCATCTTTGATGACCGGCGTGGAGAGAGAGCGATGCATCTCTTCCTCGAAGGCGATAAGACCATCTCCGTCAACATCCTGCCTGTCAAAATGCCAGACCACTCCCGAGTTGGGATTGGGGACGACCTTCTCACCGGCGGTAGTATCCACGGCCTGGATTCGACGGTGTGGGGCTGGATGATCGTCCTGGTCCACGACCAGTTCTGCCGAGAGATCGCCTCGTCGAGTGGGATCGAGGCACCATAAGTCTCCGAGACCTTCGCCGTGCTCGGGATCCTGCCCCATCACGAAATACACCTTGTTCTCGTGGATCACGGGTGGCGCAATGATGTTATTTCGCCGCCCACGACCTCCCAGCACCCATTTCGAGGTTTTCGGATTGCCGTCGAATTTCCACAACAGAATCGGTTTCCCATCCTGCCACTCATCCGCCCGATAGGAATAGATCCAACCATCACCCGCCGGGAAAATAACTTGGGCCACGCCGTCGAAAACTCCCACCGCAGGACACGACCATTGCCCGTGCAGGATGTTTTTCCCGGCTGGATTGTCAGCCCAGAGCAATTCGCCGGTGTTTTTGTTCAAGGCAATAAACGTCGGGGCATCGGGGGCGGGAATTTTGATGTGGCTCGAGTCGAGCCCGTTTGACGTATTGATGAAGAGGACATCTCCGTAAGCGGCCGGAGCACAAGTCGCCATGTTGTGTTGGCTGATCCCCAGTTCCGCCATCATATCGTATTCCCAGATGACATCGGCTTCGAGAAGCAGATTGTTTTTCTTCGGGTTCAGTTTCTCATTCGGAATTCCCTGGTCTTCCCCGTCGTAGTGACCGAGCGTATCGAGACAGACGACTTTCCCCTGATTCGAAACGAACCACATTTTCTGTTTTTCGATCAACGGAACCGAACAAATACCCTGCAAAGGCCAATCGTGAACGCGACCGGTGGGAAGCTTGGTCGCCGAATATTGCCACAGGAATCGTCCGTCCGACTGCCGAAAGCAAAGCAGACAGCCCAGGTCGATATTCGAGGGGAAACGTTTCAGGTAACCATTTTGATTATTGGTGCCGATATAGATTTGGCCGTGCGCGGTCACCGGGCTGCCGTAACTTTGCGAGCCGAGCTTCGCCACCCATTTGATGTTCTTCCCTGTCTCAACATCAAATTCGACGGGAAGATTGGTGGCGTCGGAGACGTTATTGCGATGCGACGATCGATACAGCATCGACCAGTCCTGACCGTTGGTGGCCGAGGGGAGACTCACCAGCACCAACAAAGAACAGAATCGAAACATCCGGGTCTCCCGTTCAGCTCGACGTAGGGGATCGAATCAGGACCAGTCTCTCTGTTAGACGTTTCAACCGGGCATGCTTCACGCGGAATTTTCACTTTTCTCCTACAACAACCGGTCGATGGCGGTCAATTTGAGCGTGAAAATCGCCCAGAGAGTGCCAATACAACGGCTTGTTCAAATCGACTTCCTGAATCGCGATCGTTCCCCACTCTTTGGCTTGAGCCAGTGGTTTGCCGTCGTGTCCGTAGACCGCTGAGATCATCCAGTCGGCAGAAACATCGGTGTAGGTGCTACTGATCACGTAGACGTGGTTCTCACACGCACGGGCTGCCCCCAGCATCGGGTTACAACCCCAAACCGGCCAGGCGATCACTTCCGCGCCGTTGTTGGAGAGCTCGCGGGCGACTTCAGGGAAAAAGCCGTCGTAACAGATCATCATCCCTACTTTTCCGAAGCGGGTTTCAAAGACGGGATACTCTTTACCCGGCGTGATCCCTCCTTCGATCTCACCGCGAGGGAGTGTGACTTTCCGGTACTTGCCGACGAAGCCTTCGGGACCCACCAACGCCGCTGTGTTGTAAACGAGATGACCGTCCCGTTCCAGCAGGCCCGCGACGATGTACATGTCGTGCTGTTTGGCGAGCTTGGCGAAGTAATCCGTCGAGGGACCGGGAATCGCTTCCGCGCAATCGGCGTACGTCAACTTCCGCGCGTAATAGGTGAGACATTCCGGCAACACAATCAAGTCGACATCTTGTTCGGCGGCTTCCGCGATCATGGGGGCAAACTGTTCGCACTTGGTGATGTTGCTGTCTCCGCCGACCGGTTTGTGATGAACGGTCGCCAGTTTGACTTTGCGGGGTTGCGGAGCATCGGTCGGTGTCAGTTTGACGTTTTTCCAGGTCGCTTCCCCATTCGGTTCCCAGCGATAATTCAATTCGACGAGCACCTGCGTTGCGGAAGTCGGAGCATGGTAGACGGTGTCGAGTTGTTCCCAACCGTTCGGGAGTATCTTGCCGGGAGGAACAAACTCCGGTTCGGCACGGGGATTGGTCCCCGGACGGTAGGACGCAAATGTCGGTGCGTCCCGGATCGCTTTGTTTCCCTGGTCGTCTTGCCACAGGAGACGAACGACGGCGGTGCGACGGGGGTATTTCACCTCTTCGGTCCGTTGTTGTGCCGTGAAGCGATACCACGTCCCCCCTTTCACGGGGAACGTTGCCCGCCAGATACCAACCAGACCTTCCCGCTCGTCCGCGCGAATCGTGAGCGTGTCGTCGGGTGTGGAGTCGAATTCCGGGCGGATTTCGTCGCGAGGTGAATGAGCCGTCCAACCGGGAGAGTTCGTATTCACCGGTTGTTCTTCGGCCAAAAGACCGAGGGGCTGACACAGGCTGAGAATACAAACCAAAGCAAGATACACGATCGATCGCATCGAGAAAGCTCCTACCTGAGGGCGTGTTGTCACCGATGAACCGTGGCGCGATGACCGGCAACAGAATCTTTGTCATCATAACGCAGAAACGTCCACTGATGGGATAAAATTTCGAATTACGGAGGGGTTTGGCGAGACACTCCTTCCTCTTTCGCTCGATGGAGAACCATCCACCACGCCACACAATGCCTATAGCCACACGATGCCATAGAACGGCCTCAATGATCGTCTGATCGAAGTCTACGGTGATAGTGAGGCGATAGTGATCCGCAACAGCTGACTAGCTCTAGAAAACTGGCCAAATCGTCTCGCCGTCCTAAGATTTCCACAAGATTTCAATTTGGCGGATCTCGTCAAGCTCATTGCGACATTTTGAGTATGGAGAAATGACGGTGAGAAAACGAATGTTCTATTTACTCGGATTCAGCGGTCTCGTCGTGTTGGGAACTCTCGTCTGGAGTGTGACGGCTCGTGCGGGGTATGAATCGGCTCCCTACAAAGTCATCGAGTCGGCGGGAAATATTGAAATTCGCGAGTACCCCGACCTGGTTTTGGCGTCGACGCAATCCAACCCGAATGCTCGCGGTCGAGACGGAAGCTTCATGAAACTTTTTCGCTACATCAGTGGAAACAATAATGCACAACAAAAAATTGAAATGACGACCCCGGTCTTCATGGAAGAAGAAAGCGAAGCGTCCAAAGGAAAAATGGGTTTTGTGATGCCTCAGAAAATTGTCGAATCGGGAGCTCCGAGTCCGCAATCCGATGATGTCACGATCCGCACCCGTGAAGGAGGTCGTTTTGCCGTCATCCGATTCTCGGGCGTGATGGACGATAAACTGGCGGAGTCACAGGAGGCAAAGCTCCGCGAATGGATGACGAAAAACGGATACGAAGGCGTCGAGACCGCCGAACGAGCCGGATACGATCCTCCGTTCAAACCCGGACCGCTGCGCCGCAATGAAATTCTGATTCGTCTCCAGCCGGAAAACGATGTCGAATCCACCGAATCAGAAACAGCCGGCAACGTGGAATAATCGGCCGAGCATTTCCCGAGCGGTTGGAGTGGACGTCGCCACGCCTGGCTTCCTCGAGTTTGTTCTTTAAACATCACTCGGGAAACTCGGTTGCTTCCCACCCCTCGCTGACGCTTATGCTCGACCCTTCCCAGAATCTGGGAAAGGTGAAGCCATGTGTCCGCGAATTTCTCGTCATCCGCGGCTGGAAGCAGTTTTCAGTGTGAACTGTTGAGTTTTCAGTTTCCTGATTTCATCGCTTCCTGATTCAGAGACAGGAACACTAATCTTCGCTCATCGGGATCAGACTTTCTGATGAGTGTTGATGAGCGAGAATGAGTGTTCTTTCTTTTTTCGAGGCGTCGCCGCGCCGCTGCGTGAGAAAGGTGTGAATCAAGTTTTGTCCCCCTTACCAAGGGGGACTACAGGGGGTT
>JABURQ010000095.1 GCA_014762625.1 Planctomycetaceae bacterium | reverse complement strand
CACCAGAATGGGGGAGGGTCGGGAACGAGCGCAGCGAGTGACCGGGGAGGGGGAGCAAGACGTGCTGGCTTTGCCAGTGTTTCGAATTGAAACCGCGGAGGACGGAGAGAACGCAGAGAAAAAGAAAAGAAGTCTCGCGCAGAGGCGCGGCGGCGCAGAGAAACAGAAGTGGGAAGTCTGGTCACATTTCGCACCCGCATGATGGGGAAATAGAAACTACCGCCTTCGGTCTTGAATCCTCGCTATTGCTCGGCGACCTCAGTTGCTCTCCGTCACCCAACCGATCTATCGATCGGTCGGGCCACCCAGCGAAGATGGATACCTCTATGCGCCAAAAATCCTCGCCGTCTCTGGAGACAGCGAGGATTCGGGTGTAGTTCGGCCGGTGCATTGCTGCTTCTTCTTATTCGGCTCCGCTTCCCGCATCGGGAAGTGAGGCCTGACGAATCGTGACTTCGGGCTTTGGAGCGACGAGCGGCACGAGAGCATTCTCAGAGGCTGGCTTGGGAGCCGTCATCGGATTCCCGTCAACAACCTGTTCCACCACCACCGGCTTCGGTTCGGTACGTTCCAGGAAGAGCACCAGACCGCTGAGTGCGTGGTACAGAGGACCGCAATCGATGGGGTTTTTCTTATGATTGATGAGATCGTCGGCGACGTGTTCCACTCCCTTGCGAATCCAGTCTTTCTGCAGTTCATCGTCGTCAACCGCCATCATGAGAAATTCCAGCGTATGCCCGGTCGGTGAGAGCCGTTCCGCGAAATCCTTTTTGTAATCCTGATAGGCGAAGTATCCGCACGAGAACGCTCCGTCGGAATATTGCAACGCGCGGGCAATGTTGACGTGCTTTTTGATGGTCTGATCGGCATCAATCCAGACACCGGTGAGGTCGTTCCCTTCGACGGCCAGATGCTGCTTGCGTGCGTGAGACAAGGCAAACAGGCCGTGAGTTCCGCCGCAGGCCGCTTTGTTGAAGTTGGCACGTGTCTGACGCTGAACCAACCGCTCAATGCTCCAGGGTTGGCCGTCTTTATTCACCCACTCGGCATCCGAGGGAAGGTATTTGCTGAGCGCCCACAGCGTCCAGGTCTGCTCCTCGACATCGTTGACGACCATTTTGGCGTGATCGACCATCTCCTGAATGGTCACCGGGACCACACCATTTCTCTGACGTGCCATGAACGTCGTATCCAGCGGCAGATCGGTCATGGTCAAAATCGCCAGAAACTGATTCGGGTGGCCCTCGAAATGATAGGGCTGTGTATAAGTGTGAAAACGACCTCCGTAAGGTGTCTTTTCCACCCAGGGCAGGCGGTTATAGGTTCGCCCCTGTTTCATCCACTCCAGTGCAGACACCTTCTCGCCGTTGATTTTGATCTCGTAATCGCCTCGCAAAGCGAGCATCCCGTGGAGGATTTGCCAGGGAGTGTGCAGATTTCCGTCGAGATAGCGACGTTCGGAAATATCGATCGCCAGTTTCACTTTTTCGCGGAGCGGATCGACATCGGGCTGGTCGGCGTTTTGCTCGTCCTGCGATTCCGCAGCCCCATTGATAGGCCCAAGATTACTTTCTTCCGCGGCAGCGTTCGAGGATGAAATCAGGCCGGTCGAGAGGCACAGCGCGAAACAAAAAATGAAACGAATAAGAGTCACCGTCGTCACTCCATTGGTTAGGTATCGTCAGGAAGGATAACAGCAGGCGAGATAAGCGCTTTCTTCGGTAAAACCGAACCGGTCTACCTGTATTTCGGGTAGAGGCTTATCCCTCTATGAGCTTTCTTTCAAAAATATCGGAATGTGTCAATCTGAGCTCTGAAGGTCGTTACCGAAGTTCGGGAAACTACCTAGATTCACAACTCTTTCTTTATCGGATGAAGGAAACTGGCAACTCAAAATCTTACTATCTTGAGCAAACAACAGGTGGATTCTATGCATCCAGCACGAACCTGAAAGCTGATAGAATTGGTAATACAGGTAAAGGATACGTATTAACAGATTTTTATCAATCAGGAAAGGTGTATGCCGTTGGCATCATGTTGTGCCATAGTCTGGAGCGAACATCTTCTGAGAGCGTTCAGCTCAAGCACAGCAAATCTGAACGAGACCATTAATTCAAATATGCTCTAGGATCATTCATCGATTCATGGCAAAATCTCAGAGCCTGTCTTCAAATTCCATTTTGGCTACGAATGGCAAGCCAGTCACCCGTTTTTCGTTGGTCTGCATCGTCGAATCCGTTCCAGGAACGGTTTCAATTGGCATTGATCTATCAAAAATCGGACGCGTAGAATTCGCTCACAAGCGATCTCAACAATCCAGCCATGCTGGGGGATTCGACTGTTTCGACCGCCTTAATCGGGCAACAGTTTGCTCATTCTCGCCTCGAAAGCGAATTAGAAGACAAGCTCTAAGAAACCATGTGACGGAACGACCGATGAAACTGATTCTTGCCAGTACCTCCTCCTATCGTGAGTCCTTACTTCGCCGGCTGGGGTTGTTGTTTGAGTCTGCGGCTCCAGGAGTCGAGGAAGCCCACTGGAAGCAGACCATCAATGACCCGCGGGAACTGGCGGTAACATTAGCTCGCGAGAAAGCCAATGCCATCGCTTCTCATTCCCCCGACGCGGTCGTGATCGGAGCGGATCAGGTCGCCGTGATCGATTCGGAAATTCTGGACAAACCGGGCTCCCGCGCCGCGAATATCGAACAGCTCAAACGATTATCGGGGCAAACGCATCAACTCCTCACCGCCGTCTGCGTGAAACAAGATCAGACAGAACGCATCCTCCTCGATCAAACCTTTTTACGGATGCGTGATCTGACGCCCGCAGAAATTGAAGCGTACGTCGATCTGGACGAGCCCTTCGACTGTGCCGGAGGCTTCAAGTATGAAGCGCACGGCGTGAGTCTTTTTGAAGAGGTGCGATGTACCGACACCACCGCCATCCAGGGGCTACCACTCCTGACGCTCTCGAAAGTCCTACGCGATTTCGGACTCCATTTCCCGATGAGCTCTTCCTAAGAGCCTGTCTTCAAATTCCATTTTGGCGACGAATGGCGAGCCAGTCACCCGCTTTTTGTTGGTCTGCATCGTCGAATCTTGAGGA
This sequence comes from Planctomycetaceae bacterium, assembly GCA_014762625.1. Lineage (GTDB taxonomy): Bacteria > Planctomycetota > Planctomycetia > Planctomycetales > Planctomycetaceae > JABURQ01. The sequence goes on along the minus strand of JABURQ010000095.1, from coordinate 17,810 downwards.
TTCGACTGCTTCGACCGCCTCAATCGGGCAACAGTTCGCTCATTCTCGCCTCGAAAAGCGAATTAGAAGACAAGCTCTGAGCCATTATTCCGAATTCGCGGTCGATTCGGTCTGTTCGGCTTTCGGCGGGCTGAGGATTGGCAGAGGTTCGAGCGTCGTCGTTTTCAGGAGGCCGTGATGCTCGTACTGGACGCGGACCGGAGACGATTGACTGAAGAGCGTTTCCGTCGCTTGCTCACTCGAGTGAATCGGCTCTCCCTCAATCGAGAGAATCCGATCATTTTTCTGTAAGCCAGCCTGCGAGGCGGGGGAGTCGGAAACGACTTGCGCGATTACCAGACTGCGGGATTCTGCATCGTCCGATCGAAACGAAAGTCCGATGAGGACCGGCTCTCCCTGAAGCTGAACCGGGATTGGTTCCGGGGTTTCTTCGTCTCCTCGACGAATCGTCGCCACGCTGTCGGTCTGCGAGGCGAAGATGTCTTGAATAAAACTGGCGGACGTCTCGAAAGGACGACCGTTCCAGGCGACAATGCGGTCGCCGGTACGAATTCCGGCGATCGCAGCGGCTGAATTGGGAGCCACTCCACGCACGATCAATTCTCCCGCCGCTTCGCTCTGTTCGGTATTCCACGAAATTCCCAATCGGGACGTCCGCGGAAGCTCTCGGGATTCCACGTTGCGGCGGACCGCTTCGTTTTCCGCCCGACTTCGATTGCGAAAGCGAGGCAGGTGGTCGGCATTGGCCAATTGCATCAGGATCTGAAACCATTGCCGGGTGACTTTCTGATGGCCTTCGTAGTTCACTTTGTCGAAGTCATCCGACGCACGATGATAGTCGGGATGTTTTTTGGTGAACGGCATCAGAAACGGAATGTTCTGTTTCAAAAACGAATAGTGATCGCTGTCGGGGCGCAAATACCAATTGAATTCCGCTTCGATACCATCGTGATTGGTGATCGCATACAGACGACGTAACCCGTCCGCGGTCCGCACTCCATAAACTTCCAGATGGTTATCCTTCAGGCGACCGATCATATCGAGATTGATATAAAAACGAACTTTCTGGAGATTGATCGTTGGATTCGCGGTCCAGTGTTTGGATCCCAGCAGCCCCAACTCTTCCGCATCCCAGAATGCAAACAGAATCGGTCGTCGAGGAGGAGTTTCCAACAACGTCACCGCCTCGATGATTTCCAGAATGGCTCCGACTCCGCTGCCGTTATCGTCGGCCCCGTTGTGAATTTGCCCCACGGTTCCGCGCGAGTTGCCGGAATATCCATAACCGACGTGATCGTAGTGCGCTCCGATGACCACCACCTCATCCGCCAGTTCCGGATCGCTACCCGGCAGGAACCCGAGGAGGTTTCGATAATTCTTTCCAAAATGTTGCTCGAAGCTTTCCTGGCTTCCCAGCGGTTGGAGTCCTGCCTGCTCCATCTTCTCGATGATGAAGACTGCCGCGGCTCGCGATCCCTCCGATCCTGCTTCCCGCCCTTCGAGTGCGTCGCTGGCCAGAAAGCTCACGGATTTCTTTAAGTCGTTGGCTTCAATCGAGTTGACGGCGGTCGACAGACTGGCGTTTTCGGCTTTCTCTGCCGCCGAGAGCGAACCATAGGGAACGACTGCGACAACAATCGCGAGGAGCAGTGTAGGGACGAGGAGCTTGAAACGATTCGACATGGATCTGAGAACCTGTGTTGGAGTATCACGATGAGCACTTCCGCCCCCTAATCCCGTGACAGACTGGGGTTGTCGCATTTTTCCATAATACGATACAACTCCCGCAGGTTCAGGTGAGGTTCCGCAAAAATTCTCTCATCTGGAAGAAATTTGACCCAGACTCGATTGGCAGGGATGCCATGCTCCAATCACTCACGCTCCGTGCGCGCCGACTTGTATCATTCGTTTCACCACAGAAAATCTGTAGCCTCGTCGCCGGAAGCGGACTGACGCTCGCCGCGATGAGCTGGCTCGCCCTGTACGGGCTGGGGTTGTCGGTGACGCTGGCGAGTTTACTCGCGGGTTGCGGGGGGATCTCACTCGCGTTACTTGCGACACGATCTCGATTCAGTGCCGGGATACCGTCGTGGGCTCGCTGGCTGGCGGTGACGACCTGGCTCGGCCTGATGCCGGTCTGGATCTCGATCAGCAATTTGAGCCCCGTCTGGTTAACGACCTCTCAACTCGAATCCATCACGCTCCAGGTGGTGGGGCTTCTTCCGGCCGCCATTTGCATGATTGGGTTGCCGGGGATGCTGATCGTGTTTGCCGTGACGAAACGTTCGACGGCGGGAACGTTCGGCGATTGCTGGGCTCTGTTTGCCGGCTCTCTGCTGACCTTGTTTCTGGACAATACTGTGCTTGCATCGACAACGCTCTTGTGGGCCGATGTCGTGATCCTGATGTGCGCGGCGGGATGGGAATTAACGACCGTCGAAGCAGCAACAAACAGTTCCCGGATGTCATTTCGGAACGCACGACGTCACTCACTCGCTGAATCGATCTGGATTCTGCTGTTACCGGCGTTGATGGTTGGATTATGGAGTACAATGGCGATCGTGATTCGTCCCTGGGCTCTGGTGACCACCCCTCTGCTCAGCGGCCAACTTCTGATTTTGTCATTCGCGACTTTGTTCAGCTACGGCATCAGCGGTACTCAACGGATGGGAACGCGTCTTCGTCATCTCCCTCCTGCGGTTTGGCTGTTACTGCCGTTTCTCCTGTCTATGCTCCTCATTCTTCGCGAAAACAGTGTGACGCATTGGATGATGGAACTCTCGGCGGAATGGCCCACTCCCTTCTGGCAACAAACGGCACGGCTTACCATTCTCGGAAGTTACCCCTTTCTGATTGGCTGTTCGGTGGGACTCTGGTTACGAAAAGTTCGTCCGATCTCGTCCTCAGCATCCTCCCTCTGGTGGGGAGCTTTCTGGCTGGCAGCATTTTCGTTTGCCGCCACGCGAATTCTCCTTCATACGGGAGTTTCGGCGTCACGATTGCTTCTCGGATTGGGGATCCTGTCGGTGTTTGCCTCGGGCTTTCAGTTCTTCGTTCCCTCCCGATCCGTGTTTGAGGCGCGCCGTCGACGACAGATTCTGACGGCAGCATTGAGTCTGTGTGTGGTTTACGGCGCCATTCAGCTTCCCGCCCAAACGGGACAAATTCCTTCCAAGTTATTGTTTCACGCCGCCGCCTGGGCACAGTTTCGGTCGGGCGTTTCCTGGGACTCGCTCCCCTTTATCGATGACGGTCGAGAAATCGAATCGCTCTCCTCCGAAGAGGGACTTTACACCGCCTACAATTACCGCGGACTGGAAACCTCCATCCGCAGAAATGGAATTCCTCAAGGATACGTCAGCCTCGATTATCGCGTGATGCCTCAGTTTCCGACGGATGTCCTGATGGCGGTGTTGCCGAGCGTCATGCACGGTCACGCGTCTCAAGTGGCCGTCTGTCGCTGGGGGTGTGGCGTCACCGTCTCCAGTTCTCTCGATTTTCCGATTGAATCCATTGACTGCTTTGATGCGGATCCAGACCTGGTCGACATCACTTACGGTCGAGAAGTGAAGAACCCCTGGGCCGGATTGAATCCGGTGACCGATTCTCGCGTCTCCCTTTACGATGTCCGACCCGAACTGGCGCTTCGCGCCGACGGTGCCGAATACGACCTCATTATTTCGAGTCCCATGCGGTCCGCGTCCGTGGAGAGCGTGTCGGAAATGACAGCCGAGTTCTATCAGTCCGCCGCGCGACGTCTGGCTGCGGAAGGCTTGTTCTGCCAACGGTTCCAGCATTACGATCACGGCCCTTCCGCCTGGGCGGATGTGTTGGCGACGTTGCAAAATGTTTTTCCTCATGTCGTCGCGATCGAAATGCTCCCCGGAGAGACCCTCTTCATCGCCGGTCGCTCCGACAATCTCCTCCGGAATGAGGATCTCCCCGCTCGTCTGCAAAAGCCCCAAATTCGAAGAGTGCTCGCGCGGTTCGGATGGGACTGGGGACACGTTCTCAATTTACCCACCGTGACGGCGGAGAAAACGGGCGATCTGTTATCGATTGTCTCGGCGGATGTGCAGTCGATTCAATCTCCGGTCATGTTTCAGAAACACAATCGCGATGCCATGCGCTGGGCCAACAAATGGGAAGAGAAAACGGAAGCCTTTGCTCCCTATCGCTCCCGTCTGCTGAGTCTGGCGGGAGATGAAGGACAATCCGCGGAAGTCAAACGCCGACTCGAAGAGGTGGACGTCCAACAGAAACAAATGGCGGAACTCGTCGATTTCCCCTGGGCCTATCGCGCCCAGTTAAAACAGTTCCTCAGTACGAAACCTCGCTCGGAACTGCGGCAGGTCAAAGGAGAAAAACCTCAGCAAGAGATGCATCCCATCGATAAACGTCGCGTCGAGTATCTCGAAGCTCTCTCAGACGCACATCAGACAAAACCGGCCTCCGCCGAGCTGATTTCGGAGCTCGATGATTTTGCGACTCCCTACGATCCGCTCGTCAGCTACTTCCTGCATCACGAGGCAGCGGAACTTTATGCCCGCAGTCCGGGGCTCGATCCCCACGCGGAACTTTATCACCGTTTGAAAACCATCTACTTCGGCGACGTACGCGACAAATCGGTGCGCAATGTGATCGGTGCCTTGAACCTGATTCTGGAACGCGAAAGTTTGATTTCCGACGACCAGGATCGTTTCGACCAACTCCATGGGCTGTTGCAGTTCCTCCTGAATCGCTGGCAACTCCGACGCGGTTATTCTCCCCGCAACTCGGATGAGGGGCTCACCGATGTGCGCGAAAGCTTGAAAGTGGCTGAACGAACGCTCCGGGAACTCGATCGACTGGCGAGCGTAACGGCCTACGGCGAAGAGGCGTGGCAAAACCGGCGTGATTATCTGGAACTTCATCTGGTGAAGCCGTTACGGGCGTATCGCGGTCATTTGATCCCCCATCATCAGAGTAAAACGTTGTCTGCGGCAGGTCCCGAAGAGGAATAATCAAAATCGCAGGCTTGCAGTTCACGGGCAATTCTTCGACGATCAGGGAAAGATGTGGTCCGTCCCCAGTGACGAACTGAAACCACATCACGATTTTCCCCACCACGAACGTCAGGAGAATTCCACATGCTCAACCGATTCACTCTCCCCACCCTCGCACTCATGTTCGCTGCCGGCGCACTGCTGGTCGGTTCCTCGACCGGCGTCGTCTCTGCGGACGATTCCGAAATGGTCTACGAACTGCGAACCTACACCTGCAATCCCGGTAAACTGCCGAACCTGCATGCCCGCTTCAAAAATCACACGATGAAACTGTTCGAAAAGCACGGCATGAAAAACATCATGTATTGGACTCCCCTCGATCAGGAAGACACGCTTATTTACATCGTCGCTCACGAAAGCCGGGAAGCGGCTGATAAATCCTGGAAAGCGTTCGTCAGTGATCCGGAATGGAAAAAGGCCTATCAGGAATCGATTGCCGACGGAAAACTCGTGAAAAAAGTCGAACGCAAATACATGAAAGCCACCGAATACTCACCTTGAGCTTGAGAAATCTTACGACTCTCCGGCGATCTTGATATCTCCGGAGAGTTTTTGAATATCATGACAGACCAACCACATAAAACTCTCGAATGGATCGGAGAGAGCCGCACCGGACATCTCCGACTTCTCGATCAAACCAAACTCCCCTCCGAAACGGTGTTCCTCGACTGCGATACTCTCGATGCGGTCTGGGGAGCCATCAAACGTCTCAGCGTGCGTGGAGCTCCGGCGATCGGAGTTTCGGCTGCTTACGGCGTCATCGTGGGAATGCAGTCCTCCGCCGATCTCTCCCGTGAACAGTTCGACGCCAATTTGGAGGAAGTCGCCCAGTATTTGGCGACCAGCCGTCCGACCGCCGTCAATCTGTTCTGGGCGCTCGATCGGATGACCGCGTTTGCGGCTTCTCGTTCGGACCTATCAGCGGCGGATATCCTCACTGAACTCCTGGAGGAGGCCAGACGGATCGATCGCGAGGATCAGGAAATGTGTCTCGCGATCGGTCAGCATGGAGCCGCGTTGCTTCCCGACGATTGCGGTGTGCTGACCCACTGTAACGCGGGTGGACTGGCCACAGCCGGAGACGGCACGGCCCTTTCCGTCTTTTTCGCCGCTCACCGACAAGGAAAAAAACTTCATGTCTACGCGGATGAAACGCGACCGTTATTGCAGGGCTCCCGCTTGACTGCCTGGGAATTGCAGCAGCGCCAGATCCCCGTCACCGTTATCTGCGATTCAGTGGCCGGCTGGGTCATGAAGCAGGGACGAATCCAAGCCGTCGTCACGGGAGCCGACCGCATTGCCGCGAACGGGGACGCCGCCAACAAGATCGGCACCTATGCGGTCGCCCAGTTGGCACACGCCCACGGCATCCCGTTTTACATCGCCGCTCCTTCGAGCACATTCGACCTTTCGCTCAGTTCCGGTGAGGAAATCCCGATCGAAGAAAGAGACCGGGAAGAAGTTGTGAATGCATACGGATTAGCCACGGCTCCCGAAGGAGTCGATGTCTTTAATCCCGCATTTGACGTGACTCCGGCGAAATTGATCACCGCCATCATTACCGAACGAGGAGTCATCGACGAAATCAGTCGAGACCACGTCGCCGCTCATCTCCAGGCGGTTCCCTCCTGACATTCGGTCAAGTGGCCAAGCGATTCCGGAATGCGTAGGATAGAATAATGACTGCTCATCCACTCCGACTCGACTTTCAGAGGCCCCTATGAAGTTCGGTTTACTCGGCGATCACCCCTCTCTCCATCAGTGGTGGCCAGTGCTGACCAGTGGTCGTCGCCACCAGATCGAATGGGTGGCGGGAGTCTCCTCAGCGGATCGGAATATCCCGACGAACGTGAACGTGCTTGCCGAGCCCTCTCATCTTCTGGAGCGACCGGAACTTGATGCCGTGCTGGTGTGTGGCGGTCGGGAGGCTCATCTCCAAACCGCAAAACGGTTGGCGTCTCAGAATATCCCGCTCATCATTCTCCCGGCAGCAAATCAGGGAACGGCCTTTCTTTACGAGTTGAGTCTCATCCGGGACGACCTTCGAGTGCCGCTCTCTCCGCTGTTTCCGCTCCGGCGACATCCGCTCGTGAATCGTTTTCGAGAACTTCTGGACAACCAGACAGCGGGAGAAATACTGGAAATCTCCATCCAGCGTCAACATCCCCGGACAGGCGATGACCCGCGCATCAAAATTATCGACTGCAATCAGCATTTGCTGCTGGATGTCGATTTGTTCTGGCAGCTCAGTGGAAAATACGGACAAGTGACCGCGTTACGCACCGGGGAACAGGACGCCGCCGTCGCCACCCAGAATGTCACCCTCTCCGCTCCGCATCTTCCCGAAGCAATCTGGTCGATCGTTCCCGCCGACGAGGAATCGTGGACGTTGACCGTCCGCGGTACGAAACAGACCATCACAATGTCGGGAGGGCCGTTCTCTCAGGTTCACAAACTGACCTGGGGGGATCAGGAAGAGATCCCGGATCTGGCTGAAGTCGAAGAGGCGTTTCTGGAAGAACTGGATGCCATCGAAGCGAATGCCCGCGATCCGCGTCTGCAGGGAGACTGGCAGGAGTTCGTGCATGCGATGGAACTTGTCGAAGCGACGCAACAATCGATTCGCCGACGCCGGACCGTCGATCTCTATTTCGATATGACTTCCGAGCGATCTCAGTTCAAAACGCAAATGGCGGCTTTGGGATGTGGCGTCTTGATGCTCACCCTCTTGTTGCTGATCGCGGTATTGATGCTGGGCCAGATGCTCTCTCCCGCCGCCATGAAATGGGCGCGTATCCTCGCCTTCACGCCGCTGTTTCTCTTCCTCGCCATGCAGATCCTGATTGTGTTGGCGCGTCCGTCTGTCTCGGAATCGACATCCGAGACTGCGTGAGATTCCTGTCTGATGTCAAACTGGGCAGGGACGGCGATCGAGAAAAACTGCTTGTTGTAGAAATTGCAGGGCCAGGGCCTCGTCACTTGTTGCGCTCTCGACAGCAAGTTGGAACTGACCTAACGTTCGAGTCCTTTCCAGACTCAAACCACTCCCTACCCACTGACTTTCCAGATCTCATTTCACCATGGATGGTGTTCATGATGCGTAATTACTGCCTGTTAATCTGTTGTGTGTCACTCTGTCTGGGATCAGGCTGTCAATCGGGCACGAGTGGTTTCCGGAACCCCTTTCGCAATCCCTTCGTCAAAGCGGTACCGGATCCGTCGGCGGACCTCGTCGCGCAATCAAAACTCTCCGCTGAGAAAACTCCCGACGATTCCGATCGGGAAATGTCGTCGGAGGATTCCGAACCGGCTGCCGTTGCGAGTATGAGTTCAATTTCCGATCCCTTCACAGAATCGGAAATTGAAAGCAGCACCACCTCCTCTGAAATCACCGATCTCCTCCAGCAAGCCGATCAGGCTTACGGAGCGAATCGCTATTCCGAAGCGGAATCATTTTACCAGGGAGTCGTGAGCCTCGACCCGAAAAACGTACACGCTCATCATCGGTTGGCGATCATCGCCGACCTGAAGAAAAATTATTCGCTCGCCGAATCACATTACATGGCGGCTCTGAACGTTGAACCGGAAAATCTCAACCTGTTAAACGATCTCGGCTATTCGTACTATCAACAAAAGAAATTCAACGAGAGCGCGGCGTATCTCACTTACGTCCTCGAACAGGATCCCGGCTATCAGCGGGCCTTGCAAAACCTGGGTCTCGTATTCGCCGCTCAAGGCAAGAAAGCACAGGCCTACACGCTGATGCGAAAAGGAGGTTTGGATCCTGAAGTCATTCAGCCACAAATTCAAAAGGCAGTCGCACACGCCGGTGAGACATCGGGATCGCAGCACGCTCAGAGTGTTGCCTCGATGCAGAATTCAGCAGACACCGGAATCCAAAGGACCAGCCGAGAAACACAAACGGGCTTGACAAGTCAGTCTCTCGGCAATTTCCCACAAGAATTCCCGATGTCACCGGAATTCTCTCCATCGGATCCGTCCCAAACTCCCACCACAACCCGCGTTGAAAAGCCGACCTTTGTCTCGCAGGCGAACGATTCCTCACGCCGATCGACGGGACTTTCGTCCCCCTCTGCCGATCATCTGCTGGAACGGACCGCCTTGAATACCGGATTCGGGAACCTGTTCCCGATCGTTCCTTCCCAGCATTACCATCGCACTCATCAAACGCGACCGGTGAGTTACGAACATCAAGGAATTAACTCCAACGCGGCATCGCAAGCTTATCATGAAGAGTTCGGCGATCTCCAAGCGGGCAGTTCACGCGTCCAAAACGCCCATCATACCGGACGCGACGTCCCGGCGATGACGACCTCCGCTTCTGGATCAACAAATGATGTCTTTCCAGGGACCAATCAACCGTATCAGGAGTCTCCTCCGATTTCTTTCTCGGGCTCCCCTTCACGTACACTGCCTGTCACGCAGGGAAGAGCGCAGTTCCCGTCCGCCAACAATTACAATCGATTTCCACGGTCTACCGAACAACCACAATCACTGCCTCCAACGGGAGCGAACTCTCCCTCGCCCAGTCAAACAGGAATTCAGGACGGCACCTCGCTTCGCCAGCCCGATTACGGCGAATCACAGAACGCGATGCGCGAGTACCAACAGGGGCTGCAAAACGAACAGGCGTCCCCTTTCGGAGCCAACACGTATCGTTAGCAGCGTGTTGAGAAACGGATCTGCTCAAGCAACGACTCGTCAAACATTGAACAGGAAGTGGCAGATATCGCCGTCCTGCAGGACGTAATCTTTTCCTTCCACACGCAAACGCCCCGCTTCACGAATCGCTTTTTCGCTATGCAACTCTTCCAGATCGGAGAGTGAGTAGACTTCGGCTCGAATGAAACCGCGTTCGAAGTCTGTGTGAATGACTCCCGCACCCTGCGGGGCGGTGGCTCCAATCGGTACGGTCCAGGCGCGAACCTCTTTTTCTCCCGCCGTGAAATAGCTATGCAGTCCCAGAACTCGATAGGCGGCTCGCGCGAGCACACTGAGAGCCGGTTCCGACAATCCGACGCTCTCGAGCATTTCCTGGCGATCTTCGTCGTCCAGCTCCGCCAGTTCCGACTCCAGTCGAGCGCAGACCGGCACGACCTCGCCCCCTTCCGATTCAGCTTTTTCGCGAACTCGTTGGACCAATTCTCCTTCACCCGACAAATCGTCCTCTTCGATATTCGCCACGTAGAGTACCGGTTTCGCCGTTAGAAACTGGAAGCTGTGTAATAACTTCTTCAATTCCGGATCCGAGATCTCCAACGAGCGGATCGGTTTGTCGGCTTCGAGGTGTTGCTCGCATTTGTCGAGGAGTTCCAGACGCTGTTTGGATTCCTTGTCTCCCGAGCGCGCTTTCTTTTCGGCTTTCTGTCGAGCCGAGTCGATACTTTGCATGTCGGCGAGCATCAATTCGATCTCGATCGTTTCGATGTCGCGTATCGGATCGACTCCGCCGTCGACGTGCGTGACGTCGGGATCGTCGAAGCAGCGAACCACATGCAAAATGGCGTCTACTTCACGAATGTGAGACAGAAATTTGTTCCCCAACCCTTCCCCTTTGGAAGCACCGCGAACAATTCCCGCGATGTCCACCAGCTTCAAAATGGCGGGGATCACCTTCTGTGTGGAGATATAGGATTGAATCGTCTCCAGACGCGTGTCGGGAACCTGCACGATTCCTGTATTCGGCTCGATGGTGCAAAAGGGATAATTCTCGCTGGCGATCCCGGCTGATGTCAGCGCGTTGAACAGCGTTGATTTTCCTACGTTCGGCAGTCCGACAATTCCCGCTTCCATGTCTCAAATCTTTCCAGAGGTAATAACGACGCTCGCACAGAACGACTGAAGGTCAGGCCGAATTCTACCGCATCCCTCGACCGACGAAAACTCCAGCGATGCGATGACTTACTCCAGCGGATCCAGCCCCACACGGGGGCAGTACGTCAACAAGGGACACTCCCGGCATTGGGGACGACGAGCGATACAAATCTGGCGACCGTGATGGATCAAACGATGCGAATACATGATCCATTCGGATTCGGGCAGCAGCGCCATTAAGTCCCGTTCGATGATTTCCGGATTTTTACTGGTCGTCAGGCCTAACAGATTGCTGATCCGTTTGACGTGCGTATCGACGACCACTCCCGAAGGGATCCCGAAAGCCGTCCCCAACACGACATTCGCGGTCTTGCGACCGACTCCCGGCAACGCCACCAGTTCCTCGAGCGTTCGGGGAACTTCGCCGTCGTGATCTTTCATCAGCGCTTTCGCCATGCCGGTGATGTTTTTCGCCTTGGAACGAAAAAAACCGAGCGTTTTGACAATTTTTTCGACAGCGCTCAGTTTCGCGGCGGCCAGCTTTTCCGGAGTCGGATATTTTTCGAACAGAGTCGGCGTGGTTGCGTTCACTCGCTCGTCCGTACACTGAGCGGAGAGGATGGTGGCGGTCAGCAGTTGAAACGGTGAATCGTGAATCAACGCGCATTCCACGTCGCCGTAGTGCTTCTTGAGACGTCGAAGAGTCCCCGAAATACGTTTCTTCAACTCGGGATCGAGGGTTTTGGGACGTTTGGAGCGGCTACTTTTTCGGGCGGGCATCGCAGACTCTCTCGGAAGATCGGGGGAAACTCGTCGTCACTATCCTGACGGCTGGAGCTCCGGGTGGCAACTGATCGCCAGGCTGCTAAGATGAAGTCAGAATCGAATCAGCAACCAGTTCCAGAAAAGGTATCGGTGTGACAGACGAATGGCCGGACAAATACATTGAAGGCATCCGCCTCTTCAACGAAGAGGAATTTTTCGAATGTCACGACGTTCTCGAAGAACTGTGGGCGGAAACCCTCGGCGACGACAAAAAATTTCTTCAAGGGCTGATCCAGGCCTCCGTGGCACTTTTTCATTTCGGAAACGAAAATCTCGGCGGGGCGAGAAAATTGTATCACGCGTCGTTGGAAAAACTGGAGCCCTACGGCGACAAACACATGGGGCTCGATCTGCAAAAATTCAAAGCCGATTTCAAAGTCTGCTTTGAGGAATTGTTACAGGCGGGGAATGAATACCCCAAAGGTGTGGTGATTCAGGATGAACGCGTTCCCCGTATGGAGACGGATTTCTGAGTCTTTCTCGACGCTCGAATCGCCGTCCAGAACTCAGAAATACTGCAGGCCCCGAAAATCTCATGACAGGAATATTCGACCACAACAGCACGCTGAAAGATTTCTCGGGACGCGCTGCCATTTTTCCTCTTCCCGATGTGGTCCTGTTCCCGCATGCGTTACTGCCGTTGCATATCTTTGAACCTCGCTATCGAACGATGATCGATGATGCGATCAAGGGGAATCGGTTGATTGCCTTGGCGCGATTGAAAGGCGATTATCAGGATCTCTACCAGACCAAACACGCGCCCATTTACGACACAGTCTGCCTGGGACGAATTACCGCCGACCAAAAACTTCCGGACGGTCGCTATTATCTGGTGCTGGAAGGTGTCGTGCGAGCAACGATTCTCGATGAACCCGACACGGAGAAACCGTATCGCATCGGCGAATTAAAACTGCATCGGGACCGTAACCGGTTCTCCGAGGACTTCGATCCCGAACAACAGGCTCAGCAATTACTCAAATTATGCAAGCGGCATATGGGAGATGAAGCGGGACGCAAAGGGTTTCTCAAAATCCTCGAATCGAAGCTGAAGTTGGGAACGTTGTGCGATCTGCTTTCATACGCCTGTCCGATCGGCATCGATCAGAAACAGGCGCTCCTCGAAGAAACCCGTATCGAACAACGAAGCGAAATACTGGTTCGAGCGCTGGTGGATCTGGCTTTGCAGGATCAGGAAAAAGAATCATTTCCGCCTCGTTTCAGCCTGAATTAACGCCTGAGGGGCCCGGCGGGCGACAATCGGTTTGTTGACGCTTCGGGGGTGTCCGCCTAGAATCCTGCGATCGGCGTTAGCAACCGGTCACCTCTCATCGAGTGCCACCGAAAGTCCACAAAGGAACTTGTGATGTTCACCATAACGCCTGAGACCGTACCACAGAGATCATTGAAAGAAAGTGAGATTCCTTTGGAAGCTCAACAAAACATCGATTTGGACCGGATCGCACGAGCCGTCCGCGAAATCCTGATCTCAATCGGCGAAGACCCGGACAGGAATGGTCTGTTAGAGACTCCGGACCGCGTCGCGCGGATGTACGCCGAACTCTTTTCCGGACTGCACACCGACCCGACTCATCACCTCCACAAGGTCTTTGAAGAGACTTACGACGAGCTGGTCCTGGTTCGCGATATCTCTTTCAACAGCATGTGCGAACATCACCTGTTGCCGTTTATGGGAGTCGCCCACATCGGTTATCTTCCGAGGGGTAAGGTGACCGGGTTGAGCAAACTCGCCAGAGTGGTCGAGGAAGTCTCTCGACGTCCCCAGGTTCAGGAACGGATGACCCATCAAATTGCCGACCTGGTCCATGAGGAACTCGATACCAAGGGAGTGATCGTCGTGATCGACGCCGAACACACCTGTATGACGATCCGTGGAATTCGCAAACCGGGAAGTAGCACCATCACAAGTGCCGTGCGAGGGCTGTTTAAAACCAACGAGTCATCGCGTGCGGAAGCGATGTCGCTGATAAACCGCTCAGGCTCCTCGTAGCACTCGCAACCTGATAGAATCATTCTCCCTGACAGACGGACGAGAGAGACACGGAATCGGAGAATGATTGCTCAATTTACTTTGCGACTGATCGTCGGCATCAGCTTCATGTGGATCGTGATGCCCCGAAAAGAAGTGACCTGTGGATTCTTTCGAATTCAAATGATGGTCGCATTGGGGCTCAGCGTTCTCACCACCCTCACGATGGGTCTCGATGCCGTCCCGCTTCCGAGTGGTGAACCGCTATTGTCGGTTTTTAGGCTGCGTCTGTTGATGGGAGTCACAGCGGCGATTGCTTATGTCGGTTCGGTCGTCTGGACGCTGGCGCGACGCAAACCGGGAGACCTTGCAGTTTATCTGGTCTTTTTTCTTTCGACAATCTGCCTGTCCTCCCTGGTGGCGAGTTCAGAGTCGCTGGCTACGTTCGACGGGTGGGTGATTTTGTTGTCGGAGTTATCGACGGCGTTAATCCTCGGAGCCGCCATGACGGGGATGCTCCTCGGCCATTGGTACCTCACTGCCCCGACCATGTCGATCAAGCCACTTTCGACGATGACGGTGTGGTTTGGTGTGGCTGCCGGAATACGGCTCCTGATTTCCTCGGTGGCCTGGTTTCTATTCTCCCCGGAATTTGCGTCCAGCACGGAAGTCGTCTGGCTGGCGTTACGCTGGATCGCCGGCATTTTGGGACCGCTCATTGTCTTCGTGATGACCTGGAGGATTCTCAAGTATCAGAACACACAATCAGCCACCGGTGTGTTATTTGTCGGGGTGATCCTGACATTTCTGGGGGAACTGTCGGCTCTGTTACTGTACCGCAGCCTCGGAATCCCTCTATGATGAAGGGACATCTCCCGGAAGTATTCGGGAGAACGGTTACGTTTGTCGTTTGAATTGAAGAGGTCGCTCATGGAGATGGCATTTTTGTGTCCGGTCTGCGAAGAGCAAACGCAGTGCGAATGCAACGACCAAATGGAGACTCTCGAATGTCGTCATTGCGACTGGTCTCGGACCGTTCCCGATCGCGCCCTTCAGGACGGAGCGGTCCGCGAGTGTCTCGCTTGCGGTTGCGAGGATCTCTGGAAACAGCGGGATTTTCCGCAATGGCTGGGGATCACGCTTGTGGCTGTCGCCGCAACCCTGAGTACTATCGCCTGGGCGATGTACGAGAACGTCTGGGCAATCGGAATCTTAATGGGCTTCGGCCTGCTCGATTATGTCTTCTACGCGATTATGCCGGATGTTCTGGTCTGTTACCGTTGCCGGGCGCGGTATCGCCACTCCGCCAACGAAGGCTCCATGCCG
The DNA here is from genome assembly GCA_014762625.1 of Planctomycetaceae bacterium. GTDB lineage: Bacteria > Planctomycetota > Planctomycetia > Planctomycetales > Planctomycetaceae > JABURQ01. The sequence goes on along the minus strand of JABURQ010000095.1, from coordinate 2,792 downwards.
AAGTTTAATCACGAAACTGCGGAACGTTATCGTCAGGAGGAAATTCGATTGGGGAAGACTCCCCAATCCACGCCTCCTCAATAACACGCTCTTCCAACGAGAATTGATTTTCCGTGCCAGCCGTTAACGATCAACAACAGCGTATTTCTGAAGATCTGCACGGACAGTTCTCGGGAGAGGTGCGCGTCGATCCGTTGACGATTTCGATGTACTCCACCGATGCCAGTCTCTACGAGATTAAACCTCTCGCCGTCGCTTATCCGAAATCGGCGGAAGATGTTTCGATACTGGCGGCCTACGCGGAAGAGGAACAGTTGGAACTGACCGCTCGCGGCGCGGGTTCCGGATTAGCGGGCGGTGCGCTCGGTCGCGGCATCATCGTCGATTTTTCCAAACACATGAACCGCATCGAACAGATCGGCACGGAGACTGTTCGCGTTGAACCGGGTGTGGTTTGCAGTCAACTCAATCGGGCACTCGCGCAGCAAGGGAGGTATTTTCCTCCCGATCCTTCCAACGCCGGAATCACGACATTGGGCGGAATGATGGGGGTGGATGCCGCCGGATCACATGCCGTCCGCGTCGGTTCCACACGCGATCACGTACTTTCCCTGGATGTCGTTCTGGCGGGAGGAGAACGGATCGAAGCCGGCTCGATTCCATTAGAAGCGTTGCAACGTATCACTCCTTCTGAAGGTCCCGTCGAGAAAAAATTCGAATCCGCTTTTCATCAATTGGAAACACAGCAATCCGCTTTGCGGGATCGACTCTCGAAGCTGGTCCAACTTCTGAGAGACAATCACGATCTGATCGAACGCTACCAGCCCCCGATGATCCGGAATTGCAGCGGCTATCAACTTCGAGGCGTTCTCCGCGATCAGCAATTGAATCTTTCGAGGTTGATGGTCGGTTCGGAAGGAACTCTCGGGATCTTTACGTCAGCCGTCCTGCACACCTCCCCGCGTCCCGAGCATCGCGGCGTCGTATTGCTTCTGTTCGGGGATCTGTTTTCCGCCCTGGAGGCGGTTTCCGTGATCGGTCAACTTCAACCGAGCGCCTGCGATCTGCTGGATCGACGCGTGCTGGGACTGGGACGGGAATCGGGGACCTTCTTCCAGAAAATCATTCCCGAAACCGCGGAGGCGGGGCTACTCGTCGAACAAACCGGAAATTCCCAGAACGAAGTTCGAGACCGAATTGCGAGTGTCCTCTCGAGTCTACAGAAAAATTCGATCACCGCCTTAAAGGCGGCGGAAGCGTTCGAAGCAGACGAAGTCGATTTTCTATGGACCCTGCCCGGAAAGGTCGTCCCCCGATTAACGCGTCTGAAAGGAAACGAGCGGCCGCTGCCGTTCGTGGAAGACATCGCCGTTCCTCCCGAGGTGCTGCCGGAATTTTTCCATCGCGCGCAGCGCGTATTGCAAAAACATGAGGTCACCACCTCCATTTACGCACACGCCGCCTCCGGTCAGATTCATATCCGACCGTTTCTCTCCGCTCCGAAAGAAGCAGACGGAGAACGTCTGGAATCCCTCGCCCGCGATCTTTACCAGATTGTGTTTCATATGCGGGGGACGATCAGCGGCGAACATGGAGACGGCTTGTCGCGTACTTCGTTTTTACGCTCGCAATACGGCCCGCTGTACAAACTCTTTCAGCAAGTGAAGGATATTTTCGATCCGCATAATCTGATGAACCCCGGCAAGATTATCAGTGACGATCCCCATCTGACACGCCGGCACTTCCGGGAAATTCCCGCGGATCCCAAAGAACGCCCCGCCTCGCCGGAGACGGTGGAACTGCAGCTCCGCTGGGACGAGGAATCGGTTGCGGACGCTTCGATGCAATGCAACGGCTGTGGACAATGTCGCACGCAGGAGCCCGGGTTGCGGATGTGCCCATTTTTTCGCATCACTCCCGATGAGGAGGCGAGCCCTCGTTCCAAAGCGAATCTGCTCCGGGATTACCTGACAAACTCTCTTTCCTCACAAGACTTTACGTCTGATGAGATGCTGAGAGTGGCCAGTCTCTGTTTCAATTGCAAACAGTGTGAGCTGGAATGTCCGTCGCGCGTCGATATCCCGAAAATGATGATCGAAGCACGTGCCTCTTACGTGCAGATGAACGGCCTGAGTCGAGCGGATTGGATTCTCTCCCGAGCCCACTCGTTCGGTGCTCTCGGCTGCGTTTTTCCGCCGCTCAGCAACTGGATGCTCTCGAACCGATTCAGTCGCTGGTTGATCGAACTGACGTTGGGGATCTCGCGACATCGTCGATTGCCGAAATTCGCCAGGCAGACTTTTGCCCAAAAATACGCCCGACGGAATCCCCCCCGACCTCAGGCGGGGGACCAGAATATCATCATTCTGTTTACCGACAGTTATGTCGATTATCACGATCCCGAATTGGGCCAGGCGTTCGTGGCAATCTGCGAGCATCACGGCTATGAGGTTTACGTCCCTCCCGAACAACAACCGTCCGGCATGGCGATGATTTCCGCGGGAGATCTCGATTCGGTCGAGACGCTCGTCGAACAGAATCTTCGTATTCTGGGGGAATTTGCCCGGGAGGGATTCCCCATCGTGACGACGGAACCTGCCGCGGCACTCTGCCTGACCCAGGAATATCCCAATCTGACCGACCATCCGGATACTGGTGTCGTGGCGGAAAGTACGGTCGATGCCGGTCGTTTCCTGAGTGATCTCAATCGGAACGGCAAGCTGAAAACGGATTTCCACCAACTCGACAAAATCGCCGGATATCATACTCCCTGCCACACTAAAGCCCTCGGC
>JABURQ010000190.1 GCA_014762625.1 Planctomycetaceae bacterium | reverse complement strand
GTCGCCGTCTCTGGAGTCTGGGAAAATCGGGACGAGCAGACGCTTCGCAACGAACTGGGACGTCAATTCGCCTGCAACGAAAACATCGACATCCAGATCGGCCGCGTCCTCGACCAACTCAAAAAGACGGGCGAACTCGACAATACCTGGATCATTTACACGGCCGACCACGGCATGGCGATCGGGCGTCACGGCTTGCAAGGGAAACAGAACCTTTACGAACATACCTGGCGTGTGCCGTATATCGTTCGGGGACCGGGGATTCCTGCCGGTACACGCGGCACGGGCAATATCTATCTGCTCGATACCCTGGCGACCCTCTGCGACATGGCGGGCATCGAAGCTCCGAAAACCAACGAAGGGATCAGCTTCCTCCCCGTGCTGAAACAGGAACAAAAAGTTGTCCGGGATACCCTGTACGGCGTGTATTGCGGAGGAACGAAACCGGGAATGCGCTGCGTCCGCAAGGGAGACTGGAAGCTAATCAAATACGATGTGCTGGATGGCAAGGTTCGCGAGACGCAGTTATTTAATCTGGTCGAGAACCCACATGAGTTCCTGTCCCAGCATCACGATCCCAAAGTAAAGCAGATGACCGGTATCGATCCCCAACCACAACAAACGAATCTCGCCGGCGATCCGCACTATGCGAAGAAACTGGAGGAGATGGAAGCCTTACTGCTGCAACAGATGGAGCAACTGGACGACCCCTACCGATTGTGGGATCAGCCGCAATAGCGAAGAACCGCGATATCTCAGTGCGTTCGCGTACCGCCCGGCACTCCGATTCGCGTCGTGATCCGATTGATCTCTCGACGAATGAGATCGAGGTTCGAGTCTCGCACCGTCGGCAGCCGATAGCGGGACTCCCGCAGGTGGGCGTAGTCGATGACGCCGATGATGAGATCTTCCTGATCGTCGGCTTGGATGACTGTTTTCCCGTCCGGATCGACAATCCGGCTTCCGCCCCAGAATTTGTCGTCGGGAACACACCCCCCCACAAAGTTCGCCATCACCGCCGGGAGTCCGTATATCATCGAATAGAAGTGCATTACCGTTTCCCACCCGTTACTGTTTGAGAAGCCGCCGGAGAGAGCGTTGACTGACGAGGCGACCGGGCTGATCAGGATCGTCGCTCCATACAGAGCCGCGATATGAACCAAGGCCGGGTTCCACATATCTGCACAAACGAGAATCGCCCCGGTCCAGGGAGCGTCCATGTCGAACACTTCGACGTATCGCCCCCCCGCGTAATGTTTCTTTTCATCCAGATTGCCGTACGAGGCGAGATTCAGTTTCCGATGAACGAACTGCACTTCGCCGTCTTGCAAGACGGCGCAGGCGTTGTGAAGCTGGGCGGCGTAGCCGTCTTCGATAAAACCGACCACGGTCCGCATGGGGCCCGAGGCCTCCGCCAGTTTCTTCAGCATGTGATGGGAACGGGGGATCGCGATCTGCGGCGCCCGCATCCCGACCGGATATCCGCACAGGGATAACTCGGGGAACACCAGCAGGTCAACGTCTTCCTTCCGCGCCTGCTCGATAAATTGATAGTGTTTCTCGACGTTGGTCTCGAACTCATAAGGGAGCGCTTCGATTTGTCCCACGGCCACTTTCAAGTGGTTTTGGATCGTCTGTCGTTCGATGGTCACTGCGCTTCTTTCTCGTCGGGGCCAGCTTCGGGGTAGGAATCAGGAGGCTTCGGAAGTGACTTCAATGCGATCGTGTTCCCAGGTTCCCGCCGCCGCCAGAATCATCTCGGGTTCCTCAAACTGTTCGCGTAAGATCGACTCGTAGATCTCGCCTTCTTTCTCACGCGAGATGGGGGCCTCTTCGCCGCTGATTTTGGCGAGGGCTCGATCGAGCGCATCGACGGTTCCCGATCCTTCGTCGAATTGTGCTTTCTTCCGCCAGACCAGATCGTGCGGCAGGAGATCTTCACACGCTTTCCGCAAAATCCATTTTTCGATCGTGCGAGGAGCATTTTCGTCGTCCGACTCGTCGAGTTTCATTTTCAACGTCGCAGGTATCGACTGGGCGAAGTCGATCAGATCGCGATCGAGAAACGGCGTACGGGCTTCGAGCCCTTGTCCCATTGTGATCCGGTCAACACGCTGCAGATTGATGTTGTGCATGCTGCGGAGTGAACGTGTCAGTTCATCCGCCAGTTGTCGTGGGGAGTCCACATAATCGTGGTGATACGAATAGCCGGCGAACAGTTCATCGGCCCCTTCACCCGTCAGCACCGCCTTCACGTGTTGTCGCGCCAGCTTCGTCGCAAAGTAGGTTGGGACCGCACTACGAACCAGATCGACATCCGCACTTTCCAGGTGATAGATCACCTGGGGTAAAATATCGACGATATCGTCTTCCGTGAATTCCAGATGATAGTGGTCCGAGCCGATATGTTCGGAAACCTGTTTCGCTGCCACAAGATCGGGACTTCCGGCGAGACCGACCGAGAAGGTTTTCAGCGTTCCGGGACACATCTGAGCCGCGAGCGCCGCGATGATTGACGAGTCGAGACCGCCCGACAGAAACGAGCCGACTTCCACATCGGCGACCATCCATTTCCGGACCGCTTCTTCCATCACTAATCGCAGTTCCCGCCAGATTGACTCTTCGGGAACATCTTCCTCGAGCTCGGCGGCTCCCTGCGGAATGCGATACCAATGCCGCATCCCGTGCAGGCTGTCGTACAACGCACCCGGTTCGATCGTTTCGACCTCATCGACGTTCAAGCCGTCGAAGGCCTTCAGTTCCGAGGCGAATGCTTTCCCTTCTCCAATCTTCGCCACGTACAGCGGCTTGATCCCGAGGGGATCGCGGGCTGCCACAATCCGTTCGGGCGTCGCCAACACAAACGCGAACATCCCGTCCAGTTTGGCGATCCAGCGAAGTTCATTCGACCGGAACAGATGCAGGATCGTCTCGCTGTCGCTGCGTGTTTCGAAGGCGGTCTCTCCCAGAATCGCGCGCAGGTCGGCGTGGTTGTAGATCTCGCCATTAGCGACCAGCAGGTTGTCCGACGAATAAATCGGCTGCATCCCGTCATTCGGGCTGATAATCGACAGCCGACAGTGCGCCATCAACGCGGGAATGTTGGGAGACTGGGTCACCTGAACGTCATCGGGACCGCGGTGAGCGATCTTGTGAATCATCGATTCCGCCAGCTCGGGCTGATTGATGTTCCACAAACAAACAAATCCACACATGGAATAATCTCTTTTCGGGTCAGCGAGCGAGCGTCACGCAGCGCGGCGACGCTCGATGTCTGCATCCTAGACGTTGCGTCCGCCTGGTGACAACCCGGCTTCCCGAATTCCGCACCAGATTCAGGATCCTCTTGCCATTCATTCTCGATTCCTGAACACTGGAAAGACGATAGACACTTGGAAACTCGGAAAGATGGTTTGATGAAGCGCTCACTCATTTTCTGTTGGATACTGTTGTTGGTCCCTTCAGCCGTCACTTGCCTGCACGCACAGGAGAAACCGAAGCGCCCCAACATTCTCTTCATCCTCGCGGATGACATGGGGTACGGTGATCCCCATACCTTCAACGCCAACAGCCAGATCCCCACACCCCATCTCGATCGACTCGCGGCATCCGGCGCGCGGTTTACAGACGCCCATTCGGGAGGCTCCGTCTGCGTTCCGTCGCGTTATGCTTTGATGACGGGACGCTTCGCGGTCCGCGGAGAGATGAATCCGAGGAAAGGGCCGGTCATCGATCAAGAACGCATGACGGTCCCCGCGATGCTGAAAGCGAACGGCTATCAAACCGCCATGGTCGGGAAATGGCATCTCGGATTCGTTCGCACCGACGACGATAACGCCGTCATGTACGATTACTCGCAGCCTCTCACAGGTGGCCCCGCCGATCGCGGGTTCGATTCCTTTTTCGGCATGCACGCTTCTCTCGATATCCCGCCTTACTTCTATATTCGCGATCGCCAGCCGACCTCGCCGCCTACCGAAACGATCGAAGCACACGATAGCGTCGGCGGTCCTCAAAACTGGAACAACATCCAGGGAGCCTTCTGGCGGGAAGGATTCATCGGCTCCGATTTTGAAATGGAGCAAGTCACGCCTCGCTTCACCGATGAAACGACAAAATATCTCAAAAATTACGCCGACGGCGAACGGAAAAAACCGTTCTTTTGTTATCTCGCCCTGCCGTCACCGCACACCCCCTGGTTACCGCTGGAAAAATATCGTGGGAAAAGCGGAGCCGGGATGTACGGCGATTTCGTGATGCAGGTCGATGACACGGTGGGACAAATCATCTCCGCGTTGGAGAAAACCGGCCTGCGGGACAACACGCTGGTCTTCTTCTCCAGCGACAACGGGCCGGTCTGGTACGACAAAGATACCGAACGCTTCGATCACAGTTCTACCGGCGGCTTGCGGGGCATGAAATTCAGTTCCTGGGAAGGCGGACATCGCATGCCGTTCATCGCCAGTTGGCCCGGAACCATCGAACCGAACACCACCTGCGAACAGACGATTGTCTTCTCGGACATGTTCGCGACCCTGGCCGAGTTAACCGGAGCAGAAGATCTTCCTGAATCAGCCGGTGAAGACAGCGTTAGCTTTCTGCCGTACCTGCTCGACCCGAAAAAACCGCCCTCCGAACGGCCTCCCATCGTCCACGACGGCAGGACCATTCGTGACGGCGATTGGAAATTGATTCTTCCCGGCGGAAGGCGCAGGAACGAGTCGTCCGGCGAACTCTACAATCTCAAAGAAGATCTCTTCGAGCAACACAACCTGTATCAGAAACAACCCGAACGCGTACAGCGGATGAAAGACCGCCTCAACGCGATTATGAAATCCTAAACTCCACACACGAGAATTTTTGACTCGGAAAGCGACCCATGAAACGTTCCTCGATAGCGCTGCTTCTTATTGTTTGCTCGATACTGTCTGTCGAAACCCTGTCGGCTGCCGAAAAGAAGACGCCACCAAACATCGTCTTCATCCTCGCCGACGATCTCGGCTGGCGCGATCTCTCCAATGAAGGGTCCCCCTTCTACGAGTCGCCGAATATCGACCGGATTGCCAACGAAGGGATGAAGTTCACCCGCGGCTACGCCACCTGTCAGGTTTGCAGTCCTTCGCGAGCGTCGATTCTAACCGGCAAATATCCCACCAAACACGGTATCACCACCTGGATTGGCGATCGCGCGGGAGAAGCCTGGAGGAATACCAACCGACACGATTCTCACCTCCCCGCGGAATACGACCGTAACCTGCGCGCGTCGGAAATCACTCTTGCCGAAGTCCTTAAAGAGGCAGGCTACACGACCTACTTCGCTGGCAAATGGCATCTCGGCAGCGAAGGTTCCTGGCCCACCGATCACGGTTTCGATATCAACAAAGGAGGCTGGGACGTCGGCGGTCCACGCGGCGGATACTTTGCACCGTGGCAGAACCCGAATCTCGAATCGGGACCGGACGGCGAATCATTGTCGCTTCGTCTCAGTCGGGAAACCGCCAGTTTTATTGAGGATCATCAAGACAAACCGTTCCTCGCATATCTTTCGTTCTATGCCGTTCATGCGCCAATTCAGACGACTCCCGATCTCTGGAAAAAATATCGCGAGAAAGCGGTCGCCGCCGGTCTCGCCGACCAGCGATTCCTCTGGGACCGCCGACTGGCCGTCCGTCAGGTGCAAGACTGCCCCATCTACGCCGGGATGATCGAAGCGATGGATACCGCCGTCGGCACGGTCCTCGATAAACTCGACGAACTGGGGCTCGCCGAGAACACGATCGTCTGCTTCACGTCCGACAACGGCGGCGTCTCCTCGGGCGACGCCTTTTCCACCAGCAATCTGCCGTTACGGGGCGGCAAAGGGCGTCAGTGGGAAGGCGGGATCCGCGAACCGTTCTACATCAAGGCACCCGGCGTCACGAAAGCGGGTTCCACCAGCGACATTCCGGTCTCGGGCATCGACTGGTATCCCACACTGCTCGATCTCGTGGATGTGGATGTCCCAGAGGCACAGGCCATCGACGGCGTCTCACTCCTTCCGATCCTCAAAGGCAACCAGATCGCCGACCGACCTCTCTTCTGGCATTACCCGCATTACGGCAATCAGGGAGGCGAACCCTCCTCCATCATGACCCAGGACGACTGGAAACTGATCTACTACCACGAAGACGGTCGCAGCGAACTCTACAACATCGCCGACGATCCCGTCGAACAAAATAATCTTGTCGCCCAACATCCCGACAAGGTCAAAGCGATGTGGCAGACGCTGGATGCCTGGCTCGATCGAACGGGAGCGAAGTTCCCGCAACCCGACCCAAACTTCAATGCGGAAAAACGCCGGGAGCGCTGGAACAATCTGATGACGAACGGCATGGATCGCCTGGAAAAACAACACGCAAATTTCTTGAGCAAAGATTTCCAGCCGAACAAAGACTGGTGGGGGAGTGCTCCGGTGACGAGGGATTAATTATGTACTCAGAAGTTTCACGACTGTCGGAGCATAAAAAAACAGCCGCCCGGTGGGGACAAGCACCGGACGGCTGCAGGGACACTGAATCGGGACCGACTCAATCAGCGACGGATATTCCATCCGAAGTAGTGACGACCGTTGTAGTAGCCGTAGTTGAAACCCTTCTTGTAGTACGGGTAGCGGTAGTAACCGCCGTAGTACGGACGATGGTGCCCATGGCCCCAGTGTCCGTGGTTGTGGTGCCCGTGATGGTTCTGATGACCACCGTGGTTCCAATGCCCGCCGTGATGTCGGTTTCCGCCCCCGTGGTTTCCGGCTTCCGCGGCACCCGCGAAGGCCAGACAAGCGGCGAAGGTCAGGGCAACCAGTGCTTTCATCGTGTTTTTCATCGTTCTCTTCCTTTTCAAAAAAATGGGTGAGTGTTGTTGAACACTCTCCCCAGCGAGAGAACGGAGCAACTGTTACAGCGAATGAGAGAAAAAAGTCCAGAATTGCTCTGAGGAGACAGAAACCACTGAAAATACAGGGGAAATCTTTCTTTTGAGAGTGACTGAAAAACAAGAAAGGGTGGCACTGTGCGGCTTGTCCGCCAGTGTGATTCAATTTCTGATTTTTGATTGTGGAGTTTGGGAGGGGCGCTCCTTTTGCTCATCAAACGGGGGGGCCGAAGACAACAGAGGCCAGTTCATTTGAGCCGCCAGCGCAAGCTGGCCGGGCCAAAAAGAGGAGCCGTCATTCTCACGCAGCGGCGCAGAGAAAAAGAGAGGGAACACTGATCTTCGCTCATCAACACTCATCAGGAAGGTTGAATCTCATGAGTGAAGATCAGCGAGAATTCTCTGTCACTCGGTGTCTATGAGACTTTGCAGTTCCTTCTGAACACCGAGGGCCTTGGCCCACGTTTGAAGATAGCCGACATCGAGCTTGCCCTCTTGCAGCTTCACGACACCGCGAATATCGCGGAGATGTTTTCCGAACCGCCCTGTTTGAAATAACACAATTTTTTGAGAATGACATCTTCGGGAGAGGCAAAATAGACGTCCATTTGCTCGCCAACAGAGAGTTTTCGACACCGCTCGAAGCGGGACTCGTTAAAGGCATCATCCTCGGGAATCATAATGTCCAACTTCAACCCTGAAGTCGGGTGAATGATATTGAACATCCTGCATGATTCGATCGCCTGAATCACGGCGCCCCGTGAGCAGTAAAAGTCTGGCGAGGCATACTGTTTCAGCAACGCGTCAACGTGTCCCAGCTTCACACGAGCGACAATATCCACATCATTGGTAAAGCGAGGTTCACCATAGGTGATGGTAGCCATGGAGCCTGTTACGAAATAGTCGATTCCCAGGGCTTCGAATTGTTCGGCAGCCACCCTGAGCAGTTCAGACGGATCCATGCGACAGCCTCCGGGCGACTTCCCGCTGTATTTCTTCTGCGGACCATTCGGGATGCTCCTGTTTCACGGTTGCCTGAATCATGCAATTCGCCGCCCGCCACATTTCAAAACCGATTTGCAATCGCTCCCGATCGGTCTTTTGACGAAGTACCTCCGCCATCTCATCGCTGAGACAATTTTCTTCGTCCAGATTTGTAGATTGCAGAGGCCGATTGTTCATGACTTAGAGTTTATCGAAAACCTTTCCGGCTTTCCTCTCTTCCAGTGTTTCTCATCATGATAAACACTCATCCTCGATTCCCGAAAGCGAATCCAGCCAGCACGAACAACACCGAAACAGTCGCCACACTTCCCGCCAGTTTCCAGGTCACAACAGCCGCATCCTTTCCCCAGCCGAACTTCGGCCCCAGACCGTTCCACAAGTAGAAACCCAGAGAACAGGCCGTCACTCCGAACACCCACAGCACCCAGATCGGCGTCTCGTGAATCAGCATTTTCCGACAGTCGCCGATTTTCTCGAACGAGCCGTAGCCGATATAGGCTCCGTTTGCGATCAGACAGTAGCCGGCGAAAAATCGAAGTAGAAACGCATACCGCCAGCGGACGAGAATTCCCCACGCGAGGATCGGGATCAACGAGCCGAGCAGCGGTCCCGCCCAGACGACCACCAGCGGCGACGGATTCGGGTCCACATCGGTCCGCGAAATGACCAGCGGATGCCAGATGACTTGTGTGACCGTCCCGCCGGTGATTTTCGCTCCTATGACGTGACCGACCTCATGGACCAGCATCATACCCAGCCAGCAGAGTGGGATGAGAGAAATCACGAGCACAATGCGGGAGCCACGATTCATCGCTGCCGGCGCGGTTCGTTTTCGAGCGTCTGATCCTCGATAGGTCTTTCAATCCCACGAAGATGTTTGTAGAAGAAGGCCTGGATCATCTGATCCATCTGACGGTTACGAAACCCGCCGTGCTTCCCGTCTTTGATGGTGATTAACGTCGCTTCAACACCCGCCTCTTTCAGCTTCTTTTGGAACCTGGTCGATTGTTCGAAGGGGACGAGGGGGTCGTTCGTGCCGTGGATGATCAGGAAGGGGGCATCGTCTTTACTGACGTGTGTGATGGGAGACGCCTGACGGGCGATTTCTTTCACTTCCTGAATCGGACCGCCGAGCAGTTTCGCTTCCGGCGAACCGGGGGCATTGTGATCGAGGCCCGGCGACTTGCCCATCGTGAGCATCTCAGTCGGACCGTAAAAATCGACGACGCAGGTGACGCGCGAGTCTTCGTCGTTGTGCTGGCCGAGCTCTCCTTCCAAAGATTCGAGACCGCCGCTCGTTCCCAGCATGGCGACGAGATGTCCGCCCGCCGACGTTCCCATGATACCGATCTTCTCCGGATCGAGGTTGTATTCGCCGGCGTGAGCGCGAATCCAGCGGATGGCGGCTTTGCAATCGTGAATCTGCGATGGCCACTGCGCTTCATCGGTCAGCCGATAACCGACCGAGACACCCGCATACTCTCCGCTGCGAACAAACGGCAGCAAACGCCCTCGGCCAGACTTCTTATCGCCGTTGCGCCAACCGCCGCCGTGAATGAAGACAATCACCGGTCTCGGTTTCTCACTTTTCGCTGTGGGGAGATACAGATCGAGCGCCTGCCGGGGATTGTCGTTATCGGCGTAGGGGATGTTGAGTTTGGTTTCAATTTCCTGCGCGGCAGCTGTGGAAACCAGAGTGAGACCGAGAAGAATTGTCATGAAGAAGCGAGTGGCCGACATGGTGTGTTCCTGCAAGATGTGAAAATCTATTCTCTATAAGAATCACAACATGCTTCGGGAACAAGGGGCTGGTTAATCTTTGTTGCTTGTTCGCTCGGTTTGATTAGTGTTCCTATTGATCTCCAATTTTTCATGATCGTTTGGAGTCAAGGCAACTGTCACAATTCCTTTCGACTGAGCCATCATAAGAACTGCTGCTTGTTTAGGAGTGACCAACAGAGTCAATAAGCGTTGATTGCGCGGGGGCGTCTGCGACTCGGAAACGGAATGAGGTGGGCGGATGTCAAGAATTTTGATCCCCTTGAGAAGCCGTTTGATCTTCAGTTTGTCATTTTCCTGCTGATCACGTGAATGCCATACGATGAAAATATCGACAATATCTGATGGACGAAGCAATTTCAGGTAGTCTGAAGTATCGTCAATACTCAAGCTATACGCTCTTTTCATTGTGGGCGAAATTTCGTGAGGGTGATAATCTTTGCGGACTCCTTTTCTGTAGTGAATGCCGGAACGATCCACGAGCATCGAATCAGTAATCACATCCCCCACCTGCGCATCTGGACTCAAGTACTTATCGGAAAAAATTTCGCGAAACAGTAGGGCCTGAGCGGGGAGATCCTCGATCGGTAACCAAACGCGTTCGAACATCTCTTCCGAAATTTTTTCAGGAGGCAAACTCGGTTCAGCAGCAACAACAAATGCTTGAACTTTCTGTGGTTTGTTGGCGTGTGACCCCACCGTGAATTGAAACTCTTCAGGTTCAGATGAAGTCGAGATGGGGACAGTCGACTCACGCGGTTGAGTGACTCGTTGCGGAGAGGAATTCCCATTTCCTGTCCAAAACAGCATCGCCGTGATGCCGAACACCAAACCCAGTACAAATGGTAAAAAAATTCGATCCTGCATCATGAAGTCCCCACAACTTGAAACAGAAGGCCCAATTCCTGTGATGCAACACATCGACGTTATCACTCTCAACGAGCTTTGTCCCCATGAGTTCCGTGTGAAAGGTTGAGAAAATTACGGCAAGACCTCCTTAGAACAAGGGGGGAAATTGGAGGACAGGGAAGTCACTCATCCCTCGAGATCTCATCGGGAGACACATCAGCTTGACCCGGTCCGCGGACATGTAGAATACGGATTTCGCGATCGACCACGGTGAATAAAGCACGGTAACTTCGTCCGCGCGGCGTTTTGAATAAGAATTGACGAATCTCCCAATCCATGAATTCGTCTTCGGGAGCTTTGGATCTGGCGAGAGGATCATGTTTCAGAAGTTCCGTTGCCTGTTGAAAAGCAACCAACCAACTTTTTGCACCCTCTTGAGATCGATCTTTTATCCAGTTCAGGATTTGTTGCAATTCCTCTTCCGCCTTACTGAGGATAACGACCTGATAACTCATCTGTTCTCAGGAGTCTCAAGTCGCTGGCGAAGTTCCGCAATCACTTCTTCTGCTGGACGACCGCAGTCGCCGTTCTGCATGTCATTCAGAGATGCTTTGACAGCAGCGACACTTTCCGCGAGTTCCGCTTCCGGCAGATTTTTTAATTGCCAGAGATCAGCCAGATCCAGAATGCTTAATTCCATATTGCCATCGTCGATCTGCTGCAAGGCAAATTGATGAAAGCAATCGATGTCTTCTCGTGTGCACATATCCCTAAACTCCTGAGAGGATGTCTTATGTTCAGTATATTTTATTCGTTGTTCATTGCGAGGTCAATCTGATTTACAGAAAGTGATCCTCCTCACGTCACCGCGCCCTGACAACTCGAACCGGCGCCCGCGGTGCAGCCGAAGCAATGACGAGCCGTCACGATCTCACGACCCGCTAACAGGTCGGCGTTGAAGTCGCGGATGTGGCGTGGTTGGCCTTCCGCGAGCGGCAAGTCGAGCATTTGATTGAAATCGCAGTCGTAGAGATAGCCGCGATAATCGACCGACAGAGTCGTCCGGCACATCACGCCGGCAACGGTTGCTGGGTTGAAGGCATTTGCCAACTTCGTGAGATAATCCTCGAACTTCTCCTGCCGAATGAGGTCTTCGAGGTAACGGCTAATGGGCATATTGGTGACGGTGTAGAGACGCGTGAACTCGATCTGAAAGCGAGACCGCAATTGTTCGCGGTAGGCGTCTTCGAGCGATTGCTGATCGGGGGGAAGTCCCGTGCCGACCGGGTTAAAGACGAGCGAAAGTTCGAGTCCGCTCTCCGGCTGGCCGTAGCCGAGCGCGTTCAGTTTCTGGAGTGCCGCGATCGATTTCTGAAAGACGCCGTCGCCGCGCTGCGCATCGGTGTTCTCTTCGAGATAACAGGGGAGCGACGCCACGACTTCGACCTGCTGATCGGCGAGGAACTGGCCTGTGTCTTCGTAGCCGTTGGCCATCAGGATCGTCAGGTTACAACGGTCGATGACGTGACGATCGAGTTTCCGTAGCTCCTCCACGAACCAGCGGAAGTGAGGATTCATCTCGGGAGCACCACCGGTGATATCGACGGTCTGGATGTCGCTGTTCGCGACGGCGGCGAGACAGTCCTCGAACGTCTCTCGCTGCATATTCTCGGCGTGACGGTCGGGTCCCGCATCGACGTGACAGTGGCTGCACGTCTGATTGCACAACTTGCCGACGTTGATTTGCAGGATCTCCACTTTCTCCGACGTCAGCACCGGCAGTTGATGCGCGGCGAGTGTTTCGGCGAAGCCGAGAACGAAGGTCGCGCCGTTCAGGCGATCCACCTGCACCGCGGGGTCGGCGAGTTCGTGTCCCTGTCGAAGGAGTGAGAGTTGGGTCATGGGTATAGTTTATGATGGGTTACGAGGGGCGTGCGCAAGCACGCAGGGGATGATGATTTCTTTTCCGCAAGTGTGGCGGGGGCGCTTCGCAATAGCGAAAGCCCCCGTGAGAAACATTCTCCATCGCTCATGCCGACAAAGGATTGTCGGCCTACAGTCACGCCGAATATTTTTAATCGTCTTGCCCAGCTCGCTTGTGCGAGCGGCTTCAAATCTAACAACAATCACCATCGGGACTACAGCAGTCGTCCGTCGGGGCAATCGTCAACTGGTAATTGCGTCCTTTGGTTTCATGAGGATGCCGGACCGCATTCCGGCGGCAGTCCATCTCTGTGGCCTTTTCGAGCGGGATGTCTTCATACGGCGGGACCGGTTCGAACAAACCTGCATAAGGGGGTTGCTGTAGGAGATTAAATGTCTTATCGCAGACGGCGGTTCGTTCGCCCCGATTGTAGATGTGGCCGTCGTCGTCTTTGACGTGACTGAAGGGACCTTTATAGATGACGGCTTGATTTCTTTCGAGACACGGTCCCTGTTTCCCTTTCCAGGCGACGATCGTCACCGAGCGGAATTCGATTCCCTGCACGGTCTGCCACGGTTCGGATTCCCGTTTGACCAGTTCGATGCCGTGGAAGCCGGCGTCTTCAAACGCCTGCAGGAACTTGTCTTCCCGGTACGCGCCTGAAATACAACCGGACCAGAGCGTCGGATCGTCCTGCAGATGTTGGGGGACCTCTTCATCGCAGACGATATCGCTGATCGCGGCCCGTCCTCCTTTTTTGAGCACGCGGAAGACTTCGCTGATCAGTTGGGTCCGGTCTGCGGGACGTACGAGATTCAGCACGCAGTTCGACACGACGCAATCGACCGAGTCGTCGGCGATCATCGGAGACTCCTGGCGGAGTCTGTCTTCCATATTTCGCAAATTCAGCCAGCTTTTGTGATCGCTGACCGGTTTCTGCTGTAACTCTTCCGAAAGACGATCGAGGTCGAGTTTGAGATCCTGAATCAGACCGCGATGAAACTCGACGTTGTGATAGCCGATCCTATCGCCGACTTCCTGTTGGTACTTTCGCGCGAGTGAGAGCATCTCATCGTTGCAATCGACGCCGATCACCCGGCCTTGTTCTCCGACAATCTGAGACGCGATGTAACAGATCTTGCCGCCTCCCGATCCGAGATCGAGAACCGTGTCGCCCGGCTTCACAAAGGCGGACGGATCGCCGCAGCCGTAATCCCGTTCGAGAATTTCCTCGGGGAGGATCTGAAGGTACTGTGGGTCGTAGGTGACGGGGCAGCAGAGTTCCGCTTCGACGGCCTGTGCGGCACCCGTGTAGCGTTGGTAGACCGATTGTTCCGCAGTCGATCCTTGATGATCCGTGGGACTCTTCAAATCCATAAAATCAGATTCCTGATGAATGAGGTATCGGGGCTGTCGAGGGGCATGTTATTGTAAACCACTTGCACCGGCTGTGAAACATCTTACACATCTTACACATCATCGACTTTGATCTTTCGTTCCGCCAGACATGACCTGCCCGCTCAGTATCATCATTCCGATCGGCCCACACGAGACCGCCTGGAGGAATCTGTTGCCGCAACTTCTGGATGCGGGCGGCGAGGCTGAAATCCTGCTGGCGTCTCCCGACTCTGAGCCGGACGATTGGTCGGAGATGTTGGAACAGTGGGGGGGCGAACCTCCGAATATTCCCGTCCATTGGATCCAAACCCCGCCGGGTCGTGCGTTGCAGATGAACGAAGCCGCCCGGCAGGCGAACGGGGAGTTCCTCTGGTTTCTGCATGCCGATAGCGAGATCAATTCCGAGACAGTCGAGTGGTTGCAGAACTCTCTGACCGCGGCTCCCGAGGCCCTCCATTACTTCGATCTGAAATTTCAGAATGACGGACCGTTGCTAATGCGGTTGAATCGGTGGGGTGTCTGGATTCGCTCGCACTGGTTTCAGATGCCGTTCGGCGATCAGGGGTTGGCGATCTCCGCGAAGACGTTTCGGGAGCTGGGCGGTTACGATGAATCGCAACCGTACGGCGAAGACCATCACTTTGTCTGGAGAGCGCGAATTGCCGGTGGAAAACTTCGCCGCGTGGGCGCGTCGATCGCGACCAGTGCGCGGAAGTATCGGGACCGAGGCTGGTTGCGGACCACTTGCCGACACGTCTGGTTAACCTGGAGGCAGGCATTGCCGATGTGGTGTCAGTTATGGAAACGGCGGTGGTTCGGATGACCCGTCAATCGATCGCCATCGCGGTGTTTGTGAAAACGCCCGGATGCACTCCGCTCAAAACACGGCTGGCTGCCGAGATCGGTGCGCAGAACGCAGAACAGTTTCATCGCCTGGCGACCCGCTGTCTTGAGGAAACGTTGCTGGAACTCCAATCGCAGGGCGAGACAGGAGAAATCGTCCCCTTCTGGTCGGTGGCGGAACCGGAGGGACACCAGGATTCGCTCTGGTCGGCGTTCCCGGTCGTCGGGCAGGGAGAGGGAGGACTTGGTGAAAGAATGCACCACGTCTACGCGGAGTTGCTTGACCGTCACGATGCGGTTTTTTTGCTGGGGGCCGACACACCGCAGATAAGCGTTGCAGACCTCGCTGCCGCTGTCGATGTTTTGTTCGCATCGAAAGAGAAAAAAGAGGAAGAAATCGAATTTGTTCTGGGCCCGGCGAACGACGGCGGCTTTGTCTTTCTGGGAGGACGGAGGGAGATTTCGCTCGATGTCTGGCAGCGAGTTCCGTACAGCGTTCCCGAAACGACAGAACTTCTGTTACGGGAATTACGGTCGCTGGGGAGAGTCGAGACTTTGGGGGAGTGGGTGGACGTGGATGTGTGGCCCGATCTTTGCCAGATCATGTCCGTTTTAAGGGAGGCTTCGGAATCAACCGCGAAATCGGAATTGACAGCATGGATTCAGTCGTTGATTTCCGAGCGAGAGAATCGCGCATGAAAAAACCGCTCCGCCAGTGACGGAACGGCTCCTGAATTCGTGATCTCGAGGCGAGATTACTTCTTCTCTGTTTTCGGCTTCGGAGCTTCTTTTTTGCTCGCAGGAGGTGCCGGCGGAGCGTCAGTTGCTTTCGGAGCTCCTTGTGCGCCTTTCGCGGGAGCGGAAGCTGCGGAGTGTGCCGGAGCACAGCAACTCGGCTTCGGAGCGCAACAGGACGGAGCCGGAGCACATTTCACGGGCTGGCATTGGACAGGCTCACATTTGGGAGCATGATGCACTGGCTTGCAACATTTGGGAGCATGGTGCACTGGCTTGCAACATTCCACTTTTTCCACTTTGTGGCAACTACTCTTTTTCTTGAAGAAGAACAGACCCGCATCGGCGGAGTTCATAGCTCCAAAAACAAAGGTGACGGCCAACAGGGAACCTAAAATTCGCGTCTTCATATTTCTCTCCTTAAACTTATACATCTCTGGCATTGCCATTTCGATTTCATTCGTCAGGCCGGGTGCCAATCTCAGTTGTTACACTTGCCTCGGGCGGACATCCTGTTCCTAATAAGGCAAGTACATACTGCGACGATAAAATACGAGTTTTGGGAAGTCAAACAGGTCTGGGGTGGTTTTGACGATTGTTCGAGAAATGGAGGGGGTAGCCGCAAACGATGCTCCTCTCTTAGCAGCGTGTTGAGAAACGGATTTGTCCGCGAGAATGAGAGTTTTGAGATGAGCACAAGGAAGAAATTCGCAGGTGAATCCCATGATTCAGCGAGAATTTTTGACGATGTGATTCAGCTCATAAATCCATTCGCAGCAAAATCGAGTTTTTCAACGGGCTGTTAACCCGCTGAAAGAAAGAGCTTTTCGCCATGAACCCGATGCATCCCCCCCAACGCGAGGATCAGCACGCTCCCGAATTTGGTCCCCGACTCTGGAAGGTGGGGGACCGAACTTTGAAGTTCCAGGGAGAAGCCTTCTTGATGGGAATTGTGAACGTGACGCCCGACAGCTTCTCGGACGGAGGCGATTACCTCGATCCCCAGCGCGCCGTCGAACACGCATTACAACTCGCCGAGGAGGGAGCCATCTGTCTGGATATCGGCGGCGAATCGACGCGACCGGGAGCCGACCCGGTTGACATCGACGAGGAACTCAAACGCGTTCTCCCCGTAATCGAGTCCCTGCGTCCACAGACTGAGTCTCTGATTTCGATCGATACCACGAAGTCCCAGGTTGCCCGCGCGGCTCTCGACGCGGGAGCCGACATCGTCAACGATATTTCCGGGTTGACCTTTGACGAAGAGATGCCGGCTGTCTGTGCGGCCTCCGATTGCGGTGTGATTGCCATGCATATCAAAGGAACGCCGCAATCCATGCAGGACAATCCGACCTATGACAACGTGGTCGCGGAAGTCATGACCTTTCTCGAAGGGCGTCTCGATGCACTGGAGGCGGCAGGCATCGAGGATCGACGGGTGATGCTCGATCCGGGGATCGGTTTCGGAAAAACCGCCGCACATAATCTGGAACTGATGCAGAATCTGACCGCGCTTCGAAGTCTCGGTCGTCCGCTTTTGATCGGTCATTCCCGCAAACGTTTTCTGAAGAAGATTCTCGGACGAGACGTCGAGGAACGGACGGCGGGAACGGTGGGAGTCTCGGTGGCGTTACGAATGATGGGGGCCGATTTGTTGCGCGTTCACGATGTGCGCGCCGTTAACGATGCCCTGACCGCCTATGGTACTTTGCTGGGGTGGGAGCGGGAATAAGCATCGCGGACAACATCTGCCTCTTTTGTCTCGTAAATGGTGTCATTTCTCCCTAAATTAGTACGACGTGACGAGTCTGTTGAATCTCCGGTTGGTCCCGAGTTCGACGGCTTCTCCCCTCATACTCGATGTGGAATTGATGTCAGAACCTTTGATCGATACGCAGCAGGATTTTGAGGTCCTATGCGCAGATATCCGCGAAGCGGGTCTGGTGGCGTTCGATACCGAATTTGTCGCCGAACATTCTTACCATCCGGAACTTTGCCTGATGCAGTTCGCGACCCGCGAACTTTGCGTGGCGGTCGATCCGTTCGAACTCGAGGATTTGACCCCCTGGTGGGAGATCATGGCCGACGAAGAGATCAAAGTGATCGTTCACGGCGGCCAGGCGGAGATTCGATTCTGTCTGATTGAAGGAAATCTCAAACCGGCCAATCTGTACGATACGCAAATCGCCGAGGCGTTCCGGTCCCGCAGTTATCCCCTCTCCTACGTCAATCTCGTGCAACGAGTCTTGAAGGTCCGGCCGTCCGGCAAAGAAACGCGCACCAACTGGAAACGTCGTCCGCTATTACCGAATCAGGCCAAGTATGCCCTGGAAGACGTCATCCACGTCATACCGATTTACGATGAACAGACGAAATCGCTCGTCGGTCGAGGACGACTCAAATGGGCGGAAAGTGAAGTCCAGCAGATGATTGACGATATCACCGCCGATCTGGAAAGTCCCGGCTGGTTGAAGCTGTCCGGACTGCACCGTCTCCAGCCGAAGGAACTGGTCGTCGCGCGGGAAATTTACAATTGGCGAGAACGGGTGGCTGAAGAACGGGACCGACCGCCCCGTTCGATTTTGAGAGACGACCTGATTCTGGAACTGGCTCGACGACGTCCCAAAAACGCCAGCGAACTTCTCGCGACGCGCGACATGGAGCGGGACCGCTATCGTCGCTACATCGACGATCTGGTGGAAGTGGTCGCGCAGGCGCGGGCGGTTCCCAAAGAGCAACTCCCCGAGAAAATTCGTTCGCAACGACAGGACAACAGCCAGGACGATCACGTGATCGGCAAACTCCTGAGTCTGGCGCTGGCGAATCGGTGTTCCGAACTCAACATCGCGATGTCGATCATCGCCACCAGCAGCGATTTGCGGGAATTCGTCCGCTGGTCTCTGAGTGGTCGCAAAGAACACGATCGCCCCGCCTTGACGCAGGGCTGGCGGAGCGAAGTCTGCGGCCAGTTGCTCAGCGATATGCTGGACGGCAAGATTGCATTGCGTGTCGCCGATCCGAAGTCCGATCATCCGTTGATCTTCGAGTACGACGAGTGAGAGTTTGTCTTCCGCGTCACTTGTCGTCCGAAAATGGAATTTGAGGTCTGGCTCTGAGGCGATCGTTGCGGTCCGGTTCCGTCACGAGTACGCTCGGCTATTCCCGCGTGTTTCCTTCCGAAAGAATTCTCATGACCGTCGCCGCCGATTCACCGTTACTTTTTCTCCACGAACAGGACGACATTGCCGTCGCGCGGCAGAATATCCCGGCGGGCACGTCATTTCAGGTTCCCGGCACGACGGAAAGTGTCACCACGCGCGAGCCGATCGAATTGGGGCACAAAGTCGCCGTCCGCAAACTCGCCCAAGGAACGCCGGTCCGTAAGTTCGGTCAGGTCATCGGCTTTACGACGGCGGAGATCGAGCCGGGAAGCTGGGTCCACATGCACAATCTGGGGATGGGAGAACTTTCGCAGACGTACGAGATCGGCGTCGATGTGCCTCCCGCTCCCGATCCGATCGCCGGGCGCACGTTTCAGGGGATCGTGAGACCGGACGGTCGCATTGCGACCCGTAACTACGTCGGCATCATCAGTACCGTGAACTGTTCCGCGACCGCCTCGAAGTATGTCGCCGACGCCATCAATCAGGAGTTGCTGGCCGACTATCCGAACATCGACGGCGTGGTCGCTCTCACGCACAAGGGAGGCTGTGCGTTCGAGTTCGCGGGAGAAGACCATCGACAACTCGCCCGCACGATGGGAGGCTTCGCCCGGCATCCGAATATCGGCGCGTATCTGGTGATCGGTTTGGGATGCGAAGCGTCGCAACCGTCGTTTCTGGTTGAAGAGCATGGGCTCGTGCAACTCGACATCGGTCAGCCGCAGGAAGAAAAGCTTCCCGTGATGATGAACATCCAGGAGCAGGGGGGCGTCGCCAAAACCGTCGATCACGCCATCGGTGTCCTCAAGGAACTCCTGCCGCAGGCGAATCAAGTCGAACGAACTTCTGTCCCCGTTTCGGAAATCATTCTCGGGACAGAATGCGGCGGTTCGGACGGCAACAGCGGCGTCACGGCGAACCCCGCCGTCGGTCACGCCAGCGACTTGCTGGTCGCGATGGGGGCGACTTCGATTCTCGCCGAGGTTCCCGAAATGTACGGAGCCGAGCATATGCTGGTGCGACGCGCGGTCTCCGAGCAGGTCGGTGAAAAGTTAATCGAGCGAATTCGCTGGTGGGAAGATTACGCCCGGATGTTCGGCGTCCAAATCGACAACAATCCCTCAGTCGGCAACAAGAAGGGGGGCCTCACCACGATTTACGAGAAGTCGCTCGGCGCAGTCGCCAAAGGGGGGACGACGGCCTTGCGTGCCGTCTACGAATACGCGGAAAAAGTGACCGAAAAAGGGTTCGTCATCATGGATACCCCCGGCTTCGACCCGGCCTCGGTCACCGGCATGATCGCCGGCGGTGCCAACATGATCGTTTTCACAACGGGACGCGGCAGTTGCTTCGGATGCAAGCCGGTCCCCACGATCAAGATTGCCACCAACACGCCGATGTTCAACAAGATGCAGGACGATATGGACATCAACGCCGGAAAAATCCTCGACGGAGCGACTGTCGAAGAGGTGGGCGAAGAGATTCTGGAAAAGATCATCTCGGTGGCGAGCGGCGAGAAGACGAAGAGCGAAGCGCAGGGCATCGGCGACGAGGAATTCTGCCCGTGGGTCTCGGGTCCGGTGTTGTAGAAATAGGGACATCAATCAAGCTGTGAAAGGATTCCTGAACTCAAAATGAAAAACCACCATCGACAACTCCGGTTACTTTCGATGGCAACGTTACTGATTCCTGTCTGGCTCACGGGATGCGATCAAGTTCCTGAGACCAGCGACGTTCCAACGGAAGCGCAAAGCATCACTCAAGTCGCGTACGTCGCGCTGCTGTTTCGGAGCGAACACAACCGCCTACCGGAATCAATGGACGAGATTCTTGAATACGACGAGACGACTCCACAAACTGATGAGTGGGACAACAAATTTCAATTTGATCGCCAGGATGACGAATTCATTGTCTACTCTGCCGGTCCCGATCAACAAATCGGAACGGAAGACGACCTTCGCGCCGTCTTGAAATCTTCACCCGCCGAATGATTGATCTGTCGGGCGGAAGTACTGTGACATGTCCCGATAAGAACAGAGTTGTAGGTTGACACTATGAAGAGGCCGAGCCGGTGGTGGCGTTCTTGCTCTTCACTCTCTGCGCCGCCGCGCCTCTGCGCGAGTCATCTTCTTTCGTCTCTCGAATCTTCAGTAATCTATCCGAGAAATCCGCGGTCTTTCAATTTGGGATTTTTGAGTTTGGATTTTGGAACGGTGCTTGGCCTCTTGGAAGCGCCTTCTGTCTGATCCGTGTGCTTTAATCTCTTTGCGTTTCTCAGCGTCTCATTGACTTGGCGTCAAACAGAATGGTCCGCGAAGCGGACCCTACAAAATTGACCTTGCCGATCCTCGCGTACCAGAGTTAGCGTTGA
>JABURQ010000098.1 GCA_014762625.1 Planctomycetaceae bacterium | reverse complement strand
AGTTGAGATTGGTGGTCTCGGGGCCATTCAAAACATGGGTGGCGTTTCTACTCAACAGAACCGTGGGCTAGCGCCGAATGGCTGATGGGATCAAGTTTTCAAATGAAGTGATCAGCCAGTTTGCTACGCTACTAGGGTAACTCTGATTCTCTAAGCCGCTTCCATTGTTCTGCAACATAATCAGCCGGAACGCGCTAGCGTCCGGTTATTTTCTAGTGGGGCGTTGAACCGCAGGCTAGCGCCATGCGGCTGATTTCGCCAACCTGCAAACAACCGAGTCAGCTAGTTGCTAATTTCCAGTTTCTAGTTTCTGCCTCTCTGACAACGGACCACCAACAACATCTCGTGGTTCCACCCGCCTGTTCATAAACAGAGAGCCTTTTGATGTCATACCTGAGACGTCCCCGGCCTCAAGACGAAAACCCGATTTGAGACGGGTATGGCAGCACGATTCTCGTGTTTTCAACTTTTCAACTTAACAACAATGAAAATGGTGAAGTTCCAAAAACCCGAGAGTTATCTTCCAAACAGCGTGTCACACCAGATGTGGGGGCAGTGTTAAGTTTGAAGTGTTGAGTTTTGAGTGGAATGATTCGTGTGATTCGAGTCATTCGTGGTCAAAAATTGGCCCGGCAAAACCCCCCGACTCCCGATCAACCCATCCCTCAATCTTCTGATGTGGTCTCACAATTGACTGTAAACGCAGCACAACGGGCCATTCCCAGACAGACGCGATTTCAGATTTCGCGGCGGACGATCTCAAAACCGGGCAAAACTCTCGGGTTTCGTCCAAAGATCTCAATGATTCAAAGATGGGATCTTTCCAAAAGCCCATCTTTGAAAACCTCGGGGTTCAGCCATCAGACAATGAAATTTCTTTCAAACGCAACAAGGGGGTTACAATGGTGATTTCTGAATCCGTTTCCCGACTTCCAACCCGGAAAGCAAACTTCAGGACGGGGTTGTTCTGTTGCGATCGAAGTGAAAAAGGAGGGCATTTTGACATTGGATCTTCCTTCAAATCAGCCTACACTAATATGTAAGCCTTGCGCTCCCCGCCTCTGTTTTCCCTCCTGCGTGCCACCTATGATTCGCCAGACGATCACAGCCTGTTGCCTCTTCCTGTTCACAACGCTCGTTGTGGTCGCGGAAGAGATCCCGCAAAACGTCGACTTCGAGAACGATGTGATGCCGGTGCTGACCAAGTTCGGCTGTAACGCGGGTGCCTGTCACGGCAAAGCCCGCGGACAAAACGGTTTCCAACTTTCTCTGCTCGGCTTCGATCCGAATTTCGATTACAACTCGCTCGTGAAAGAATCGCGAGGCCGAAGGGTTTTCCCCTTCGCCCCCGAAAAATCGTTGCTGCTGGCTAAGCCCTCCGGGCGCTCTCCGCACGGCGGAGGAATTCGTCTGCCGGTCGATTCCTTCGGCTACAAGATTCTCTCCCGCTGGGTCGAGAACGGGATGCCGAGAGAAGTTGAGGGCGCGCCCTCACTGGAAAGCATCAGCGTCTCCCCCACCGATCAGGTACTGACTTACAATTCCGAAGTTCCGTTATCGGTCGTCGCCCGCTACTCGGATGGATCGACGCGCGACGTCACCGCGATGTCCGATTATCAGTCGAACGAAAGCGGCATCGCCCAGGTCGACGAGCAGGGAAAAATCACCGTCGGAAATATCGTAGGTGAAGCGGCCATCATGGCCCGTTACATGGGACAGATTGACGTCTGCAACGTCGCCGTCCCCCGACCCGACCAGATTCCCGACGAATTTTATAGTCAGTTGCCCCGCGAGAACTTTATCGACGGTCATCTCTGGAACAAGCTGCAACGATTGCAACTCAAACCGTCCGCCCAGGCGGACGAGGCCACGTTCCTCCGCCGCGCTTATATCGACATCATCGGTCGCGTCCCCACTCTGGAGGAAACGGAACAGTTTTTCGCCGAACAAACTCCTGAGAAACGCCGCTTGCTGATCGACGACTTGTTGGCCCGACCCGAATACGCCGAACACTGGGCCAACAAATGGGCCGACCTGTTGCGACCGAATCCGTATCGAGTCGGGATCAAGGCAACGTTGAATTACGATGCCTGGATTCGGGATGCGTTTCGCAACAACGTCCCCCACGATCAATTCGTGCGGGAACTGATCACCGCGCAGGGGAGCACGTTCCGCAACGGCGCCGTGACCCTTTATCGCGACCGACGATCTCCCGATGAACTGACCACGATCACCAGTCAACTGTTTCTCGGCATTCGGCTCGATTGTGCCAAGTGTCACCATCACCCCTTTGAAGTCTGGGGGCAGGATGATTTTTATTCGTTTGCAGCCTATTTCGCCAAAATCGGTCGGAAGGGACGAGGCGTCTCGCCTCCCATCTCAGGTTCGGAAGAATTTGTGTATGTCTCCACCCGCGGCGACGTCAAACATCCGCTGACGGATGAGGTCATGGAACCGAGGCCGTTGTTCGGAACCGCTCCCGACATTGCGGCAGGGGAAGATCCTCGTAAATCGCTGGCGGCCTGGATGACGTCTCCCGACAACAAATCCTTTGCGAAAGTGCAGGTCAATCGCGTCTGGGCCGATCTGATGGGGCGCGGGATCGTCGAGCCGGTGGATGATTTAAGAGCCACCAACCCGCCGACCAACGGTCCGTTGCTCGACGAATTGGCGCAGGACTTCATCGACAGCGGCTTCGACAACAAACACCTTATTCGACGCATCGCGAACTCTTACGCTTACGGGTTGAGTTCCGTCCCCAACGAGACCAACGCCATCGACACCACGAATTACTCACGCCATTACCGCAAACGCCTCCGCGCCGAAGTGCTGCTCGATTCGATCGTGCAAATCACCGGGCAGCCGGAATCGTTCCAGGCATTACCGGCCGGTTCGTCGGCGAAGGAAATCTGGACGCATCGAGTCGGTTCGTTATTCCTCGACGCGTTTGGACGTCCCGATCCGAATCAGGATCCTCCCTGCGAGCGAACATCGAACACCAGCATCGTGCAGACATTACACCTGATGAATAGCGAACGACTGTTCGACAAAGTGACGTCCAACGACTCGCGAGCCGCAAAACTGGCGACGAGCGACAAGTCCAATGAAGAGATAATTCGGGAATTGTACCTGTTGTGCTATTCGCGACGGCCCGATCCCGAAGAATTGGAGTTCGCGGTCAAATACATCGAAAATCCGGAGATCGAGCGACGGAAAGCCGTCGAAGATCTCTTATGGGCGCTCCTGAATACCCCAGAATTTGTGTTCAAAAATTGATTCGGCCTGACCAGAATGGAACTTCTGAAAACGGCCCTGGAGAATCGCATGACTTTATCCAACAATCAAAATCGGAATTGCGAAGGCATCTCACGTCGAAACTGCCTTCAACTCGGCTTGGGCGGCATGCTGGGACTCGGTTTGACCGACACACTGCGACTGCGCGGGATGGCGGGAGAATCGTCGAGCACGTTTCCCGTCAAAGCCAAAAGCTGCATTTTGATCTGGCTCGATGGCGGACCGACTCACTACGAAACGTTCGACCCCAAGCCGCAAGCTCCCTCCGAGATTCGTGGGGAGTTCCATACCATCCCGACGCAGGTTCCCGGTGTCCGATATTCGCAACACTGTGAACGGCTGGCATCGATCTCCGACAAATTCGCCGTCCTGCGTTCGATCCGCCACAATCAGGGAAACCACGGTGCCGGCAATCACTACATGATGACCGGTGCTCCCCCTCGAATTCCGGTCGGCTGTGGAGCCTTCGTCAGTTTTCATCCCAGCTTCGGTTCGACGGTTGCCTACGAACGCGGGCCGCAAAAGGGAATGCCGCCGTACTTCTCGATTCCTTCGATGACCCGTTCGGGTGGCCCCAGTTTCCTCGGAGCTCAATTCGCCCCATTTGTGGTCCCCGACAACCCGAACAGCGATAGCTTCCGCGTGCGGGACGTCGCGCTACCGAAAGAACTGACCGACGGACGCTTCGCTCGCCGTAAATCGCTACGGGAAGGGGTCGATAAGCTCTTGCGGATTCAGGACAAAGCGGCCGCCGATCCCACGCTCGCCCTGGACGATTATTATCAGCAAAGTTTCGATCTGATGTCGTCCACCGAAGCGCAGAAAGCGTTCGATATCCACCAGGAAGCGGACGAAGTCCGTGAACGCTACGGCCGAAATACATTTGGGCAACGAACGTTGCTCGCGAGACGTCTCGTTGAAGCGGGCGTCCCCTTCGTGACGCTTCACGAGGGAGGCTGGGATCATCACCGCGATCTCTTCAATGCCTTCAATAAACGGATGCCCAACGTTGATAACACTGTGGCCACACTGATCGAAGACCTCGAAGATCGTGGACTGCTCGACTCGACTCTGGTGCTGTTGCTGGGTGAGTTCGGACGAACTCCCAAAATCAACAAAGACTCCGGTCGCGACCACTGGTCCAACGCGATGTCGGTTCTAATGGCGGGGGCGGGTACTCCCGGCGGACTGACGCTCGGAGCGACCGACCGCAAAGGTTACTCGGCCGTCGATCGCGTTCTGTCCCCCGAAAACTTCGCGTCCACCATCTACACCAAGATGGGCATCGATCCCAATAAAGTGTACTACACACCTCAGGGACGTCCGACGCACCTCGTCAGCGACAAAACACCGATTCCCGAGTTGTTGTCATGAGACATGTCTTGAGACTTTTGGGGACGGCTGCGGTCTTCGTCATCGCTGCCTCGATGGCGCAAGCCGAAATCCCCTCGATCAAAGCGATCACGCCGGCAGGAGGACAACGCGGACAGACGGTGGAAATCACCGTGCAGGGAGTTCTGGGGACTCCGCCGCTGAAGTTTTGGAGCAATCGACCCGAACTGACGGCGTCGTTTCCCGAGAAGCCCGAAAAAACATTTTCGATCACGATTCCCGATTCGATACCACCCGGCCTGGCACTCTTCCGGATTACCAACGCCGAAAGCGCTTCTTCGTTACGCCCGTTCCTGATCGGTACGTTTCCGGAACTCTCCGAAACCGAAGAGAACGAACGGCTGACCGCCGCTCAAAAGATTGAATCCACTCCCGTGACCGTCAACGGAACGCTCGGCAAAAATGGGGATGTCGATACCTACCAACTCGAGTTGGAGCAGGGGCAGACGCTGGTTGCCGAGATTTCGGCGAATCGCAACCTCGGCTCTCCCCTGGACGCCGTGCTACAGGTCGTTTCCGCCAAAGGATTCGTACTGGCACAGAATGATGACGATCGAGGCAATGACCCTCTCCTCGCTTTTGAAGTTCCGGAAACCGGAATCTATTACGTCCGGACTTTTGGGTTCCCGGAGACCCCCAACAGTTCCATCCGGTTTTCGGGAGGTGCAGACTGGATCTACCGTCTCACGATCACGACTGGTCCTTACATCGATCACATTCAACCTCTCGCCGTCACGCAGGGGACCGAGACATCCGGCGAAGCGGTGGGGTGGAATCTGCCAACGACCTCGGTGAAGATTCCCGCTCTGGTTACAGAGGGATCGACGAACTTTCTGGCAGTTCCCACGACGAACGTGGTCCCACTCTCCGTCGTTTCGCATCCGGTCCTGACGGAATCGGAAGCCCCTGAAACGATCACTTCACTTCCGGTGACTCTCAGCGGACAAATTGTCGAGCCGGGTGAAGTTGATGCCTTTCAAATTGCCGGAAAAAAAGGGAATCCTCTGTTCCTGAAAGCTGAAGCACGCATTCTCGGATCGCAACTCGATCCGGTTCTCCGACTCACGGACTCCGACGGCAAGGAACTTTCCGAAGTCGACGATCCGACGCGAGGAGAATACGACAGCGAACTCACTTACAGCCCGAAAGCCGACGGCCCTCTAATTGTGGAAATCCGCGACCGCTTCGAGCACGGCAGCCCCCGGCATTATTATCGTCTCACGATTTCACCTCAGGAAGTCGGCTACGCCACGGAAGTCACTGAGGATCATTATGAGTTTCCCGCCGAGGACAAACCGCTCGAAATTCCAGTGACCGTCATTCGGGACAAAGGTTTCGGTGAGCCGATCACATTTTCTGTGGAAGGATTGCCGGACGGCGTCACCGCGGAAGCGGTCACTTCGGAACCGAAGGGAGACTCCTCCAAGAAAGTGACGCTGAAACTGGTTCGCGGTGAGATCGAATCCTTTTCGAGTGCCATTCAAATCGTAGCGGTTTCTCAAGGCGAGGCAGCTCTTGCGACCTCCGCCACCACACAGATCAAGCCAACCATGGAAAAGGTGGATCAGATTTGGCTGACTGTTCCACCGCTCAAATCCACTGCAAAGAAAGAGTCCGAATGAGGTTGCGATTGGGTTGCTGGTTGCTATTCGTTTTATTTGTGGTCACAGGTTCTTACCTTCAAGCCTCGGACACCGAACCGCAAGTCGCATTGACGTTGCCCCCTGGACCGGAAAACCCTCGCAACAGTGAAGGGGATTTCATCACGCTCAAAGATGGACGCATCAAATTTATCTACACCCATTTCACCAACGGTGCCGGCGATCATGCGAACGCGCATCTCGCCAGTCGCCAATCGTCTGACGGCGGACTCACCTGGACGAACAAGGATCGCGTCGAGGTTCCGAATGAGGGTGGATTCAACATCATGTCGGTTTCCCTGTTGCGACTGGAAGACAGTCGCATTGCCCTCTTCTATCTCCGCAAAAACTCGTTGGACGACTGCCGTCCCGTGTTTCGCCTCAGTGCCGACGAAACCAAAACCTGGAGCGAACCTCACGAAATAATTTCCGAGGCAGACATCGGGTATTACGTCCTGAATAACGATCGAGCCGTTCAACTGAAAAACGGGCGGCTGATTCTTCCTCTGGCCCAGCATGTCGCCCCCGATTGGGAAAAATGGACCGCCGCCGCCAAAGCGGTCTGCTACTACTCGGACGACGCCGGTACCTCCTGGACACGCAGTCAACAAGTCCCTCCGGCCAAAGAAAAGTCGGTCATCATTCAGGAGCCGGGAGTTGTGGAACTGAAAGACGGTCGTTTAATGATGTTTTCCCGCACTAACGCCGGGAGTCAGTTTGTTTCCTATTCTTCCAACGAGGGAAAATCCTGGACCGCCTGGGAAGCCTCGGACATCATTTCTCCCCGCTCACCGGCGACCATCGAACGGATTCCCTCGACCGGCGATCTGCTGCTGGTCTGGAATGATCACCGCCACATCGATCCCGCTCTTCAGGGAAAACGGACACCTTTCACGGCAGCTATTTCTATGGATGAAGGAAAAACGTGGAAATATTCTCAAAACCTCGAAGAGAATCCCCACGGCTGGTACTGTTACACGGCGATGACATTCCACGAAGGGCATGTCCTTCTGGGGCATTGTGCCGGAGACCGCCGCGAGAATAACGGGTTGGCGGAATCACAGGTGATGCGGATCCCAGTCTCCTGGTTTTATCCCGCTGAAAGATAACTCCTCACAGGTATTTCGTAAACCGACCCGTTTCAAGGGGAGGGTTGCTCAATACTCAAGAACTGATCAACGTCCAGATTCTCCAGTCGCTGTTCTGTTCCATCGGGCCAACGGATTTTTAATTCATCGATGTGGTCGCTCCCTCCCAATCCGAACGTCACCGGTAATTCAACCTGCGAGAGATATCCCCGTGTGGGAGAAACCGTTCGAATTTGTGAACGGCCATCGACTGTCAATTCCAGCGAGGCTCCCAAGGCGTTCCGGTTTTTTCCCAGTGCCGTCAACTTCACACGCAGCCAATGATACCCGTGCTGCTGATCGTTCTGGAGCAAACGAGGGGGCTGACCCGTGGCTGTGAACACCAGATCGAGATCTCCATCTGCATCGATGTCGGCGTAAGCGGCTCCTCGCCCAACCATCGGCTCGGCAAATGCTTCCCCGGTTTTTTCGACCGGTAATGATACGAATTCGTTCTCGGTCTCCGCTCCGACATTCCAGAATAATTGCGGCGATTGCGCGTACGTCTGACTGGCCTGTACTTTGTTGATTTCTTCCTCCAGGTGTCCGTTCGTCTGAACGAGATCGAGACGACCGTCGAGATCGGCGTCGAGAAACAATACGCTAAAGGAAAGTTGCAATCGGGTAGAGGGACCTAACCCGTTCGAAACTGCTTCATCATAAAATTGGAGATTGTTTTCGCGTGTCACATACAGAGCGGTCATTTCATTGGAAAAGTTCCCCACAGCGACGCCGATTCCCGGATCGTTGCGGAAATGCGAGATATCGACACCCATCGCGCCGCGTGCGGCTCCCTGTAAGTCAAACGCCACACCCGCCAGCGTGGCCGACTCTGCAAAGGTCCCGTTTCCCTGATTCACGAACAAAAAATTCTGAACGGTATCATTGGAAATGAAGATGTCCGGATCGCCGTCAGCATCAAAGTCCTCAAAAGCAACACCCAGAGATTTCGCGAGCGGAGTCTGGGTCGCGGGATTCAGGACGTGCAATCCGGCGGCCTCGGAAACTTCAGTAAACTTTCCGTCGCCATCGTTGCGATACAGGGAGGGGAAGGTCCCTTCAAAGTTTTGCGGACGTCCGTAAGCGGGGATATTTCCCAGGATCGTAAACTCCTGCGATTGATCGTATTCCCGCGACCAGACGACGTAATGCGCGACGAACAAATCGAGGTCGCCATCGCCGTCATAATCGAACCAGCCGCACGCCGAACTCCAGGCGTCTTCCTTTCCACCCACCTTCGCCGAAGCGGTCACATCGACAAACCGGCCTTCGTCATTCCGGAACAGTCGATCTTCTCCGAGACACGAAATAAACAAATCGACCCAGCCGTCGGCATCATAGTCACCACACGCCACTCCCATTCCGTAATGCGAAACATCGAGCCCCGTTTGAGACGTGACGTCGGTAAAATTCCCCGTGCCATCATTGGCGTACAGTTTCATTGTTGCGGGAGACGATTCATCCCGATTGGTCCAAGGCCACTGTCTGGAGTTCACAAAAAAGAGATCCTGATCCCCGTCCGAGTCGTAATCGAAAAACGCACACCCTCCCCCCATCGTCTCGGGAAGGAGTTTTTCGCCGGCGTAACCGTTTTCGTGCACGAAATTAATCCCGGCTGATTTCGTAATATCGGTCCAGGGGATTGCGGGGAGTTCCTGTTCCCGCTCAGTCTGCACTGCGGGAAGCGTCGTCGGCAGCGTTTCCGTTTCAACGATCTCCGGCTCGGGTTTCAAAAAGTGATACGCGGCGTAACCCCCGATTCCCAAAACGGCAAACACAATGAGGGAAACGGTAAACGCCGTTCCGATAATGGCATCATCTTGTTCGAGTTCCTGGAAGTCCTGGTTCACGGCGTACTCTCCTTCGAATCGTTCAAGGTGATTTGACTCTCTTTCGGCAAGCCGGGGGCATCGATACGCTGGAGCGGGTAAATAACCAACGCCTCCGCGGCATGGTTGCCGGCGGGATATCTTTCCCGTGCCAGGCGAATGGCTCGGCTTTGAGCGGTGTCGTCCGGTTTGTATTTCTGGTGTAACTCTTTATGTTTTTCCGCCAGTTCCGTCTCTTCCAGACGGTCATAAATCTGCCCCAGATTGTAATGAGCGGAGACATTTTCGGAGTCGATCAGTAATGTCTTTTCAAACTCTTCCGCCGCCTGCCGCAGAAGTTCTACCCGCTCTTCCTGACGGGAATCCGTACGGATTTGCTGGGCGCGATCGAATAAGGTTTGCCCGAGCAGGTTGATCACCCGGTAATCGCGACTGAAATCAAAACCCCGTTCCAATCGTTCTTCCGTCACGCCGTACAAAACCTGACGGAAATTCTCCTCAGCCTCTTTGAGCCGTAACTGCTCGCGATTGACCAGACCGCTCAACCAGGCTAACGTCCATTCGGGAGCGGCAGGGTCGTCGTAAGCCGCCGCACGAACGATTGCTTCCCCCGCTTCATCCACGCGACCTTCCCGATACAGAACGCGGGCCAGATTCAAGGGCCCATCGTAACGTTCGAGTTCTTCGACGTGACGAAACGCGGCTTCCGCCTGTTTGATTTCCGCCTTCCCTTCAAGGAACAGTCCGATGCCGTAATCGTTCCATCGTTGCCACTCGGGAATCTCTCGTGGCGGATCAGGTTTCGGGACGGGGGCTCCTTCTACGGGAAGCGTCAATGTATCCGTGGCGAGTGTCAGGATCGGTAGGTTGTCAGTGCGTTGGTTGTGGGTCTCTTTCTCGATAATGTCGAGATATTCACGGTCAAATTTGCGATAGTTCAGTTGGACTTCAATCGTCAGAGGAGCATCGACCTCTTCGGGCAATGTGAAACCATAATGCACTACCTGTCCCGCACCGGGCGGAATCTGATGATTGTAGAGTGGGGTGAAAATGTCCTGTGCATTTCGGCGGTTAATACGATTGCCGTCCTTATCCAGCATGAACACATTCACAAAATGCGACCAGCGATCAACCTCGCCCTGTTCGTTAAGCGCACCGCTTCGACCGATGACGCGATCTCCGACTTTGAGTGTGACTTCCAACCAGACTTCGTTGGAATCGACCGTCCCCTGAGTAAACAGGTGACCGAGTTTCAACGTCCGAATGACGGTCTCCAGTAAGTAGCTTTCTCCCGGTTTCAGAGTCGGACGTGTGGGACGCAGAGGAGCGATCAGTTCGTCTTCCACCTTCCCGCCCGGTTTAATGCCGAAGATGTCCACACGCATTGTCTCGTCGAGAAACTCCCGATGAGCTTCAATCATTTTTTCCGGAGCATCGACCAGATGCAGTATGCCGGTATTTCCGGAGGCAAACTGGTGATCGTGGATCATCAGTTGGTCATCCCCTTCGACAAGCGGTCGGGCGCCGAAATCATCCGAGACCTGAGGACGCATATGACACTTGCTGCAATTATCGATGGCTTTCGGCGGATAATAAAAGCTGGACGCACCGTGTCCGGAAACTCCCGAGAGGAGCCAGGCGTCGTAGTGATTTTGTCCCCGCAAAAATTCCTTATAGCCGGTCACTTCAATCGGCAGATGCACCTTGTGGCAGGTTGAACAGAACTCCGCCGAGGTATGAAAATCCTTCAGAAAGGTTTTCTTATGGAAGGTTGGTTTGGCTTTGACAAGCTGTTCGTTGACCCATTGCAGCGTTTTATTGTCACTGAAGGCAAACGGATAGTGGAGTGGTTCTTCGATGGTGTAATCCGCATTGCCGCGATTGGAGTTAATATTCGTCATCGCGTGACACGTCGTACAAGTGATCCCGGCTTGTGCGGTGGGATGATTGACATCGTCAAATTCGGGATCGTCGAAAGCTCCGCTGAAAAAGGGCACCGGATCGTGACATCCCGCACACCAGCGCGACGCGCGAACGTGTCCGTCCCGTTCGAGGCCGACTTTGCGCGTTTCGCGAATCGATGTGAGATAGGCGGGATTATTGAAGGAACTTAAGTGGTGCGCACTGTGAAACCAGCCTTTGTAGGCATCTTCGTGACACTTCAAGCAATACTCGTCGTTATCGAGCACATGCGCGGGAATAAAATTTCCGCTGGCAGTTCGCGCTAACGAAGGTTCGAAATATTTCACACCTTCTTCGGGACCAATCTGATTCCAGTCGCGTGGATCGGAAGTATGGAAAACGACCATGCTGCCGACGGCCACTGCGACGATCGTCCCGTAGGTGAGACCGAGCTTCCATCGAATCTTCTGACCCACCAACCGATGCAGCCAGTACAGCCAACCCGCCACCAGCGGAGAACCGACGTGCAGCCAATACACGGTGTTCCTCGATGTCGGATTGCGAAGTTCCAGATCGCCGATACGAATCAGCAATAGTCCCGTGACCAGAACGAGCGTACTGATGACCAACAGAGCATAACCGACTCGGATGGCGCGTTTGTTCTTACGGTGGCGAGCCGTCAGCATATGGGTGATGCCGAACACCACAAAGGGGACTAACAGAATCAGTCCCAGCACGACATGTCCCAAGAACATGAACAGGTAAAACGGGTTCTGATAGGTCTGCTGGCGCGACCATTCCAGCAGTGTAATAGCAGCCAGATAGAGCGAATTTGCTCCCAGCAGGGCCACCAGGACAAAGACGACATTCAGGAGCAGCTTCAATCGCGGACCAATAGCGGGTATATATTTGCGCACGGGCCGCGAAGAGGGTTTCTCTTCGGGAATCGACATCGGAATCACTTTCCATCAATGAATGAAATCCGGTCTCCTTCACGTAGAAGAAGCCGGGAAAAAACGCATTCAGAGGAAAGTGATTTGGGGAGGTTTTTCGAGTCGAGCGGGATGAGGTATCGAGGGAGCATCCTGATCGGTTGGATTCAAGAAAGCCACAGGACGTTCGGCAGAGCAGTCGGCCAACGTCTCCAGAATTGAACACGGCCGAACTTCGACACGTCTTTGCACGTCGGAAGTTGTTCCCGACGGTGAAGGAGTCCGGGGAGGAACGCCGCACTGACCGTTCAAACACGGTGACGGCATCTGAGGTGATCTTTGATGGGCAGTGTCCTGCTCTAGCGGCATTTCATGGCGGACGATCGGTTTTCCTTTAACAAACAGATAATCGCCGCAGCTTGCATCCGCTTCGGACAGGCTCACACTCCACAATGCTCCCGTCACCAGACAGCAACAGAGAAGTCGAATTGTGGAAAATGATCGTCGCATGCGGAACCGCACAAAAAGAATCTTAAAAGTCGTTGCTCTTCACTTTACGCAAATATTTCGATTCGCGTCAAGAAAATCCCGGAAGTTGATCGGAAATGGAAAGAATATTGCTTTTCTGAAATGCATAAACCATAAGAGCCGCTAACTTTCTCGGCCATTTACTTATATTTCAGATCCCAACCTGGTTCTGTCGTTGATGGCTCTCCCGTCGGTTCTGTCATTTTGTCGTATAACTCCGGGCGACGTGCTCGAATATAACGTCGGCCTCCCGATTGTTCGATCTTCTCCGGCACACACAGGGAGGTGACCACATCATCTCCGAGATTTCGGCATTCGGCGATAATTTCTCCGAAAGGATCGAGAATCATGGAGTGACCGTTGCGGACTTCTCCATCATCGAGCCCAACGGGGTTCGTGAAGACGGCATAGACACCATTTTCATAAGCGCGGGTCGGTAACCAGCGCATCAACCAGCCACGCCCTTTCGGTCCATCCAGTTCTTTGCGGAGTCGCGCGGGATCCCGCTCCCGATTGTGCCAGAGTTCCAGATCGACGGTCCCTCGCCCCGGCATCACCGAAGGAAGACAGCCGGTTACGTGAGGCATCAAGATGATGTCGGCCCCCAGCAAGGTCGTCATGCGAACGTTCTCGGGGAGATTGTTGTCGTAGCAGATCAGAATTCCGAATTTGCAACCCGACCACTCAAAGACCACATACTCATCACCGGAAGTGAGATGAGGATTCACGAACGCGTGCAATTTGCGAAAGCGAGCGAGCACCCCCTCGGACGTCACGAACACATAGGTGTTAAAAATCCGATCTCTTTCGCGCTCGAACAGGCCTGCAGCGATGGGAATCCCAAACTCACGCGAAAATTCAACCAGTCTCCGCACGCTGGGGCTGTTATCGAGCGGCTCGGCGAGATCGAGCATCTGTTCCCGATCGAATGTTTGCGTGAAAGAGTAGCCGTGCAAAGAGCATTCATGAAAGCAGGCAACCTCCGCTCCCTCTTCGACAGCCTGGGAAGTCAAAGCATGAATGCGGGAAAGATTATAAGCCGGGTCGGCGTTTCGATGTTCGAATTGAGCGGCGGCAATCCGGATGTCTCTCATGCCGCTATGCCTTTTCCATCAGCCCCAGAACTTTTCACCGTTCAGATTCACATCGGGGTGCGTTTTGATTTCGCAATCCCCTTTGACTTTTGCCTGACAAGCCAACCGCAGGTGATCTTTCTTTTCGGTTTCTTTCGCGAGAAAGAGTGCCGGATGCAAACTCATCCAGAGACGTTCCCAGATACCCGGCTTCTTGAGATTCTCTTCCCCCTTGGACACCTCGACATGACAACTGCCACACATTCCCATGCCGCGACAGTTCATGACCTTGTGGGGCCCCCAGTAAAGATTCACACCAGCTTTACGTGCTTCCTGGCGTAAATTGGCCCCGTCTGGGACATCGACAGTCACTTTTTCGTTCACAAATTTGACTTGCGGCATCGTGAAGCGTTTCCTCTCAAGCCTTCAAATGAAAATCGAGATATCATTCAGATTTAAATGATAAGCAGATGAGACAGGATTTTCCAGATAACGACAAAGAGTTGTCGGAGCGAAATCGATGCTTGATTCTCACTTTCGAGAAGCCTTTACTGAATTCTTCCCGAGTCTTCGGGCATAATCGATCAAGAGGTTCTCAGAAAGAAGTATTTTTCATGTCACGTCACCTGATTTCACTGCTAGTTCTGTTCGTCGTTTCTGCAACGACGAATTCTGCCATTGCTGAGAAACCCAATTTTCTCATCTTTCTCGTCGATGACATGGGCTGGGTTGACCCCGAATGCTACGGCAGTCCGTTTCACGAAACCCCGAATATCAATCGACTCGCCGAGCAGGGAATGAAATTTACGGATGCGTATGCCGCTTGTCCAGTTTGTTCTCCGACTCGCGCCAGCATCGTGACGGGGAAGTATCCGGCGACATTGAATCTGACCGATTTTATTCCCGGTCATTGGCGACCGTGGGAGAAGCTGGTTGTGCCGGAGATGAATAGGAACCTTCCTTTGCAGGAACAGACCTTCGCCGAGCTTCTGAAACCGGCAGGGTATGTCTCGGGTTCTTTTGGAAAATGGCATCTCGGTGACGCCCAACATAATCCCGGTCAACAAGGCTTCGACGAATTCACAGTGACGGGAGGTCGTCACTTTGCCCCCAGATTCCGCACGACGCCTCCGGAAGAAATTCCCGCAGGAACGTATCTGGCGGACTATCTGACCGATAAAGCGGAAGACTTTCTCGAACGCCATCAGGATGAACCGTTTGTCCTGTACCTTCCGCATTATGCGGTCCACATCCCTCTCGAAGCCAAAGAGGAACTGGTCGCGAAATACGAACAGAAACCTAAAACTGATCCACGTCGAGTCAACAATCCAACCTACGCGGCGATGGTGGAACACATCGACCGCAGCCTCGGCCGAATCATGAACAAACTGGACGAGCTGGCACTCAGTGAGAATACCGTCCTGATCTTTTTCTCCGACAACGGCGGTTTGTATCAACGCTTCGACAAGCAGGGAGAACCGGTCATGGTGAATCTGCCGTTACGCGATGAAAAAGGCTCCCTCTACGAAGGAGGGATTCGCGTGCCGTTGATCGTTCGCTGGCCGGGAAAAGTTAATGCGGGAACAGTCTGCCACACACCAGTCAGCAGCGTCGATTTCGTTCCGACCATGCTTGACCTGGCTGGAATCGACTCCCCGGATGTTCGATTTGACGGAACCAGCCTGGTTCCTCTGCTCACTGGGGAAGGCCCACTCGATCGCGACGGCATTTACTGGCACTATCCCCATTACCATCACACCACTCCCGCCGGAGCCGTTCGCGCGGGAGACTGGAAACTGATCGAATATTTTGACGACGGTCGCACCGAACTCTACAACCTGAAAACCGATCTCAGCGAAACGGAGAACCTGGTCGAGAGACATCCCGATAAAGCGAACCAACTCTTACAACAATTGCGGAGCTGGAGAACGAGCATCAATGCAAAAATGCCGACTCCCAATCCGGAATATGATCCTGCAAAAGCCGACCAATGGAAACGTCGTCCACGGCCGTGACCGTCAAATCATTCAACTTCGGATGATCCGGGAAGCGCTCCTCGAGTACGAAATCTCTCGGAAGCGGAATCGAGCAATTTGCGGTCGTAGGAACTCAACGAATCGATACCTGTTTCGTGCACCTGAGCGAGAATCCGATCCAGATTTTCGGAAACTTCGAGGTCCAGTTCAGCCTCCCGCGTGCGGCGAATTTCTTCACGTTTCGCCCGCCAGCGTTGGAGTAAGGAAGTCGGTTTTTCGGACTGATGGGATCGATTGAGACTGGTGTAACCTTCCGAAAAATCGTACCCGAGAAACGTTTCTCGCGGTTCGGATTCGAATGTGGTTGCGTTACGAGATCGCACCATCAAACTGAGCATTCCGAGGGCGGCAATCGCCACTGCGAGCGTGACCTCCAAGGCCAGGCCGCCCAAAAACAAAAGAGTGGTCAGACACCAGCAACCACGCAACCAGATCATGGCCCCGGCGTCCTTCCCCAGTTTTTTCTCCGCTAATTCTTTGAAGACGAGTCCCATCGCCAGCGGAGGAAAGGGGAGCAAATTCACAACCATGAGAGTCCAATTCACAACAAACAGCAGATAAACAATGTTGCCCAGAGGCTCAGGGCCGAGCTCGAACGCTTCTAAATTCCTGGGGTCGAGAGCAACCCTGAGTTGTCCCGATTGATAGAAGGGAACGGAAGTCATCAGACATATCACAAGGTGGCTCAGCAAACCGGCAATCGCACCGACGACACGCGTTCTTGAGGAGTCTGCCGTGGAAAGACTTCCCGCCGGCCAGAGTACGGAAAGTTCGGGTGGCTCACCCGAGGCATTCGCCAGCAATAGTCGAGAAAGTTCGTGAACCAAAACCGACAGGCAAAGCACGGCTGAAAGCGAGCAACCAAGTCTCCAACCAAACCAGAAACACAAGACCGGGATCAGCAGCGGAAGCAGCAGATTCACCCGCACCCGGATCCCTAAGACCGAACCTATCGGGAAAGACCAGAAAGGGAGCCAATCACGATCGTCGCGCACCATCCTGAAGCCCTCAACGCTTGAAATTGAACTCGAAGAGTTCGTGTGACTGTCACACCGAGCCTGTCAAAAAACACCGCAAAACTCAGAAGGCATAAAACCTCCACTTCTCTCAAATATCCTAAGCGACGACCACCGGAAGTTCAATTTCTGAATTGAATTTTCAGTCTTCATAGCGGACGCACATCAATATTCATATTTTCGCTGCCGATTTTCAGTTTTTGACCGCTCTCGGGGAAACAACTCTTCGCGAACTTGCCACATTTCCCGGACCGAGAATTGCCTGATCCCCCAGTCTCGGCATAGAATATATTTCCAGAAACGATGCAACTTCAGTACTCTCTGAATGTTGCGATCGATTACAGTAATCGTTCCGTTCGACTCTCCCCGTTGGGAACCGATCGGGAACCTCCGCCTACCGATCCGCGTCTCAGAATGTGGATCGAGCGGCCAGAGACGCGTTCTGCGTCTGGAATAATTCCTTCGAATAAAACCTGGAAAGAGACTTATGGATCTCCCTTCATGTCCTTCGTGCGGCCAATCGGTCCTCGATGAGAATCCGGAAACCTGCCCCTTCTGTGGTGCGGCGATGTCGGCTAAAGGAAGTCAATCCACGTCGAGTGAGAAGAAATCGGCTGCCTCCAAGCCACAGAAAAAACAACTGGCATCCAAGGATGAAGATCCATTCGCGATCGAAACG
This sequence comes from Planctomycetaceae bacterium, assembly GCA_014762625.1. Lineage (GTDB taxonomy): Bacteria > Planctomycetota > Planctomycetia > Planctomycetales > Planctomycetaceae > JABURQ01. The sequence continues at coordinate 93,989 of JABURQ010000098.1, read as the reverse complement.
AATACGCAGAAAGCTGCCGTTCGCGTTGCCTTGAGGAAGGCTCCAGGTCGCACGCACGAAGTCAAATGTCCGATGTGTGAGACCAAGGGTTATATTCCCGAGACAGCCGCAGGAAAGCCGGTCAAATGCGCAAATCCTTCCTGCATGGTCCCCGTCTTCGTCGCCCCGGAACTCGAAAAAGAGGAAGAGCCTGTTGAAGAAAAATCCGGTCCTCCGATTTTCATGATGGTGTTCGGCGCGGTGATGCTGGGCGCGGTAGGATTCGCCGTCTGGTTCTTTGTCCTGAGGACGGGTGAAGAAGAGATTGATCCTAACGAGTTGGTTAAACGGGCGAATGAGGGAATCCCCAAACAATCGGCACCGATTGAATATAACCCCACCTTCGAGGACGATAAAAAAGAACCCGAGAAGGAAGAAAAACCATTTGATGCGATCGCCTATCGACAACAGTTACTTGACACCACCATTCAATCGATCGCCCGTCAGAGAACTTATAATTCTCAGGCCAACCGACCCTCCGATTGTCGACAACTGCTCGCGGAAACTTACGCCCGGATCAACCAACTGGAACAGGCGAAAGACCAACTTCCCCATATCGATAAACAAAATCCGGATGTCTTTTTCGGACAACGGCTCGTGCCGCTGATCGAAATTGCCTGGCGCGAGAAAGACCCCGCCAAACGTCGTGAACTGCTCGATGAAGCAGAACGCGCCGCCGCCAAGGTTCCGACTGCAGGGCGAGATCGATTTGACAATCTCAGCGGGCTCGCCGCATTGCTGGTCGCGGAAGGACGCGAGGACGACGCGGAAAAATGGTTGGAATTTGCCGTCCGGGAAGCCAATATCTCCAATCCGGAACGACTCGACCGACTCCGTCAAGCGTCCGCTCAAATGCGCGTGCTGAGGGATATTCCCTCGTATCCGATCACTCCCTTCATTAATCACCCCTCTCACCATTGGCACCGGCCGGAGTGGATCACGGTCACGATGTTGTTGCTGGCTCACAATGAAGACGAAAAAGCCGTTGCCTGGGTGCGACGAGCGGATGACGATCGAGTGCGAGCGGATGCATTGCTGGCCTATTCAAGGTGGAAAGCACGTCTCGGCGAAATGACGCCCGATCAACTGATCGAACTCGTGAAGGACGAGCCTCCCGCCGCCAAAACCCGAATTCTCGCCGACGCAGCTTCTTTTTACATTCTCGGAGGACAACAGGACTCCGCCCAAAAAGTGCTCGACATTGCCACCACTCAACTCGATCAGCTAACGGGAGGCACGGAATTCCAGATGCCTTCCGCCGCAAAACTGATCGACTACAAACTCCCCGATCCTTCGCCGCTCTTGAACCGTGTGCTGGCATTGTCGGCGTTAGCGCGCGGGCAGGCAGCAGCGGGTGAAGAGGACCAGGCTTGGAAAACACTTCGTGAAGCCATCACGCTCACGCGTTCGATCGGCCCGACCCCTTCAGCAATTGCAGCGCGTCCTCAAGACCAGAACGATCCAGGAGCCGATCGGGTCAAAGCGGAATTACGCGAACAACTGGAACTCAATAGCGACAACGATGTTCGTATTCGCTTCAACGCCTACACCAAGAAGATCGACGAACTCAAACCACTCGCTCAACTGCGTATCAAGACTCTGGAAGCTTTATTCAGTGAAGCGATTCTCTGGGGGCAAAGCGTCAACGTCTGGCAGGAAATTCAAAGCCGCATCGATGAGGCGGACGAGAACCTCAAAGAACCCTATCTCCAATCAGCCATCCTGACTGAGGTGAAAGCCGCTCTGGAAGCCGATTCTGCAACCGAACAACTCAAAGAACTCAATCGACGAACTGGCGCATCGTTACCGGCTCGAGAGTCTCAACTGCAATTTCTGGCGGAATTCGATCGCATGATCGAGTCCCGGGACTTTTTGAAACTGGCAGAACTGATCAATGAGAGCGGAATCGATCGGGAACGGCTGCAACTTTCTCTGGCCGACCGGTTGATCCCACTTGTCGAAACCGGGGAATTCAAGCTTGCCGTCGACGCGTTACAGTCACTGCCCCGTCGGATTCGCGCCACTCGCATGGATCTGACCGTGATGAAAGAAGAGTTGTACTATTATCTAGGTCGTAGGGCCGCGAAAATTGGCCAACCCCAGAAAATGCAACAACTTGTGACCAAACAATTACCGGCAGCGATGGAAGAAGTCTCGGTGCTGGCAGGGATTTGTGTGGGATTAGATGTTTCGAACTCTCCCGCCACCACTGCTTCCAAATAATCTATCGCAGGCTTGGAAATTCGAGCCTGCAATATTGTTTCCAGCCCGAGTTTCCTCACAATGGGGTGCATAGGACGTTTACGAAAGCCGATTGCAGGGTTTACGATCCCCCTTCTGGTCAGTATTCAATGACGAGCAAGGACCGTCATGAATTCACGAAATTTCGGACTTTCCATAACAGTCTGTTAGTCTTAGTATTACGTCGATGTCTACATTCTCTTCCTAGAGAAGGCTTGTAGACGTTCAGTGATCGGATCACCCAGAAATACATCACGATTGATGAATCGAAAAAGGAGTTTCTTGTGAAACATCACCTCCGGACCGCCGGACTGGCCTTTGCGCTCGCTTGCTTCTCTCTACTTCCCCTGAGAGCTGACGAAAAAGATCCCAAGATCTCCATCGTGATTGCCAGCCCAGATGCTGTGAAAGCCGACCTGAAACTGATGCTCGATCTGAAACCGGATCTGCGTCTTGTGAAACGAACGAAAGGTCGGGCTCCGGAATTGGAAAAGCCGTGGGATAAGCTCAAAGAGTATCTGGATGAGGTCTTCTTGCTGGGTGTCGATAGCACTCGATTGATTCGTATCGATCTCGTCAATACCGATGAGGGAGTCAAATACCGATCCGTCTTTCCCATCGGAGATCTCGACGACTTCCTGGAAAACCTGGAATTGTTCGGCATCGAGCCGAAACGTCGCGCTCGAAACTATTATCTTCTCTCCAACGCTTATGACGGATTGATGCGCGTCATCGATGATTTCGGAGTGATCGGTCCCGATCGAGATCTCGTTCCTGCCCGAGGTTATGACCCGATTGATGACGATCTGGAAAAATATGCCCTCGATAAAGACGGCAATGCACTCTTCGATGTCGTCTTCTACATGCTGAACAAAGAAGGTTCCGCCAAAAAACGACGCGAGGAATATGAGTCGGTCAAAGAAGAGCTGATGGCCGCCGTCAAACAGAAAGAGGACGAAAGCAAAGAAGACTTCGAACTGCGTCGGTCGATCGGCGAATTGCAACTCGATGAGCTGGCGCGATATTTCGCCGATCCCGCGGAAGTGGTGATCGGCTGGGAGACAGACAATGCAGAGAAAGTCGGCAAGCTGTTGGTCGATATGCTCCCCGATAAAGATTCAATGCTGGCGGAGACGGTCGCCAAGCTCGGAACAGTTGCCTCCCGATTTGAGGCCCTAACCCCTGCCGACGAAAAGATCCTGCACGGCACGATCAACCTTCCACTCGACGAACAGCAGCAGAAGAACCTCATCGGCACCATGGAACTGTTTCGCGATAGTGGTTTGGCTGATGTGAAGAATTCGGAGACTTTGGAAGATGGCCAGAAAACCGCCTTCACCGAAATCATTAAGATTCTTTCCGACTCGATGATCGAAACGCTCAAAGCGGGTCGACTGGACGGATACATTTCTGCGAATCCGGCTGCCGATGGGAAATACACCCTTCAGGGAGGCTTGATCTTCAAGAATGCCGGAAAGAACGTCACGCGAGCTATCGAACTCGTTCCCGACGCTCGCCCCGGCCGTCAGGTCATGCTTAACGTTGACAAGGTTGGAGACGTGGCGATTCACGGCTTCAGTGTTTCCGATGAGAATGCAGCAGCCTACGCGGACCTCTTTGGCGCGGATGCTATCTATATCGGAGTGGGACCGGACGAGGTCTGGTACGCAATTGGAGCGGACGGCGTTGAGACAATCAAAGCGGCTGTCACCAAAGCCAACGACACCAAAATCGAAACTCCCTCCAAGGAATTTGTGTCGCTGTTCATGAAACTAGCTCCCTGGATCGAGTGGCGTGCCCGGCATGCAAAGCCGGAAGAAGAAACCGCTGCCGCCACGACAAGCGATGCAACCGACGGGGAAGAAAGTACCAAACCGAAAGTCTCCCGCAGTGAACTTCGGGACTACGCATTGCAGGCCTTCAAAGCGGGTGACGACATCTTAACCCTCTCGTTCAAACGAGACGGGGACCGGGTCGCGGGCAGCGGCAAGCTCGATACCGGTTTGTTGCGATTCGCCGGCCACTTGATTGCCAAGTTTACGGTGACTCTCTCCGACGAAGGAACCGAACTGGAATCTGTCAAAGCGGGTGAATAGTTCGCCTATCTTTGAAAGATCGGCAGGAAGTTATAAGGCATCTGCAGAATCAGGCATGCCATCGCGGTGTAATATTCCGGGCAGATTGTGTTATTCACGTTCCACAATCCATTGCCTCCCTGAAGAGCCAGCACTTCCTGGCTGACGTTCTGATACCAGGTCGGCCAATCGTCGTCTTCCGCACAATGCCACATCACCTGGACGGCGTAGTAATGCCCATACAAGTAATGTTGGATTTGGAAATAGCGAGGTGAACCGGGGCCGGGACGGAATCGCTTCAGGTAGTCGATTCCATCTTCGATTTCCTGCCCCTCGTAAATACCTGCTGAATTCAAACCGACCAGCGCCGCGGCGGAACGTGCAAATTCCGACTCCGGTTGACGACCTTTCTGATACCGAAATCCACCGTCCGAATTCTGACTCCCCTTCAAATACGCCACAGCCCGGTCGATGGTCTCTTTGGGAACGTATAAGCCCGCGTTTTTGGCGGACCGTAACGCCATCACCTGGCAAACGGTAACCGAGACATCTGCATCGGAGGGTTTGGGCTCGTAGCGCCACCCTCCTTCCTGATTTTGCGAAGAGATAATCAACTTGATCGAACGATCCAAGCAAGCGCGTAAGTCTTTCCGATCGGTCATCCCATATATTTCCGCCAGAAAGGTCACGGCAAATCCATGATCGTACATCGGCCCGTGAATGCGGGAGTCGGGTTGATGAATGAAACCGTTGGGGTTGCACTGGCTCACCAGAAAATCGATCGTTCGATTCACCGTCTCTCCGTATGGGCCATCACCAGGAGTATGACCTCCCGCCAGATAAGCCAATCCGGCCAATGAACTTACTCCTACACTACGGCGGTAGATATTTCCCGAACCGAAAGAACCATCCTGTTTCTGCGTGGCGGAGAGTGTTTTCAAACCGCGTTCGACGGCGGCTCGAATCTCTCGCGTCACGAGACGACGCGCATCATCGCGAGAATCCTGCGATCGAAGAGTTCGGGGAATACTCAATCCTGAGATTCCCCCCGCAAGCAATTGCAGCATCATCCGTCGAGAACAGTGGCCATTCATCGGGAGATCTCCCTCCCGATGGCTGACTCATCGGGAAGCTATTGAGTTTGCACGTCTTCGGGGTAATCCCAACTCGTTTTGGGGGGTAACGAACCCGTCGGGGCTTGATCCAGATTATAACCTCTCAGCATCCGGTTTTCCGCAGCACGTCGTGCCGGATCCCGTTGCGTCTTGAAAGAAGGAGGTCGAATACCTTCTCCCGGACCGATGCTGGCATCAGGAAACGGATCGTGGTACCGATACGAAAGTGCTTCCGCGCGCTGGTTGGTAATAAACGGCTGGGGGAAACGCGTATTCAAAGGGGAAATACAACCGGCTCCACCGATCAACAGCAGTCCTGACAGGACGAACGTGATTTGCGACTGACGAGTTTTCACGGGAAAGCGATCGTCTCAATGCGGGATCATGGGTCGGGATCGGCTGCAGGCCTGTCCGTACAAGCGGAATCGTAACAGATCTCCGAGAATCCGGACAGAGGGAAATTAAATCCTGTAAGTGTATATGAGATAGGGGTTAAAGGATCTCCAATTTTCCTGTCTCACCGGCACATTTCAACCACGCAGTACCTCACATCCGACGGAAGAGACTGCTAAGATACGAAACACTGGCCCTACATTTGGAACTATTGAGGACGACAGATATGAGATTCGAGGGACGGACCATCATCGTGACCGGAGCTTCTCGCGGTATTGGAAAAGGCGTCGCTCTGCAACTCGCTTCGGAAGGCGCGAATATCGGTCTGAACTATCGCTCCCATACTGAAGAAGCGGAAGCGGTCAAAGCAGAAATCGAATCTCTGGGGGGGAGATGTCTGCTGCTCCAGGCGGATGTCGCCGATCAGACCGCTGTGGAAGAGATGGTGGCCAAAACCGTGAGCGAGTTCGGAGAGCTGTACGGCTATGTGTCGAATGCCGCCTATTCCGACCGTGAATTAATGATCGATGCGGAGATGGAGGGGTTTCGTCGCACGATTGATGTCAGTATGTGGGGGGCTTTCTACGGCGTTCGAGCCGCCGCACAGCAAATGGTCAAGGACAAAACCAAAGGGTCAATTGTGGTCGTCAGTTCGCCACACGCAGTGATTCCGATTCCCACTGCGATGGCCTACAACATGGCGAAAGCTGCCATCGACCACATGGCTCGCACCGCGGCGATCGAACTGGCCAAATATCGCATCAACGTTAATCTGATGCATCCCGGCTGGATCGATACTCCCGGCGAACGCAAATTCTTCACCGAGGAACAGATCGAAGAAGGGGCCGCGAATTTGCCGTGGAGCCGGATGGGTACTCCCGAAGAAATGGCCAAAGGAATTGCCTTCATGCTCTCCGACGATGCGGATTACATGACGGGCAGTACGGTGACGATGGACGGCGGGGTGAGTTTACCTTGGTGGAGCAATCGAGCCGAAGGACAGCAGTAAGTTTACACCATGAGCGAGCCGATCCCCCAGACATTACCCGATGTCGTCCATCGCTGTCAGCAGGTGATGGCGAATGCGTGGATGATCCGGACCTTTATCAAACACAGCGAGGAAGTCGAGGATTTTCCCGAACTGATGGGCATTGTGCGGGCTGTCTTCGATACATCGAGAGCCCTTGAAACGCGCGTTGACGATCCGCCGGGATACCTGCGGATGCTCAAGAAAAAGATCGGGAAACTCCGAACCGCCGCCCGGCAATTTGAGCAAGACGCCCCCGAAGCCTCCACGCATACGAACTTTCAGCAAGCGGTTATCGGCATCCACTTCTGTAACCAACAACTTGAGGAGTTGTTGGATGTGGGGCAAAACCTGATGTCGAAGGATTCGTCAGGGAACTGAGGTTGCAGAAACAGGCCTCAACAGCGACGATTATAAGCTGAAATGGATTTTCGGAGGAGGTGCGCCTCTTCCCTTCAAACACCCGCGGGATGCATTATGTCGAGTGCTGCCCCTCCGGCCGCCGCCAACAGGCCGACACAATCCGGACGCTCCAGGGCGGATCTGCGCCCCTCCTGGGAATCGATCTCGCGGGGAGTCTCCCTCTTCTGGGGACTCTTTCTTCTGTTCCAGGTCTTCTTGTGGGGAGAGACCTACACCGTGTGGTGGTTGGGTGAACTTCCATTTTCCTCAGCTGCTCAACGAGGCATCAGCGCGCTGTATGCTCTCTTGTTGCTCGTCTACGGATTCTCCGAACGAATCCCCACTCCGTTGAGAATGCTTACCTGGATAATGACCGGAATATTGCTGGGATTCTCTCTACTTCAAGTTTGGAACTGGTATGCTGCAAAAGAAGCCGGGGCCTTCAATTCTCCCGTGCGCGTCCCTTTCGTACTGCATGTCACGGGGATACTCTCGCTGATTTTTGCGGGACTGAGTCAACCGGGGAATGACGCACGAAGTCGACAGGGAGGGCTTCTCCTGACGATCGTGGCTTTCGACCTATGCCTGGTGACCATTCCCATCGCCCACATTTATTGTCTGGGACAAATCAGTGATGCCGTCCCCTCTCGGACGATTTTGTTTGCGGTCGAAGATGACCATAATGCGAACTCCCACAATGCTATCGAGCTGAGTCGCTATTTCTCCGAGGAAGCTCCCACGCAATTGGTCTTAATCGGGAGTGAAGAAGAAACGTCTGCCTGGAAAACGGTTCTACAACCGTATCTTCACGACCACCAACTTCAAATCACAACAACGACTAATCTCGAATCAACCGGCAAATCTCTGCAATCTCAACTGAAAGATTGGAAACAGGACCAACCAACGTCCGCCGTATTAATCGCCGGACGACCGACTCAAATCTCTCCGCTGAGGCTCCACGTTTTGAGAGCCGGCCTCGAACCAAAACAACTTGTGATGGGGGATGGCAGTCTGTCGGTACGGTCAGCCGCTCAGGAGATCCCGACGCTGTGGTTGTCCTACCTCCCCTTTCGAGAATAGGACCGTTGACTCATGTTTCGGACAGAGATTCACTCTTGAGGCAACTTCGCCAGCGCGTCATCCGAACCGACCAGCATCATCACATCCTGATCGCAGATGACCTCCTCAGCATCAAGCACCGCCATAATTTTCGTACGCGTGACTTCACCATCGGGTGTCGTCTCGGTTTTTTTCCGCATCAGCGCCACCAGATTCACCCCGTAATCCTGTCTCAATCTGAGGGTGCTGAGTGTTTTCCCGATGAACTGCTTGGGGGCGTGCAATTCGATGAGTGAGAAATCTTCTCCGAGCTTGATGAATTCATCGATGCGGGGATTCGCCAACTGACGCCCCAGATGCTCGCCCGACTGAAGTTCGGGCTGAATCACCTGATGAGCGCCAATCTGTTTGAAAATTTCGGCGTGAAATACGGATTGCGCGCGACAAATGATCTGGGGAATGCCAAACTTCGTCAGGATCACCGTCGTTAACAAAGCGGCTTCGAAGTTTTCTCCAATCGCCACGACGGCCACATCCACTGAGTCAATACTCTGACTTTTCAGAGCCAGGTTGTCGGTCGCGTCGAGCCGAACGGCAACGGGAACCTGATCCTTGATCTCTTCGACGTGCTGCTGGTCGGAATCAATGGCAATCACCTGAGTTCCGCTGACCGAAAGTTGTCGAGCGAGTGCGGTCCCAAAGCGTCCCAATCCGATGACGGCGATACGGTGCATGGTATGTTGTCCCATTTACGAGGTGTCCAAAAATGATTTAACCAAGTGCGACGCGTTCTTCGGGGAAATCATACGTCTGTCGTTTTTGTCGGCTCGCCAGCGCCAGCAACAAAGTGAGCGGTCCCACACGACCTACAAACATCGTCAGCACAATGACCAGTCGCGAAGGGATCGTCAATTCCGGCGTGATACCCGTGGAGAGTCCTACCGTTGCGAAGGCGCTGGTTGCTTCAAATAAATGATCGATTAGTTGTTCCGGTTTTGCTTCGAAAAGAACCAGCAAAAACGTTGAAACCATGACGATAAATAATCCCAGCGTCACGACCAGAAACGCCCGCTGAACTTGAGCCGCAGGAATGTGGCGGTGCACCAGTTCAACACGATTTTTACCACGCAATAGAGACACGACCGACAACAACACCAGCGACAGGCAGATCGTTTTGATCCCTCCGCCTGTTGAACCCGGTGATGCTCCGATAAACATCATACCAATGGCAAACAACTTGGTGGTTGTCTGCAACTCACTGAACTCAACGGTATTAAAACCAGCCGTCCGAAAGGTTACCGATTGAAACCAGGCGTCACTCCAGGCAACGTGATGTGTTCCTTCACCATTGACAGCAAATGATTCCAATAACACGAAACCCAGCGTTCCGAGGATTAACAGAGCGGCGGTAGAAACCAGCACCATCCGAGTCGTCAGGCTGAGCCGGGATTCGGGAAATAACTTTTTTTTATCTGTGTCGGAAACATCTGTGTCGCGAAATCTACTCCGTGCGACGCGAAATAAATTGAACACCACTCCAAAGCCTATCCCTCCCACAATGATCAAACCGGTCGTCACAAACCAGATTTGCCACCGATCGGCCATTCCGACAAAACTATTTTCAGTTAGTGAGAAACCCGCATTACAAAACGCGGAAATCGCATGAAACGCGGCTTGATAAATGCGCTCACCGACGGGCTCGTTCGGCCAGAGTCCGGTCAGTAAAAATGCTCCCACAATTTCTGCGGTGAACGTGAAAATGAGAATCGTGATCAGCAAATGACGAACGTCGCCCATCCGGTCCGAATCGAGGAGTTTTCGGAGGGTGGCGGTTTCCTGGACTTGTAGATTCCGCCCCACTAACGCGATGAACAGAGCTCCGAACGTCATAATTCCCAACCCTCCCACTTGGAAGAGAACCATAATCACCGACTGACCAAACCGGCTCCAGTATGTTCCCGTCGGTTCGACGATCAGGCCAGTGACACAACTGGCGGAAGTGGCGGTAAACAGCGCTGTCGTAAAGGGAGCGCTGACGGGAGTCTCGGCTCCCGGAACCACAGCACGAGCACGCGGCAGCATGAGTAAAAAAGTTCCGAGGGTGATCAAAACCGCAAACGAGCCGACCAATAAGGTGGCTGGATTAATCCCTCGGGAGGCGTAAGCACGGCTGACCGACAACCCTTGCAGAAATCCCAAGATGAGTATCAAGCCTTCCGAGTAGACGTAGAGCCATTCGAGACGCTGCCCCGAAGGTCCTTCAATGACAGGCAGCCGATGAGCGACCAGCGACACAATCGCCGACCCCAACACGAGCAAACCCGCAAACCCGACTTTCTCCCAATGCTCTCTCAAAAACGACGACCGCCGGAGACTCCAGCGATATCGGACGAAGCCCGAAATCACAATCGATATCGAAGATAGAAAGATAAGACTTCCCAACAGATCGATTTGCAAATCGGTCGATTGACGGAGACCGTGACGAACCGCACTGGCGACAATCGCCGTAATCAGCGCAATCACTTCCAGACGCACAAGCCGAGTCGAGCCACGCTCGTGTTGGCTTGCGCGAAACTGAAGATACTCGGGAGATTCATCCGGAGATAACATATCGCATTTCTCAACGGTCAGAATGGTTCCAAATTAGCAGAACCTGATTCCATACGCACGGTCGAGAACCTGGATCACTGGAATCGAGGCAGAATCGGGAAGATCGAACTTAACTATCCGGATGAGGGGCTCATTCGTTATCATCGGACCGCTGTCAGTTCCCCCCAGAGCCACCATTGGAAGTTGATATGGTCCGCGATTTTAATGTCGAAAGCCTGATCCACGATCCGATTCACGGATACATCCCGTTCGTTTCGAAATCCGCTTTACCTGAGGGAGAAGTTTCCGAGCAGGAAATTATCGACCATCCCTGGGTTCAACGATTGCGACAGATTCACCAATTGCAAACCGCCTGGTGGGTTTTCCCGTCCGCCGAACATATGCGTTTTCAGCACGTTCTCGGAGCGATGCATCTGGCGTCGCGCGTGATGGAGCACTGGTACGATTCGCTCGTCGAATCCTGCGACAATGTTCCGTCGAGAGCGTATGTCGAAAGTCTGGTCCGGATGGCGGCGCTCCTTCACGATGTCGGGCACGGTCCGTTCGGCCACTTCTTCGACGATCACTACCTCGATCAATTTCATCTGACGCATGAAGACATCGGGGCGCACATTATCGAACATGAACTGGGCGACTTGCTGCGTCGTATCCGTCGGAATCCTCGCGGAGAAATGCAACCGCTGGAAGAACTCGAACCGCGTCAGATTTCCTGGTTGATCCGCCGCCCGAAAAGTCGCGATGATCACGAAGGACAGCCCGACTGGCTGAGGAAACTGAGAGCTTTATTCAGCGGAATTTACACAGTCGATAATATGGACTTCGTGTTGCGTGATGCCTACATGACCGGGTACTCGCTCCGGGCGTTCGATCTTTCCCGCTTGTTACACTACAGCTTCTTCACTCCAGCGGGACTGACGATCCACGTGCGCGGCCTCTCGACACTGATTAATTTTATCGAAACCCGTGCCAACCTGTTTCGATCGATTTACTTTCACCGGACTGTCCGCTCCCTCGATCTCTCTTTGGGCGATGTGTTCGGCGAGATCATGCAGAATCTCTTCCCCGGCAATCCATTGGAGCATCTCGACGCCTATCGCAAGCTGACCGAATCGACGTTTCTCGTGGATGTTCAACGCTGGGCCGACAGCGAGGATGAACGCAAACGAAAGATCGGCGAGCGTTGGAACAAGATTCTCTGTCGCGAACTCGGCTGGAAAATGGCGTGCGAAAAATCGATGTATTTTCATACCGGAGCCGCCGAGCAGATGTCGATTTTCTCGGAACCCGACATTGTCGAAAAAAGGGTTCGCGAGCGATTGCCGCAGGCCATCAGCGATATCCCCCTCAAAGTTGATGTGGCCCGACACTATCATCGTCCCAGTGGTCGACTCCCCGCCGGAGGACAAAATTATCTCATCGACCCTGCCTACGGTGAAGCTCAGGAACTGCTCGACGATGAACTGTTTCGATCCGTCCCGACCAGTTTTCTGATTTTCCGGATTTACGCGCAAAATCACGAGCACGATCACGCCTTGAACGACTCACTGGGAAAAATGCTCGGGGAAGCAGCCGACGCGAAAACAAACATGTGATCGTTCTGGAGTCACTCTTGCCTGCTCGCATCGGGCTCGTCCCAGCGGTATGATGAGTCCAGCGTATTTTGAATTCATCCACATAGACGATGCCGCCAGATACGAGGAAAGAAAATGTCCACACTCGAAGGGAAAACGGCCCTCATTACGGGAGGAGCGACGGGAATCGGAGCCGCGATTGCGCACGGACTCGCCGACCTGGGATGCCAGGTTGCCATCACCGGACGACGGGAAGAAAAGCTCAAAGAGACCGCGGAAGGTACCAACTTCAAATATCATGCCTGCGATGTGTCCGATCGTGAGAGCGTCGAGGAATTATTCGAATGGGCCGCTCAGGAACTGGGTCCCATCGATATCCTGGTGAACTCTGCTGGTGCCAACATTCAAAAACGTCGCGTCTCCGAACTCGATCCCGACGACTGGGACAAACTGATCCAGATCAATGCCACCGGGGCTTACAATTGCGTTCATTTTGTGTTGCCGCAGATGCGCGAACGCCAAGACGGCGTGATCATCAATATCTGTTCGATTTCCGGGGTCCGATCGAATCCTCTGGGAGGCCTGGCGTACAATGCCTCGAAGTATGCTATGCGTGCGTTGGGAATGACGGTCGGTGAAGAGGAGCACGAAAACAAAATCCGCGTCACCAATATCCATCCGGGTGAAGTGGAAACTCCGATTCTCGATGACCGCCCGACGCCCGTCACCGCCGAGCATCGCGCACGCATCCTGCAACCAGAGGATGTCGCCGCGACAGCCGTCATGGTCGCTTGCTTGCCGCCGCGAGCCCGCGTTCCGGAACTGATCATCACCCCCACTTCGGCGTCCTTTATCTAAAAGACGGCAACCAGTAGACCTTCGAGGTTCGTTCGGTCGAGTCAAGATCAAACGAACCTACCAACGTTTCCACACCACAGGAATCATGATCCCATGAACGAAATGACGACTCCTATTCAGGTCAAAGCGCTCGATCACGTGACACTGGTCGTGAAAGATCTGGAAGCTTCCAAGGAATTTTATTGCGGGTTACTGGGAATGGAGGATGTCCCCCGTCCTGATTTTTCTTTTGCGGGAAAATGGTTCCAGGCAGGCGACACACAGATTCATCTGATTCTCGAACATCAGATTTCTGGACCGGCGGGAGAAATTCGGCCGGGTGAAGCGACCACTCGAAATCACCACTTTGCCTTTCTGGTCGAGGATGTTCAAAGCTGTTTTAAGGCAGCCAAATCGGCCGCGGCGAAGATTGTTTCCGAGCCGAAGTCTCGTCCCGACGGAGCCATCCAATTGTTTTTGCAGGATCCCGATGGTTACGTGGTGGAACTTTGCCAACCCTGAGAGGCCTGAAACTCGGGTCCGGTTATAGGGGCTGAATCGGTCAAGGGAACTGATTCGTGCTGGTTTCTGGAATGAGGGGTGGATTCGGGACCCCGCTCTGTTCTATACTCATGCACGTTGACGAAACTTGTTGAGTCTACTGGATTTGTTTAGTCATTAAGCCCGAAGACGATCGGAACGGCTGAATGTCGAATGTTTCGAGATATCTTGTAATTGTCGCGCTGGTTCTGGCAGGAATTGTCGGCGTCAGTGCCGCCCTCGATCTAGCGATCGCCATTCCCTACGGCCGCCAGATTGTTCTCGACATCATGTTTCTAATCGGAGCCGGTCTCATCGGCTATATGGGCTACGAAACCTTCAAAGACTATTCGTAGGCTTCTCTATCCGCGAAGTGCGATTTCAGACGCCAATTCTCTCTTATAGCCGCGACTCATAGTACTGGTTCAAGACGCGCACGCGTCGTACCTGCGCTGCCGTCACCGCGCCCAGAATCCCCAATGTCACCAGGAAAATAATGCCGTAATGAGGAAGCAACGGCTCCGTTGGATGCCACAGCCACAATCCCACATAACCAAGACAGGAAAAAAAAGTGGAGCAGACGACGACGCGCACGTTGAAGAACATTCCTGAAGCGACGACAACCATCGGAAATCCGATCACGAGCGGCCCCAGATCTTCCGGCACTTTCAGCAACACGAAGGTCAGCAGTAAGGAATCCGCTGCGACCCATGCATATTCAAGATAATATCTCAGTTTGGAATGGCTCGCCAGATACTGAAACAGTCCGATCACAAACGCCCAGACGCCCAGTATGGTCATCACTTCATAGTGGTAAGGCTGACTCTCGACCCCGCTAATCCAATAACGTCCCTGAACAATCGAAGCGACCGCGAACACACCGGCCCACCGCGAAGAGCTCGCGGGAAAGCGACGCGCCCATCGAGTCACGCGATTCACAATCGAAGGAGACGCCGCTTGCACGTGTTCTCCGCGCAGGTAGCGATCCAAATCCTTCGCGAACTCGTCGGCGGTGGCGTACCGCTTGTCCGGATCCTTCTCCAGGCACTTGAGACAGATTTTTTCGAGGTCCCGAGGCAGGCCCGGACGCAAGCGGCGTGGTAACTGTGGTTCCTGCTCGATCACCTGCACGATGGTGTCGAGCGGGTTGTCCTTTTTGAAAGGGGGCTGACCGGTCAACATTTCGTAGAGAATCGCCCCGAGCGAATAGATATCGCTTCGATGAGTGATGAGCTTCACCCGTCCCGCGGCCTGTTCGGGAGACATATAGCTGGGAGTCCCGATGATGACCCCAGTCTGCGTCTGCTGGGCTTCATCGTTGCCATAGATGCGCGCCAACCCGAAATCGGTCACCAGTGGCTGCCCGTCTTCGTTCAGCAGAATATTAGACGGTTTCAAATCCCGGTGCATGACTTGATGTCCGTGTAAATAATGAACCGCCTCGGCAATTGGAATCAGCAACGAAGCGGCCTCGTCAACGTCTAACGGACCTGCTTTCAAGCGGTCGGAGAGAGTCTCTCCCGTGACGTAGTCCATCGCAAAATAATGCTGACCGTCCACGTCTCCAATCTCGTGAACGGCAACGATGTTGGGATGTTTCAAACGGGCGGCCGCCTGCGCTTCCACCTGAAATCGTCGTAATTCCTCGTCATCCGCAAGTTGATGGGACCGTATCACCTTAATCGCGACGTCTCGCTTAAGATCGGTTTGACGCGCCCGAAAGACAACTCCCATCCCACCACGCCCCAACTCCTCTTCGATTTCAAACTTTCCGAACGTCTGATTAGGTTTAAGCATCGAAGAACCGAAGGAAGAACTCGAACCGCCGGAGAGGGTGGGAGCGTAAGCGGGCATTTCAATATCGGACAACGATCGCGCGGGACGAACCACATTAAAATTATTGAGTTCACCGAGGCATCCGAGGAACGGCTCGATCTCCGGCGACTCTTTCAAAATCCGCTCGCACGCTTCCCGATCGCCTGACTGCAGGGCTTCAGTATAGGCTTCCAGTTGCGCGAAGAGCGCTTCGTCAGCGTCATCGGAAGGGGCCGGGTTATCACCAGGCTCAGTCGCCATGCTGCATCTGCTCCTGCAACTGCTTAATTGCACGTAACCACAGCATCTGCACCGCTCCCTGCGAGCGCCGCATCTGATCGGCAATCTCCTTGAACGGAAGTTGCTGCATGTTTCTCAAATAGATGACTTCCTGATAATCCTCGGGGAGTTTCGAGAGTTCGTCCGCCAGAAGAATTTCGTTCTCCTTCCGCATGATTACTTCGCTGGGAGTTTCCACTTCAGCATCCGGTTCCGCCGCGCCGCGAAAGAGAGATTGCGATTGCGACTGAGCGAAGGAAATTTCGCGATTGGCATCTCGCTTTTCGGTCCCTTTGTAACGACGGCAAAAGTCGATCGCGTTATGTTGTAGTATTTTTTTCAACCACCCAACCCATTCCCCCTCGGATTGACCGCGAAACTGATCGAACCCCTGATGGGCGTCCATCATGGTCTGCTGAATGAGATCGGATGCGTCTATTTTCGCATTCATCCAGGTCTCCATCTGGGAACGCGCCATAAAGCCGACATAGGCTCGACATTTCTCAAATAACTCATCGCGGGCGGCGTCATCGCCTTCCCGAGCCCGATTCAGCAGCGAAAAGATGATTGAACCGTCTTTTTCGGACATAACATTACACTCATTACTAAAAATTGTGACGTTTCAGCATAACGAACCTCCGGTCGAATTCGGATAGTATTTTTCATGCGGCGACAATTTTCTCCCGACCAGATGACAATTCGGATGTTTGAGATTTCGATACTGGACACCGCAGTGACTTCCTACCAGAATCAACAGATCATCCTTTTCCATTCATCCCGTCCTGTATGAGATCATCACTCGTGAAAACCGCGTTACCCGAATACGAAAAACTGGGAGCCTTCTATCTCGGCAAAGAATACGACCTCCAGAATGAACACTGTCGGGAAGATTTGGTCCTGTACGACTCCAAGGATCTCACCACACACGCCGTCTGTGTCGGAATGACGGGGAGCGGAAAAACGGGGCTCTGTTTGTCTCTGCTGGAAGAGGCCGCCATCGACAATATCCCGGTGATCGCCATCGATCCAAAAGGCGATCTCGGCAATATCTTTCTCACCTTCCCAAAGCTGAAACCCGACGATTTTCGACCATGGATCGATGAAAGCGAAGCTGCCCGCGAAGGTTTATCTCCCGAGGAATACGCTCAGAAAACGGCGACTCTGTGGCGTGAAGGATTAGCGGCCTGGGGGCAATCCCCCGCGCGGATCCAGCGGTTTCGAGATGCGGTGGAGATGGCGATTTACACTCCCGGAAGTACCGCCGGTATTCCAATTACGGTGCTTCGATCTTTCGCGGCCCCGGATCCCAAAATCCTCAACGATATGGAAGCCCTTCGGGAACGGGTTTCGTCCGCCGCTTCCGGAATCCTCGCGCTGATCCGGATCGAGGCAGACCCGCTCAACAGCCGCGAACATATTCTGATCTCGAATATTTTGCAGGCGTCGTGGCTGGCCGGGCGGGACATGGATATTCCGTCCCTGATCAAACAAATTCAAAATCCACCGTTTAATTCGGTCGGCGTTCTCGACCTGGAAACGTTTTATCCCCCCAAAGATCGCACCGAATTGGCGATGACCCTCAATAATCTGCTCGCCTCACCGACATTCGCCAGTTGGCTGGAGGGCGAGCCGCTCGACATCAAACGACTGCTCTACACTCCGGAAGGCAAGCCTCGTCTATCGATCCTGTCGATTGCCCATCTTTCCGACCCGGAGCGAATGTTCTTCGTCACGATTCTCCTCAACGAAATCCTCACCTGGGCCAGAACGCAGCCGGGCACATCGAGTCTGCGGGCAATTCTCTATATGGACGAAGTGTACGGCTACTTTCCTCCCACGCGAGACCCTCCCTCCAAGACCCCGATGTTGACGCTGCTGAAACAGGCCCGCGCTTACGGTCTGGGATGTGTCCTCGCAACGCAGAACCCCGTCGATCTCGATTACAAAGGTCTCTCCAATACAGGGACCTGGTTCCTCGGGCGGCTACAGACCGAACGGGACAAGGCCCGCGTTCTGGAAGGGCTCGAAGGAGCTTCCATCCAAGCGGGACAAGAATTCAACAAGTCCGAAATGGAAGCAACGCTCGCCGGTCTGGGACGGCGTGTGTTTCTGATGAATAACGTTCACGAAAACCGTCCCGTCACCTTTCAGACACGCTGGGCTCTCTCCTACCTCCGCGGCCCGCTCACCCGGCAACAGATCAAAACCTTGATGGATCCGCTTCGTCCCGCGCCGAAAGAACAGGTCTCGCACGTACCACCGGGACACGTTCCCGCATCGACCAAAGCCGAGGCGCGACCCGCCCCGAAAATCTCACCTTTGGCGGCCTCCTCACGTCCGGTCGTTCCCGAACATGTGAAAGAAGTGTTCCTCGATCTCTCTCAACCCATCTCCGAGACAAGCCGACTGGTCTATCGGCCGATGATGTTGGGAACCGGAGAACTGCATTTCGTGCGTGCGACTTACCAAGTTGACGGTTGGCGGAAATCAGGGCTGATGCAGGAACTTTCAGACAATCTCACCGATCCAGACTGGGAGGAAGCGACCCTCGTCGATCCTTATCAATTTCAGTTTGCGGATGAACCGCACGCTCAGGCAACGTTTGCCGATGTCCCCCTCAAACTGCTCAACAAAACGAATCTGAAAAAATGGGAATCTCGCCTGAAAGCCGAATTCTATGAAACGGAACGCGTGCGAGTCTGGAAATGTTCGGATCTGAAACTTTATTCCGAACCGGGAGAAACGGAAGGTGACTTTCGTGTGCGGATTCGTCAGGCGGTCACGGAACGTCGGGATTTGGAGGTCGAAAAACTTCGCAAAAAATATGAGTCCCGGATGGCCTCCCTGCAGGATCGCATCGAGCGCGCGGAAGCCGCCGTCAAAAGGGAACAATCACAATACGAAAAAGCGAAATCCGATTCCTATCTGAGTATCGGCTCGACCTTACTGGGAGCGTTTTTCGGACGCAAAATCGGATCGAGAACGAATGTTTCCAAGGCGACCACCTCCGCGCGAAGCCTCACTCGAACCTCGGCACAAGCCGATGACGTCGAACGAGCCAAAGAAAAAGTTTCCACGCTGAAAAAAGATGCCAAGTCGCTCGAACAGGAACTCCAAGACGAAATACAAAGCCTGGAGGATCATTGGGACCCCGAACAACTCCAACTTGAAGAACTCGAAGTCTCCCCTCGCAAAAGCGACATCCGCATCGATGACGTCCGGCTTTTATGGACGCCGTGGCTGGTCGATGAAAATAATATTGCCGAACCGGCCTTCAATTCGGGTGAATGATCGTCCGATAGATCGACAAGAATTAAAAACGCGGAATCGGATATGCCGACTCCGCGTTCGGAGATTCAGAAGCTCAAAGCAACCAACAATTATTCGTTGGTTTCACCTTCGTTATCGTCGTCAGAAGGTTCGTCAGCCGACTCTTCCTTCACGCGTGCCGGTTCTTCGACCTTGGCGGGAGGCGTTTCAGGAACCTGCTGTTGTTGTTCTTTCTGTTTTTCCATGTCGCGAACTTTCGCTTCCAGCGAGGCGACCTGAGTTTTCAGTTCACTCATCTGTTTTTCAGCAGAAACTTTCGTCTCTTTCACCGTTGTTTCCAGTTCAGCGACTTTCTGCTCCGCTTTTTCGGCCCGCTGATTGGCGGCTTTCGCCAACTGGCTCTGCTTTTGGACCTTCTGACGAGCCGTCTCACGTTCTTGTTTGACTTTGGCGAGCGTTTCCTCAGTCGACTTGAGTGACTTCCGATTCAAAGCGAGTTGCGATTGGGTTTTGGAAAGCTGTTGTTTGGTATTGCTTAGCTGCTGTTGGGTGTCGGCCAAATGCGATTCGAGTTTGGCGATTTTGGTGGCCAACTCTTCGTTACGGGCTTCCGCCTTCTCCGCGTCATCAGCCCGTTTGAGGGCTACATGGTACGGCAGTGGATATCGGAACCCGGCGGTCTTTTTTGAACTGGGAGTGCAACGAGACGGTTGCGGAGCACAGCAACTCGGCTTGCCAGCCTCGACAAATGACGAACTTGCGGTCAACAGCATCGCGCATAACGCAACAAATGTGAAACGGAGCATGGAAACCTCTTTGGATGGAAATACTGGGTGGGGTTAAATCACGAACGATTAAGTGGTGGGACACCATGCCGGAGACATCGATGGAAATGAAAACCAACGAGTCGTATGGCTGGGGGGGAACTCCTTATGCTTATCGGCAAAGAATTCCTACTTTACCTATTTTAATAGCTTCTTCTGCAGTAATTCAAGAAGCGAGGAATGGATCCTTCTAGAGAGAGAGTCCGGTTATTGCGGTCTTTCGGGTGGTAGGGGGTCAGTCCTCGAAAATCAGCCTCTCTGCGGGAAAGACCGGGCCCTCCACACAGCTCCGTTTGTAGTCCCAACTGCCGTCCTCCTGACGAACGGGAACCACGCAACTGAAACAGGCTCCGAACCCACAAGCCATCGGACTTTCCAGAGACAGCCAGCAGGCCACATTCTCCCGCAGGCAGATTTTCTGGACCGCTTCCATCATCGGTTCCGGACCGCAACAGAAGACCTTGTCTGGAGGAGTCTCCGACTGAATCGCGTTTTGCAGCAACTGGGTGACAAAACCGTGATGACCGGCGGTGCCGTCATCGGTGGCGATTTGCAGATCGAGACCGTCCATGGTGAACTGTTCGATGCCCGCCAGAAACTCCCTGGACCTCACGCCGTAAGCTAGAGTCAACTTCGAAGGTCTGACATCCAGTGGGCGAGCGGGGCGACCGTACGTCTTCAATCCCAAGGCCTCGCGAGCGACGGCGAGAAAGGGAGTTTGTCCGATGCCTCCCGCCACCATCATCAAATGTCCGTCCCCCGGTTCGGGAAAGCCGTTTCCGAGCGGCCCCCAAAGTTGTACCGGATCACCGGGCGACCAATGCGTCATCAGATGGGTCAGTTTTCCGATCGCCACGTAACCGAAATCGATACCCGCCGGCTCGCCGTTTTCGTCCCAGATATCGAACAAGGCAAAAGGTCGTCCGAGTAAGGGATCGTTCGTTCCCGGTTCTTTGACCATAAAAAACTGCCCCGGTCGAATTTGTCGGGCGAGTTCGGGACAGCGCAGACGCAGGCGATAGGTGTTCGTGGCCATCGTTTCCTGCTCGACGACTACCGCAGAAATTTGCTGAGCGGACGGAACCAGACCAGGGAGTGAAGCCTCTGCAGACATTGTCTCTTCCTGTTACTTGCGACGTGTCGATTTTCGTTGGGAGCCGCCCCGTCGCCGACGGGGACGGACTCGATGTTTTTCCTGTCCGCGAGGTTCCTGCCCCGGTTTGCTGAAGGCAAAGTCCACGAGTGTTTTGACTTCCTGATGCGTCAGCGGACGATACTCACCGCTCCCCAGCTTGCCTAGTTTGATAGGACCGAAACCGACTCGCGTCAACATCATCACTTTGTGTCCGATGCGAGCCAGCAGACGCCTCACTTCGCGGTTTTGGCCTTCACTCAACTGTAGCTCTAACACGGTACTCTTGCCCTGCCGCTTCAGCTTCTTGACGTGGTGGACTTTGAAACGCCCCTCGCGGAAAAAGAGCCCGTCCTGCAATTGTTTCAGGTCGGCGTAATCCGGTTCTCCCGCCACGAGCACACGATATGTCCGCAGAACACGAAACCTGGGGTGCGTCATGCGGTTCGTCAGCTTGCCGTCATTGGTGACGATTAACAAACCTTCCGAGTTTTCATCGAGACGCCCCACGGTAAACAGGTGATCGACTTCTGGATCGTGGGGAATCAAGTCGATCGCACGAGGGCGTCCGTTAGGATCTTCGTGGGTACACACAACTCCCGACGGTTTATTGAGCAGGTAGTAAACTTTCGGCTTGAGCTTGACGACCTCCGTATCGACACGGACTTCCTGCTTACCGGGGATGACCTGGGTTCCCAACTCGGTCACCACTTCTCCATCGACCTGCACGCGGCCTTTGGTAATCAGCTCTTCGCTTTTCCGGCGCGACGACACTCCCGCCGCAGCCAGAAATCGCTGCAATCGCATCGGTTCGGGATCGTTGGAGTGTGACATCAAGGCACCGGGGAAGCAGAAGGAGAAACAAGTGATCGTTCATGATAGCATTTTCCGCGTCAAAAAGAGAGCGACCGACGATTAACGCGACTCAGGCTCGGAGAGTTTCCGAAAGTATTCCCGGATTCGGTCCTCGTACGCGGGAAGGTATTGTTCGTCTGACGCATTCAAAAGCTTCTGACGAATCCGCTCCGGCAGTTTTCCCCAGACCTCCTTCATCAGACGTTCCCGTTCCTCGCGTTGCATTTCGAGTAAGCGCCCTTGCTGACGCTCGCGCGTCTCTTCAGACGCCCGATCGGCGGGTTCCTGAGATTCCTCACCAGAAGCGTTCTCTGCCCCCGCTTGAGACGATTGCGGTTCGTCTCCCTGTTGGGGCATCGGCTCTTTTCCCATGGGTTGCTGGGACTGTGGCTGCTGAGAGGATTGATCCTGCTCCTGCTGGTTCTGGTTTTGCGGCTGTTGGTTTTGCTGAGGCTTCGATTGAGGTTTTTTATTCTGTTGGTCGGCCTGATCAAGCAACCGATCCCAGACGGTCAAAATCTCGTCCTGCAGTTGGATGGTAAGATCGTCGACCGTTTGTTGTTCGATCTGTTGCCGATGAGATTTCAGATCCTCGAACAGCAGCTGCGCATCTTTCTGCATTTGCTCGACATCGGGCGGCGGAGCCTGAGCCCACAAAGACGCACGACTGAAAACTAGCACTCCAATGATGGCCCATTGATAATGTGAAACGTTCATCAGATCACCTCCTCGACCGGTGCCTGTTCCTGTTGTTGACGGGTAATAATTTCTTCCAGCAGTCGAAGAACTTCCGCCTGTTCGGTTTCCAGACGCTGCCAGGCTTTTCGAGTTTCCTCGGAAGAGCCCTCTTCAAACTCCTGTCGAGAAAGTTCGCGAGCCTCTTCCTGAATCTGCTGCTGCACGGCTCTCAAGAGCAATAACTCCACATAAACGGTTTTTTGATCTTCCTCGGCGGACTCTTCCTGTTCCCCGTTATCGGCCTGTTGCTCGGAAGCTTCATCGTTTTCGGATTCGTTGGCGAGTCGTTCCAACACATCGATCAGAATTTCAAATTGCCTCAACGACCGTGGCATCGTCGTCGAAACGGCCGGAGGCAATTCGCGATCCGATAAATGCTGATGACTTTGGTTCATCGTCTCCAACAGATGTGCCAACGCTAATTTGACCGCGCCGATTTCTTCGAGAGCCGTTTTCAATTCATTCAATTGAGTCAGACTTTCCTGCTGCCCGTCCCGCACATCATTCAGCTTCTTTAATAACGAACGATTCCAGCGATGGGCCGCGTCATATTCCCGGAGCAACTGACTCGCCGACTGATTCAGTTGTTTCTGTGCCAGAGCCAATTCCATCAATCGCGGCAAAAGCTCCGTCAGGAGTTCCAACTGGTGATCCGATTCGAGTCCTTTCCGTTCCTGTTCGATTGCTTCCTGAGCTTGACCCAGTTTCTGTTCGGCCTGTTGGGGAAGCTGTTCCGGCGACCGATTTTCCTCCAAACGCTCGGCAAGCTTCTGCATCGGACGCTCCGCCGCTTGCATCGCCTCCGCCGATTTTGGGAGTTGCAGTCGATCCAGCATCCGACGAATGCGTCCCGCTTCCTGTTGCAGGTTCTTCTGTTGCGATTGTAATTCCTCCCGTTCCTGGGGATTGTTGGGAGGTTGATTGTCGAGTTGATTGTCGAGTTGATTGCCGAGTTGTTGTTGGTCGCGTTTCAGTTGTTCGAGTTTCCGAGCTTGCTCGTCGAGCAACTGCATCTTCAACTCCGCATCGGTGACGGGGCGATTGTTGAGTTGATCGTCCCATTCCTGAAACTCTTGCAGCAAATCCTGATGGCGATCGTTCGCTTCGTTGAGATGATTCTCCCGCAACGCACGCTGATTATCGGTCATCCGGGTGGAGGCATCGGAGGAGTTCACACTCTCCGACAAATCCTTGACCTGCGGCGGAGGAGACTCTGCCTCCAACTCGCGATCCAACAGTTCCTGAAACTCACGCAAGCGTCCCTGATTACGAAGCTGGTCGGCGGAAAGCTGTTGAAGCTGCTCGCGAGCTTCCAGGTTTAATTCGCCGGTTGACTTTCCCGAAAGACGTGAGTTCAATTCGCGGGTTTTGCGGGCAATCTCTTTCTGATTTTCCATCAACTCAGCCAGTGAGTCCTGCAGGGATTGCTGCTTTTTCCATTCTGAAAAGGACCCAGCCATATCCTGTAAAATCGTTTCGATGTTCTCTTGCTGGTGTTCGGCAATTTTCCCCAACAGACCGGCCCTCTGATCTTCAGGTTGCTGTTGTAGCCAGTTTTCCAGTGCCTCGGGGTCCGCCAAGGTCTGTTCTTCGGGAAGCTCGAGCAAGGACTCTGCCTGTCGAGCGGAGGGAGCTTGACTGCTCAGCCGCCCCAGCGACTGATTCAGTTGCGGAAACTCGGTCTGTTCCAGCCGCTGAAAGTCTCGCTGCAAATCGTTTAAACGCTTTTGAAATCGAGGTTGTTGCAGATGATTGAGTTCGGCTTCCGCCACCAGCTTTTGGAGATCCGCTTGCAGTGAATTCTCTGCATCGAGAAGTTGGCGTTCGATTCGCTTTTGATCTGATAGCAAATCGGGGAGGGACTCACCATCTTCCAGCGCTTCGCTCATCGACTCTCGCAATATGGATTGTCTCCCCGAGACCCGTTCGATCTGTTCGATCACTCCTTCCAGCCGCTCGGAGAGTTCCCGCTGTTTCTCACTCGGGGAGAGGACCGTCAGTAGTCGTTCATCGACTCCGAGATGTTCTTCATCGATCGAGAGATGATCTCTTCCCACCAATCGTAACAGCAGAACATCTCCTTCCTCGAAACCGAGATCCCGTAATTTGAGGGTCCATTCTTCCTCGATCCGCGGGGCGGGGGATTCCAGCAAAGTTGTTCGCCAGGCGCGTTCGCTATTCGGTTCCGACTTGGGAGCCAACTGCAAACTCAGTTCAGTCAGGAGAACATCATCGGAAGCGGCAATGTGCAGACGGAGTTCCGCATCCGGGGTGAGAAACTGATCCGTTTCGGGAGAGAGAATTTTGACCTCGGGAATCTGATCCGCCAATCCCACCACTTCCAAGCGCAACGCCGACGGGTTGGAAATCCCCAATGGATCCTGAAGCCGCAATCGAAAAAACTGGCTCCCCACCTCGGTAATCGGCAATTCGCCCGAAAAATTGGCGGCCCCTTCTTCCACTGTCAACGACATCGAATAACGATCTGCCGAGAGGAACGACGCTTCCGCCAGAGGTACGTTCGCGGTCCCGACCACACGGAGTCGCGATCCAATCAGCGCCTGGACAAACGACGTTCCGGAGGGAATCTCGACTTCCGTTTCGTCCTGATACTCCGGCGGGATGAGAGTCAGTTGTAAATCAGAAAGTACCGGAGGGGGGACAACCTTGATCGTTCTCCACGACATCCGGTCGTCATCTCCTCCGACGATACGAAAATCGATGGAGTCACCACGCAGAGGCAAATGAATCTGGCCGTAAGCCGGCGTCTCTTCATTGGCGGAGATGGTGGGAATCGCTTCGCGACGCAGGGCATCGTCGTCTCCTTGCCGAACCTGCAATTCCAAATCCGAAGGAAGCTCTCCGCGTCGATTGATCACCCGTAACTCCAGGTCGCTCCCGCGCGGAAACAATTGTCCGGTGAAATGGCTCGCCTCAAGCGGAACCCCTTTCGCATCCTGCAATTCGAGAACAACTTCCCGAGGCCATTCAATCGATTTCCAGGGCAATGCCAGTCGTTGCATCGCGGTCCATGCGTGTGCGGGGAACAGGAGTAACAACATCGTCGCCAGTATTCCAAACATCATCGCTAACCGAGCGCGAATGCGAACGGGACGCGGATCGATCACTTTGATGAGGTCGAGCGTCAACAATTTCCTGATCGACCGATCGACGGTTTTCTGTTGCAGCTTTCGAGAACCGTAACGTTCATCGTAGGCGTGGGAAGAAAATTCGACAGTACTCGCTAGCTGACCGCCGAGTTCGGGAATCTTTTCTTCAAGCCGCTGCGCCAGCCAGTCGTCCGATAGAGGATGTGCCAACGGCTTCCATAACTCCCGGACGATCACCCACAAAATGATCCCGAGAGTCGACAAGGACAGGAACAAACGACCGCTCAGACTGTTACCAACCACCAACCAGTCCAGCGTTCCCGAAAGGAGCAGGGCGAACAGAATTCCCGTCAATAACGCGCACACACCTCCCTGCCACAACGACGAACGAAGTCGGCGGCGGACGGCGTTCAATTTCAGACGCAGTTCTTCGGGCATGCCGACAATTCCATAAGCTGAAAATGGGTCATTGGACGAGGAAATTGATTATATCAGTTGAAACCGCTTGCGCAGAATCCATTCCACGGTTAAGAGACTGAAAAGCAGCACCAGAAGTTCCCAACGATTCCATAAAGGCTGTGGTGCCAACGCTTCCAGCAGAATTTTCTGCCCAGGAGGAATCAGTTCGGGAAATTTCCGAGCCGCCACCAATTCGGCATATCGCCCTCCGGATTGTTCCGCCAATTGCGAGAGGCCGTCCTGATTCATGTTGCGATCTTTGAGTTCCTGCTGGGCGAGTTCGATTCGAAAATCGGCGGTGAGCGTGGTTTCGGCATCCCCCCCTTTCCACACCACCTGATAGTTCCCCTCGGGCAGTCCCTGGAGCTCAGTCGTGTACAGTTCGGGATGAAGGTCGGACGATTGGAGCGTCGTCTCAAACGCTTCCGGTCCCGTCAAACTGACTTGTGGAGCGGAACCTTCCGTGACGAGCGAACTTTTCAATCGAATGACGACCGGCTCGCCGCGTTGGTATTTCCGCCGATCGGTCGAGAGTTCTCCCCGTTGATCGGATCCCGAGGAACGCGTGAGGTAACGGAGAGTCTGTAACCAGTAGCGTCCGTAAAATTTATCCTGCGTCAGAAATCTCAAACGCCAGAGTTCGTCGGTCGCCTGAAACAGAACCTTCCCCGCACCGAATCGCTGTTCGACGAGCAAAGGGAGTCCGGGACGCCCCTGTCCCAGCGGCTCCGTCGTCAACCAGGTGACGGCCCCCGACTTAAGCTCCGGATAAACGACAAGGCGATACCAGGGTGTGAGTTCATCCCAATAGGAAGACTCGACCGACCGGTCTTCTCCCCAGCGAAAGGCGGGGGTCGTTTGCAGTCCGGCGACAGTCGGTCGAGGTTGGAACCCGCGCTCCTGCCAGCGCAACGGCGGCGCAAACGGTCTCGTTTCCAATTCAACGGGAAACAACGACTCCAGAGCAGACCCTTTCCACGCGGACGGATTCTTTCGAGGTCCCCCCATAAGAATGAGAGACACTCCCTCCACCTCAACCGCCTCTCTCAACAAGTTGACCACGCCGGGACCCAGATCCTGAGGTCCCAAATCTCCCAGGATAATCACATCGTAATTGAGAATCTGGTCGTTCCGGACCGGGAAACGACCCGCCAGTTTCTGACCGGAGGGATCCTGTAACGACTGCTGAAGGTCGCCGGCGAGCAGCACGGAATCGACATCGACGCTCGGTTCACGTTCCAGAAAATGTTTGAGATATCGGTATTCGTACCGCGGACGATCCTCAGCCAGCAGGACTTTCAACGGCTGATCGCGAATCAGTATTTTTCGAATCAAGCGGTTATTGTCTCGATCGATCTCATCATCCAGAGGAGCAATCTGAATCAGAAATTCAATTTCTCCCGTGAGGTCCGGCTGCCAGTCGAGTGAAACCGTCGTCAATTCTTCTTCCGAGGAAAGTAAGACAGTCTCGGAAACAAGCGTTTCTTGGTTCTCTCGCAACTCGACGGAAAGTTCGGAGGCTTCACCGGCGAAACCGACCTGGCCCACCAGACATTCGAACGAGATCAGATCGTCCAGAAACGCAATCTCGGGAACGCGCACATCCGCCAGACGCAAGTCTTTGGCGGCTTCCTTACTGCCGATCCCGACTGTCCAGGCGGAGACGCGTTGCTTTTTGAGATCGGGGACCGCTTCCGACAAGCGTCCGGTTCCGTCGCTGCCCGTCGCGATACCGTCACTCACCACAATCAGCGACGACGGCGGAGTTGCCTTTAGCTCGGCGAGGACTTGTTCGATGGCGGCTCCCGGTTTCGTTTCCTGTCCCGATGTCTCAAGTGATTCGATGGTCTTGATCAGTTCGGGAAGTTCCTGGGCGGACGTAATCTCCCCGGCGTGGAGGGCAATTGCCGCATCGGAAAATCGATAGACGCGCAACTTGTGAGATTCCAGAATCGTTTTGAGAAACTGTGCTTCGTCGGCAAGTAATAAGCCTTTCGAGAGATTCAAACGCGTCGGGATATTGTCCCCGGTCGCATTGAGGAGCTCGGCGACGGCTTTTTGGATCTCGGGGGACTGATATTGATCCTTGAGCGACATACTCTCCGAGGTGTCAATCAAGATTACCACCAGAGGGTCGATAGTCCGGTTCACGGAGAGAACCGGACGTCCCACCAGAACGAGCAGGATTGCCAGCACCGAAACTCGCAACACCATCAACGTCCAGCGTGCGCGACTCGGCAAATGACGCGCATCGCGACGAATCACCCAGATCAAACAGGCGATGATCGCGAGACAACCGAACCACCCCAGCCAATCCGGAATCCACGTCGGCCACGGCGATTCCCACAGAATCCGCCAGGCGGTCCCTTCACCGTCCTCCGAAGGAGGGAGTTCGAGATATCGTTGGAGCCAGACTGGCAAAAGATTCGCCTAACAAATTGAATAATCGGGATTTAGGAAGACTACTCTGCTGGCATCATGGTCCGCCACAGACCATCTTCAAGGACGAATGACCGGCGCTACTCTCACGGAAACTGTTCCCAGATAAGGGATTTCGAGCCCGTAGCGTTGCATTTTTCGCCTCCGCTTAGAATAATCCCTCTCTTGCTCCTAATCGAGAGGAGCTGACTGGTGAAATCAATTTTCGCCAGGTTCGACGCCGCCGGCACAATGTCAGGGGGCGATTTTCCATTCGAACCCGTTTATGAGAGCCCACTATGCCTACCGTTTCAAAATCTGATCTCCGCAAATTGCGGAAAAAACGTTCGCGTCTCAAGAAAAAGGTCAAATGCCGCTTCTGTCCGGACGGCAAGCCGGTTCGCCCGGTTTACATCGACTACAAAGACGTCAACCTGCTTAAATCTCTGGTCGACCGCGAAGGGAAGATCCTGCCCCGCCGCAAGACCGGCACCTCCGCTCTCTACCAGCGAGCCGTCCGCAAAGCGATTTTGCGTGCCCGATTCATTGGGATGTTGCCGTTCGTTTCCGAAGACTAGAAGTTTGAGTGATTAGAACTGTTCAGACCGGCTTTCGTCTTCCGACGAGAGCCGGTCTTTTTTGATCGCCCGTTAAACTCAGACGTCGGGAAGTTCGTATCCCTTCCGATAGGTTCGGCCTAACAATTGGTTCGCTTCCGCGTCGTTGGTGATCTGTTCCTTCTCACCATCCCACTGCAAAGTCTTCTGGGTCCGCCAGGCGATATTGGCGAGATGGCACAGCGACGTGCTACGGTGATTGATTTCGACGTCCGCGTTAGGACGCTCCCGCGTCTCCAGACAATCGAGATAATTCCCCAGGTGAGCCAGTTCGCGTTCGGCTCCCGGTTCTTTCTCAATCTCTTTGGTACCGCGATAGATGGTGTAGCCACTGCTGCCGAGCACCAGTGACGCTTCCGATCCATAGAACGCAATCCCGAAATTCGAGTTTTCGATCCCGCGTCGACACCAGGTCCGATGCTCCCACTGGATCACGCCGTCATCGAAATCGAATTGAGCCAATTGCGTGTCGGGAGTTTCCTGATCATCATCGAAAAAGTATTTTCCTCCGCCGCAGGAAACGCGGGTGGGCGCTTCGATTCCCATCCCCCAACGGGCAATATCGAGAGCGTGAATACCGTTATTGCCGCATTCACCGGTCCCGTAATCCCAACGCCAGTGCCAGTGATAATGCACCAGGTTCTCTTTGTAATCGTCGCCGGGGCCCGGCCCCGACCAGAGATCGAAATTGAGCGAGGAAGGAGGTTGTGTGACTTCTTTGTAACCGATGTTAGGCCGCGTGCTGTTGATCCAGCAGCGAGCCATATTCACATCTCCCAAACGTCCCGATTGGACCGTCTCGACGGCCTTTTGAAAATCGGCGCCGCTACGACGCTGGGTCCCGGTTCCCACAACCCGCTTGTACTTCCGGGCCGCTTCGACCGCCCGGCGTCCTTCGATGATGTTATGAGAGAGCGGTTTTTCGACGTAAACGTCTTTTCCTGCCTGACAAGCAAGAATCGTCGCCAGAGAGTGCCAATGATCGGGAGCCGCACATACCAGAACGTCCCAGTCATCCTGATCGAGTACTTCACGAAAATCCTCAATGATCTTCGGCTCGGGGCGACCGCGGTCGGTCACCATCTTTACAGCCGACGAAATAACGTTCTTGTCGGGATCGGCGATGTACGGAATTTCGACGTGATCGAACGACAGAAACCCCTTGATCAACTGCTTTCCGCGACCATTGACTCCCATGATCAACATGCGGACCGGTTTACGACCCGCAGCCGTCTTTTCAGTTTGGGCCTCAGCGGACCGATTGAAAACCAGAGCGGAGGATGCCGCGGCAGCGGACGTGGTTAAAAACTGGCGTCGATTGTGTTCAGACATGATTGATCCTTTCGGAGTTGATTTCTTCCGGCATGGTAAGAGGCAGCGAACGTGTTGCCTGGGGGTATATTTTTACTTCTGGCCGCGTTTCCAATCCGCAATGAAAAGTTGAGCCGATCCGTCCGGCCCCCGTTTGGTGGCCGTCCACATCAGTTTGGTTCCATCCGGACTGAAAACGGGCAGCACGTCGGCAGCTTCGTGATCGGTGATTTGCGTCACTTTGCCGCCATGAAATTCGGAGTCGGTCCAATCAACCTCCATGGTCCACAGATCGAAGTTCGCCCCCCGCGGACCTCGGGAATAATCGGCTCCCGACCAGATGATGTAGTCTCCGCTCGGATGAAAGTAGGGGCACCAGTTGACCTGTTTCAGATTGTCGGTCAGACGGATATCGTGCTTGC
The DNA here is from genome assembly GCA_014762625.1 of Planctomycetaceae bacterium. Lineage (GTDB taxonomy): Bacteria > Planctomycetota > Planctomycetia > Planctomycetales > Planctomycetaceae > JABURQ01. The sequence continues at coordinate 62,830 of JABURQ010000098.1, read as the reverse complement.
CGTCCACAGAAACCGCTCTGACTTGCAGCATGTCCTCCTCTTCGCGGTCGCTGCGAAAAATGATCCATTTGTCGTCGGGAGAGAAAAAAGGACCGCCGTCGTAGCCCGGCTGATTCACAATTTGCCGCACATTGCCACCGTCCGCACCCATGATGTAAATATCGGGGTCTCCATCTCGAGTCGACGTAAAGACAATTTCCTTGCCGTCGGAGGAATAGCTGCCCTCCGCGTCGTACCCTTCGGAATGGGTCAGTCGCGTGAGTCCGGTCCCGTTGATTGGTGTCACATAGATTTCCATATGGGGATCGAAATCCCACTCGTAACGTCGTCGTCCTCCCGCAGCCGCCAGTTCTCGAGCTTTGGATTCCGTCTCGGCGATGTCGGGATCGGAGTGCGATGACGCAAACATGATCGATTTCATGTCGGGAGTGAAATAGGCGCAGGTGGTCCTCCCGCGTCCCGTGCTGATACGACGCGGAACGCGTTCGTCCAGTTTCTGAACGTAGATCTGATAGAAGGGATAACCGACCGGATAGGCCTGATAAACGATCCATTCTCCGTCCGGCGAAAAATAACCTTCCCCTGCGCGAGGCAGACCGAACGTGACCTGACGCAGGTTCTCCAGATGAGTCGATTCCAGCTCGGTCAGTTCGAGATACTCCACTCCCGGAGGTTCTGTGGCGGGAGACTGGCCGAAAACAGAAGTCGCGGCCAAAACAAGTGAGGCACAAATCAGGGTCAATTTCATAACGTCATCTCGTGATTTCAATTCAGTTGAATTCAGAATATCGAGTTCGATAGGGGGAAAGTTAGGGCGCGGGGCGGTGGATGGCGGGAGTTTGAGTTTGCCCGGAAGGGGCTTTGTTGTGCAAGCAATCATTTAGAAAATTCATCAGTTCATCCGCACTAAGTTTGATACTTTTGTCGGTATCCGCCGCTCCGCGAAACGCCTCCGACAGGCAAAGAGCAAAGATACCGGCGTCTCCTTTCGGAGACTCGAAACTCTTCTGGTTCGGCTGACAGGCGGCAATAATAGTGGTTGATTTCGCCGCAGGAGCCAGATATTGAAGAGCTTCCCCGGAAGAGGGCTGGTTCGCCAAATCCTTGCCGGCCTCCGCGCTACAAACTTCCAGCATCAGGAACTTGTCGGAGGAAGTCGCCTCTTCCAAAGGACGCAATAATTCCAACAAAGGCAAGCCGGTAGTCGCCAGCTGGTCGCTGTTGGTATTCTTCACCGCCAGGTAGAGATTCTCATCGGGACCGCGATAAGCATGGCCTTTCACGAAAACCAACACCTGAGAATCTCGCCGTGTCAGAGCAACGGTCTCCTGGAGTGTTTTGAGGATGTCGGCTTTGTTCTCATCCACCAGCACGAGAATGCGATCCTCGGAGAATGCATAACGTTTAACGAGAGCCGACTTGAGCATTTGCATGTCGGAGACTGCGTTTCTGGCAGGAATCAGGGAACGGTCTGAATACGATTCATTAGCGATCAGAATCGCCCAGCGATTATTCAGAACGGGTCGTTTTCCATCGATCGCGACCACACGCGCCGACTCGCCGGAATCATCCCACGTTAAAATAATCCGATCGAAGACCCGCAAGTCATCAGGCGCGGCGTTTTCGGTGTTGATAGTGACTTCCGTCTGATCATTCAGATCGAGATCGATCAATTCACCGTTATCCTGCGAGATGGTCAACTGCTGACCGTCGATCTCGCGAATTACTCCCGAGGTCTGGCGATCTTCCCGCGTCACGACAATCTCACGTATCTCGACATCGTAATTGATACGAACGCGGTCTCCTTCTTCGAGGTCCGACAGTTCCAGTGGAGTTCGACTTCCGGCGGATCCTGCTTGAAAGATTTTGACGTCCTCCGCCAAAGGAAGGCTGGTAGCGGTTGCCGATGATGAAGCTTTTCCGAAGCGAACGGAAAGTTCGGGGGGATCACTCTGTTTGAGATTGGAAATATATCCGGTCATTTCCTCCGGACGAAGAGCGATTAGCTCACTCACGACGCGTCCCGTTTTACCGGTTGTCTCGGGAAAATGTCGAATGCGAACGGTATCGCCCTCTTCGAGTTCCACCAGCTTCTTGGTCTGATTATTGATTTTGATGCGCGATCGTTCGGGAACTCGCAGCGAGAGATTACCTCGTTCGGGGCCCTCCTGAATTTCGATGGTAATCCGGTTATTTTGCAAATCGCGGCTCACCAGACTCCCGTAGGTGGTTTCGGGACGATCGACGGTGATCGAAATCTGGTACTCATCCTCACCAACCTGTTTCTTTTCGACGGTGATGCGATCGTTCTTCTGAATTTCCCGCAGAAGGATATTCTCATCGTTGTTACGAAAATAAATCAGAGGCGACGTCCCGACCTTGATCTCATCGGCGCGGCGAAAATCGCGATCGTTATAAATAATCACACCGCTCTCAGGATCGACATCGCGAACGTAGCCGATTAACTGCGGTGGGCCGGAAGCATCTCCTCCCCCCGAATTGTCTCCACCACCCCCCATAAACAGCATTACCAGCGACATGATCATGGAGATTGCAAACACGCCCGCGATCAACATCAGGCGTTTTTTCTCTTCGGGCGTTCGCCCGCTTTCCTGCTTTTCCTCGCCGGATGTTTCGGATTCCGTCGGTTCGATAGCGGGACGGACACTGGTCAGATTCGAATCGATGTCGAGATCCGCCATTGCCTCATCAGCCGATTTGTATCGGTCCTTTTGGTCCTTGGCTGTCAGCTTCTGAATGACTTTTTGCAGGTCCTCGGGAACTCCTTCCAGAACGCGACGAATCTCAGGCAACTTTCGGTCAGGTGCGGCGTGCCACATCATCCAGGCGATTTGCTCATCGCTGCCGAACGCCGACAATCCGGGAAAGAGGGATTCGAAATTACTGCCGCAGAGGAGTTCGTAAGCGCTGAAGCCAAGAGAATAAAGGTCGCTGGCGGGACCGATCTCGCCGAAATCATCCGAGACCGTTTCCGGCGCCATGTATTTCGTCGTTCCTTTGAGTAATTCACCCTCGGCGTCGCTCGCACGTCGAGCGAGACCGAAATCCCCTAACTTGATCCGACGTCGAGCATCGAGCATCAAGTTCGAGGGTTTAATATCTCCGTGAACGATGCCTTGCGAGTGCAGGTATTTGAGCGCCCGTAAGCTATGGGCCAACGTCGTCCGCAGCGATTTCAGGTCCAACTGACGATCGCGGACGCGGTCCTTCAAGCTCGCCTGCATCAATTCAAGAATCACCCACCCTTTTTCCCGATCCAGATCGAACAGGGTCACAATATTGGGGTGCTGGAGAGAGGCCAGCAGTTGCGCTTCCTGCCAATAGCGTTCGAGCTGGTCCGGATTCGCCAGGTATTTTTCATTCACCTGACGTATGGCAACCTCACGGCCTAAATCCAGGTCACGGGCACGGAAGACGGTGGCGTAGCTTCCCGTACCGATTTTTTCCAGAAGTTGATACCGATCTTCCAAACTCACTCACATTTCTCCCGCAACCGCCGAGGACAACACTCTATGACTCAAAAAACTCCCGAAGGACATAACTCCATCGCGTTTGAGAATTTGCGAGGAGACAGTCCTCCATTCTAAGGAGAGAGTTCCCCGGAGGAAAGCCGCGATTTTAGATTGGCAATTGAGGAAGGATCGGCAGGATAAATCAATGCGGTCGGCTGATTCCGACGATCTGAGTTCAAAGGGGTCACCCGATACTCTTCACTTCCCACAATCCTCAACGGCACTAGCCATTCCTGACCTGCGGCCAATGATTCTGGGTTGAGGCTTCTGACGCGAATCGACTCGGGGACGTTCTCTCCCCGAAAAACTTCTTCCACGTGGAACGTGACGCCGCCCTCGTCAATGGAAATCACTTTCCCGTGCACGATCAAATCCGATTGCTGTAGTTGACGCGGGCTGATTAGAATCGGATTGGATGTCAAGATCGCCAGGACGATCAGTAAGATCGCATAGCCGAGAAAGAGAATCGACACAACCCAAAATAACGGCGAAGATCGTCTGGTTGTCTGTGAAGATTCGCCGTCGGTCTTCGAGTCATCCATGAGCAAGGATTCTGGCTGGATCAGTCTTCGAAAGCGATGGAAGTATTAATGCGATACTTGCGATCAAATTCTTCTTCAAACGAGTAGATACCGCAGAAATCAGACAGGCAGTCAGTCTCATTCTTTTTCATTTCACCGCGTTCGATCAACTCGAATACCAGCCGACCGAAGTCTTCAGTCGTATCAATACCCCACTGGTGAAACACGGTCGTCGCCATCAGGCCAAACTGTTTGAGGGCCAGCTTGCGAATCCCTTCCAGCAATTCGGGGCCGGAGATATGAGACTCTTCTCCCTCTTGGGCTCGTCGAGAGTGTATCTTCAACTGTGTGTGATTGAGAGCATCAAACACAAACTTGTATGCACTGCGCGGATGCTGAGGCCGCTTTAACGAGGACGTTGTCATAGTTTCAGGCTTTATCTCAACCCAAGAAGCCCAAAGGGGTTTGATTGGGAGTGGAATCTGATTTTCGGTGAACGATCAAGCTCACTGACTCCAGTATAGATTTCAAAAGGCAGGCTGAAAAGTGGGAATTCTTCTTCGCCTCAAAAAGCAAAAAAATTTCAGGCGGAGCTGAGTACCAGAAAGTCCTCCCATCGATTCAGGTTTCATCGCGGGTCAGTTTGACTTTTTTTTCCCGGAAATCACCGTCACGATATCGCTCGCATCCGTCATTTTTGTGGTCCCTCCCTCGAAGTTGACCAGAATTTTTTGCGCCAGGATTTCCTGAGCCACCACCCGACCCTGCCCCTCGCGAGTCATCACCGTTGAACCGACTTTGGGCAATTCCCGCTGGTACTCTTTATAGGTGTCGTACTCATAACGCAAGCAACACTTCAAACGACCGCAACGCCCCGAAATCTTGTTAGGGTCGAGCGTCGCTTTTTGCAGCTTGGCCATCTTCATGGAGACCGGCGGCATCTCGCTCAAATGCGTGTTGCAACAGACCGGCTTCCCGCAATCGCCGTAGTCGGCAAGCAACTTGGCTTCGTCCCGCACGCCGATCTGACGCATCTCGATTCGCGTATTGAACTCCCGAGCCAGGTCTTTCACTAACTCTCGAAAATCGACCCGATTCTCCGCCAGGTAATAGAAGATAATTCGCTCGCCGCCAAAAATGTGCTCCACATCGACCAAATCCATCTGCAACTTACGCTCGGCAATCAACTCTCCACAGCGCGAAAATTCGTGTCGCTCTTTCGACTCCAACTCATCACGCGACTTCGTATCCTGATCGTCGATCACACGCAAAATCCGACCGGCACTTTTTTTCGAGTTGAGATATTTGCGCGTCGCTTCGCTGGCGTTGCAAAGAATGTCGCCCCATTCGATGCCGCGATCCGTTCGCACAAGCACCTGCTCATCCCGTCGATAAACGTCGTCGGGGCGCGCGGAAAATTCGCCGATCGATCGCATCGACCCGTAACGGACTATAAAAGAATTGGCCATGGAATTCCGGAATATGATGACCTTCGTTCATCGCACGAAGGAATCGGTTATAATCAAAGTGTCCTGAGAGTTCCGAGAGGTAATCTCAAGACCTAGTAGGTAAGCATCAAGTATAATCACAGATTGAAACGCGATGCGAGTTGGAAATCGCAGAATCTTTCTCACGAGCCTCTTGGCGAAAATCGGCTTCCTTGGGAGCCTGCTACTGGTAAGTGGTTGCGAGAATGAACCGTATGCCCCCGTCGCCGCCATGCAAATATCGAGCACTGCCGAGAAGCAATCTTCCCCCGCAGCGGCTCTGCCGAATCATTTGCCCCCTGAATCGATCAAAACTTACCACGGCTTGACGATGGAGGAATGGAAGCAACGCTTGAAAATGATCGGTCCGGGAGTCCCGGGAATCGAAGAGTTTGTTCCGGGACTGGAGGAACTGGCGACCGACCGAGAGGCTCCTCCCTTGCTGCGGAGACAGGCCACTCTAATGCTGGGACGTTTGGGAAAAGCGTCCCTGGCCACTTTACCCGCGATAGAAGCGATGCTCCTGGAAGAGAGTACCGAATCCGCCCATCCCTCTGCCTGGGCCGCCAAAGCGATCGCTCTCTGGGGACCGCTCGCTCAAGAATCAACCCCGCAAGTGATTGCGGTGCTCGACGAGGAAGAGACACCCTTTGAAACGCGACTCACCTGCCTGGAAGCGCTGGCGCAAATCGGGTCTCGTCATATTCGTGTGATTCCCACCTTGATCCGCCAACTGAAGTCACCCTCGGAAAACTCGCCTCGTCAGGAGCAGTTGGATTTAAAGATGGCGACCATCGACGCCCTGGCGAAGATTGGGGCGGAAGCCTCGATCGCGGTGCCGAAACTCCTCTCAATGATCGACCACGAGAATGACTTATTGCGACATAAAGTAGTGATCGCCCTCGGAAACATGGGGCCCTCGGCCGCCCCTTCAGCCACGGCTCTCGCGGAACATCTTGTGTTTGATGATGCCGAAGAAGTCCGTCGCGAGTCGGCGTTGTCGTTAGCCCGGCTCGGTCCGGAAGGAGAAAGCCTGTTGATTAATCTCTGTTCCGATGAGGAAGCGTTTGTCCGCGAACTCAGCCTCAATGCCCTCGGAACGATTCCATCAAAACGCCCGATCGTCAATCGAACGCTCCTTGCGTCTCTCGATGACGATCATCAACGCGTACGCCTTGAAGCCGCCAAGGCACTGCTGCCGACAAATGCAGCAGAGCATCGACAACGTCTGTTAAACACACTCGCAGAACTGTTGCTCAAAGCAGACCGCAGGATTCGTCGCGAAGCTGCCGACGTCATCGTGGAAATGAAACCGAGCCCTGAGGATTGGGACAAGCTGGAAAAACAGTTGGAGCCCGCCTCGGACGAATACACACAACGACTCTGGAAATCGCTGAAAGCATTTCGAGATCGTCAATTAAGTCCATAAAAAAAGCACCGGCCGCTCCAACGACAGGTGCTTTTTTCGTTTTATGATTGTCTGGTCAGCAAGCGGCTAGCTCGGGTTCCAGTTCTTTAGAGTGAGATTCCTCTGTCCACAACATTTCTTCTCGCACAATTCTGCAGTGATCAGGGGCTTCGATGCCGAGCCGAACTCGTTTCCCTTTGACAGAAACTATCGTCAGAGTCACATCGTCGCCAATTCGAATCCGTTCACCATCTTTTCGACTAAGTACGAGCATTTCAAATCCTCCTTGAAAATGGGTCTGTTATTTCTCCTTAAATCAAGCGTCACCTGGATAGCAGCGTGTAACGGGTCACTGCTGTCACAGCAATGAATCCTAAGAATGTCGCCGAGTTCGTCAAGATCCCCGGCGGGAGGGAGAAAACTGATTGGGCGTCAGTATTTTCTCGACAGGAAAGACTATTTGTTTCCTAACTATTGATATGACAACCACTTCGGATCTGCCTGAATGGAGAAATGGGAGGTTTGGGAGGATTGAAGAAGCCTCTTTTTTCTCCAAAATTTTTGAAAAATTGCCTTTTTATGTTCAAGTCGACTGTCGTCGAACACCGTTATTTCAGACTTTTGACCGCCTCTGCGACCTCTTCGACGTGTCCGTCCACTTTCACTTTGGGCCAGATCTCGACCAGTTTCCCGTCGGTGCCGATCAGGAATGTTGCTCGTTGAACTCCCATGGACTTTTTCCCATACATATTTTTCTCCACCCAGACGCCATACTTTTCACAAACCGAGTGATCAGTGTCCGCGAGGAGTGGGAAATTCAGGTCGTACTTGGCGGCAAATTTTTCATGGGAAGCCACATCATCAGTGCTGACACCGAAGATTGTTGCTTTGAGTTTCTTGAATCGGCTCAAGCTTTCCTGAAACCCGCAAGCCTCTTTGGTACAACCGGGCGTGTTATCTCGAGGGTAGAAGTAAAGAACAACCGGACCTTCTTTCAGGGCGTCAGAGAGGCGATATTTCGCTTCGGGGTAACCAGGCAATGTAAATTTGGGAGCTGCTTTTCCAACTTCAAGTTGTGTCTTGGCAGGCATCTTCAACTCTCTTTCTAAAATGTCAGCTTGTTTATGATTCCAGGGCCATTTTAGCGACCGGCTCGATCGAGACCCCGGGACCCCACTTTTCTTCCATCAATTCTCGACAGGATTTCGTAGATCCAACCGTTATCGTAGGAAGAAGGGACGTGGACCGCAAACTGGCCTGTCAAAATCGCCCAATCCCTTAAACCAATAATTCACAACATGTTAACCGGAATACGGTGGGCTTGGAATCAGATCAGACATCCGGAGAATTCCGTCCCCCTCGTCGAGATCCGGAATTCCGGTTCTTGACCCGTCATAGTCGGCTCCCCATAATGTTGCACTTCCCGACAAGAGCTGGATTCAGCAGTATATTTTGATGTAAAGAGACTTCAATGAACAAAAAAGAAGCGGCGAAATATAAAGACATGCTGATTCTCCTCAAAGCGCGTGTTCGAGGTGATGTCGAGCAATTAACCGATGAAGCTCTGACCGGACACGACGGAGCCTCTGGAGCGAACAGCCCCACTCATATTGCTGAGTTGGGGACTGATGCTTACGAACAGGATTTTGCCCTTCGATTCGTGGAAAACGATCAGGAAGTTCTCGCCGAGATTGAAGCTGCTCTTGAGCGAATTGAAGAGGGGACCTATGGTGTCTGCGAAAGCTGTAAAGAAGCCGGGCGTGCTCCCTCCAAATCACAGATTCGCAAAACGCGGTTGAAAGCGATCCCCTACGCACGAAACTGCATTGAATGCGAACGGAAACGCGAAGAACTCTCGATATGAAGTCAGTCCCCTTCAGCAGGCAACTATTATTCTGGTCGATAGTGGTTGTCACCTGCGGATGGGATCTCTATTCAAAACATATAGTCTTTGCGTGGCTGGGCTATCCGGATGGCGTGAGCCCGTGGGTCAAATCGTTCTTCGGCGGGGGCGTTCTGTTCCGCTATCATACTACCTTCAATCACGGTGCCCTGTGGGGCATGGGGCAAGGGCTCTCAAAAGGTTTCGCAGCTCTGAGCCTGGTGGCGATCGGTGCCGTTCTCTATTGGCTGTTCATTAAGGGACATGCCCGCAGCTGGTGGTTGACGATTTCTCTGGCTTCCATCATGGGCGGAACTCTCGGAAACCTTTACGACCGTCTGGCGTTACATGGCTGTCAGAATGCGGCGGGCAAATTCGAATACGCCGTGCGCGACTTTCTGAGATTTGAACTTTGGGGCTATCCCTGGCCGGTTTTCAATTTTGCCGACGTGTTTCTGGTCACAGGCGCCATCATGCTGTTTGTCTACTCTCTGCTCTACGCAGACGAGCACGAGAAAGCAGACGACTCAAGCCATAATCCAGCGGAAAAACCGCTCACATCTGAACCCGCCTCGTCCTGAGAGGAACCTCATCCACGACTATTCCGCTTCGTACGGATTGATGGCGGGATTCAGACGGCAGAAGTAAATCCCGAGTTCGTACAACAGCATCAGCGGGATCATCATCATGATCATGCTCATCGGGTCGGCCGGCGTCAGGAACATCGACAGCGTGGCGATGATCAAAATCGCCAAACGACGTTTTTCGCGATAGGTTTCCGCTTTAATGAATCCCATCCGCTCCACAAAATACATCACGAGAGGCAACTGAAAACTGAGACCGAACATCACCGGCAACACCAGCGCGAACGAAATCCATTCGGAGAGTCGAATCTGAGGCGTGACTCCAATGTCTTTGTTGAAGCCGAGCAAAAAATCGAGCACAAACGGAAATACACCGAAGTAACAGAAAACCGCCCCCGACAGAAAAAGAAACATGCTCGTCGGCAGAAAGATATAGACATATCGCTTTTCGTGTTCGTAGAGCCCCGCCGCCACGAACAGCCACATCTGATAGGCGATCCACGGAAACGCAATCACCAGCCCCGAGACGATGGCGACCTTCAAATAAATCATGAACGCTTCCTGAACGTTCAACGTAATCGGCTGATTGAGCTGATCGATCGATTGCTGCAAATCCCTAAACGCGGGAGACTTCATAATCAGCTTCACGTCAGGCAGCGACTCAGCATTGCCTGACTCCTGCGTTGATTCCTCCTCGGCAGGCGACTCGCCGTTATCGGAATCTGGCGTTTCTGTGTTCGGCGGAGACAGTTGGTCGAAGGTAATCTTCGCATCGGGGTCGAGTTCCCGAACAACCCGTGCCAGTTCCTGACGAGTAATCGTCACTTGAATCTCGCTGCGGGTGAGTCCGGTCGGCTCTTCTTCTTCGATACTTTTGAAAAAATCCCCGCTCCAGATTTCGTTCCACCAATCCAGAGCAGATTTTTCCAACTCCTCCGATTCGATGGCCAGGTTTTTGTGATGTTCGCGCAGAGCCTTGTCGATCGGACGACGGATGATGTGGATCATATGATCCGCAAAGAACAACATCACACAGACGCTGATCACCAAACCAATCACGCTTTTAAACAAATGCACCCGCAGCGCTTCGAGGTGATCCCCGAAACTCATCGTTGAGTCATCGAACAGGTCGCGTGAATTTGGCATGATCTTAGTTTGCGGCGGATCGACGGCGTCCGCCGGGTGTGGCAGGAAACATCGAGGAGTGAACCTTCTTTTCGACCGGTTTCCAACGCGGTCTCGCAAATTCGATAACACGTTACCGATAAAGAAGTTGAATCTTTATTAGGCAGACAGCAGGGGGTTCTGTCAACTGTCTCCACAGATGTGAAACGCTCTTTTCTCTTTCCGGAGAACACTTTAAGGATTGAAACAGTTTACTTTCCCACAAAACGACCACCATCAGAAAAGCTTTTCCCATAGCGCGTCCAGTTCAACGCTGCCGGGAAGCATATTGACCGATGGTATTTCGCCGCGTAGCCAGAGAGTTCTCGATCCGAATTTGACCTAAACCCCTATTGTCGTATTATTTGCGAATCGTCTATCCTTTTCGATGTTGGCGATCTCGGTTTGTTGCTTACCTCACAGATGAATCCAGCTTCAAAGTCGATAATAATCAAGATCTCGTAGGACCCGACATCAAAGATCTTGCCGGTTCGCAACGTAAGAAAGTGTGATCCTTCCTCCACGACTCATTCCCACCGTATTCCAAATCAGGTTGACCATGAGAACCATTCTCGTCACAGTCTCGGTTGTCTTCTTTTTAAGTTCTTCCCTTGTCGCCCAGGATGAGCAGGTTCCCGAACTGTTCAAGCTCGAACAACCGGGTCTAGACCTCGACCTGAATCTGGGGAGTGGCAAAACAAAGAAATCGGGCTCCAAAGCAGAACCCGAATTCACATCGACACTCGAAGCTCCCGAGAACTCCAAACCGGGAGACGTGGTGACGATGAAACTGCATCTCACCATACCTCCCGGTTCGCATACCTACTCTCAGAGCCGCAAGTTCAGCGGACGAACGGTGATTTCACTCTCCGAAGTTTCGGGAGCAGTCCCTGTTGATGACGCGTTTCTACCCGACCATGAACCGAAAGCCGTGTTTGAACCCCTGTTCGAGCAGGAAGTGGAAAAGTTCAAACAGGAAGTGACCTGGAGCCGAAAATATCGCCTCCTTCCCAATAATTCTGAAGCCAAATTCTCGGGGAAAATCCGCTATCAGGTCTGCAATGATGACAACTGCATTCCTTACAGCAACGAAATTCAACACTCACTTGCCGTCGATTCCTCCGCCGTCCCTAGCGATCTGGTCAGCTATTCTGTCCACGGACGCCCCCTGGTTCTCGGCAAGCCCGGACCTTCCGCCTTCACCATCGCATTTTCTCCGATTGACGCCGCTCCGGGAGACGAGGTGACGTTGAGCGTTCGCCTGGATCTCGATGCCGGTTGGCATGCTTATGCCCAATCTCAGGAAGAGGGACCCGGAGGAACGCCGACCGAATTTCTGCTGGAAAGTTTTCAGGGATTGGTTGCTCTCGACGAAAACTTCGTCCCGAACGTCGAACCCGAAATCAAGCAGAACGAACCCGCGAAAGGAATTTCTTTCGAACAGCATCTATTCGATGGCTCGGTTACCTGGACGCGGAAATTTCTGGTGGATGAGTCAGCCGACCAGAACAGTTTTGGTATTCAGGGAGCGATTATCTATCAAACCTGTACCGATCAGAAATGTCTCCCCCCTCAGGAGCAGCGGTTCGCATTGGGGCAGCTCTCCGCCGCTCAACCGATTTCAGCAATGAAAACGGTCGAACCGATTGAGTTTGGTGAATTTGAAATGGAGGAAGAATCTGCTGGCCTGGGTTGGTATCTGGTTTATGCTTTTTTGGGCGGTTTGATTTTGAATGTCATGCCGTGCGTGTTGCCGGTCCTGGCGATCAAGATCCTCAGTTTCGTCAAACAGGCGGGGGAAAACCGCGCTCGAATCTTTCAATTGAATCTCTCCTATTCGCTCGGTGTGATTGCCGTCTTTCTGAGTCTGGCGGCTTTGGCGGCGTTTCTGGAAATGGGGTGGGGTTCGCTCTTCCAGAAAGCGGAATTCAATATTTTTATGGCCTGTCTGGTCTTTGTAATGGGCCTGAGTTTGCTGGGTGTTTTTGAAATTCCAATCCCCGGACTGGCGGCTGGCGGGACGCAGAAAGAAGGTCTCACCGGTGCGTTTCTGACCGGGATTTTCGCCACGTTTCTGGCAACTCCCTGTAGCGGCCCGTTGATGGGAGCCACGCTCGGCTGGTCGGTCAAACAGGAGACACACATCATCTTTCTGATCTGGGGAGTGATGGGACTGGGCATGGCGTCGCCGTACCTGTTGGCGGGCATCTTCCCGAGTACGATCAAATGGCTTCCCAAACCGGGAGCCTGGATGATTCGCTTCAAGGAGATCTCCGGGTTCGCGCTGATGGGAGCGGTCATCTGGATCATCTCGTACACCGGCTCCGAACTGATCATTCCGGTGATGATCATGATGATGGGACTCGCATTCGGATTATGGATGGTCGGCAACCTTTACGATTCGACCACTCATATCGTTCACAAAAATCGCGTGCGCATTCTCGCGGCCTGCGTCACTTCAGGCATTGTCTATTTCGGCATCAGCCAGATGCCGTCGAACGCCAACTCGGTAGTCACCACTGAACCAACCAGTTCGCCGACACAAAAATCTCTCGCCGGCACCTCCAAAAGTCCTCAGGAAAACACGACCTCCAAACACAAGGCCTCCCAGCGCGATCACGGGGAGCACGGGTTACCCTGGCGAGACTTCACCGACAGCACGCTGCAATCGGCACTCCGTCAGAAGAAAACCGTACTCGTTGACTTCACGGCAGACTGGTGCCTGGTCTGCAAACAAAACGAGCGCAATGCCCTCAATACCGAAGAGACCCAGGCACTGGTCAATCAAGAAGGTATCGTGCCGCTCTATGCCGACTTCACCAACGAAGATCCGCATCTCAAAGCGTGGCTGAAGAAGTTTGATTCGATCAGCGTACCGCTCACCGTCATCTTTCCCGGCGACAATCCTCAAAAGCCAATTGTCATCCGCGACAAATATTCCCAGTCCTACTTGCTGGAAAAGCTAAGGGAAGCGACTGCCGCTTCTCAGACTGCCAAAATCCCTCAAACAAGCAAATTACCTTGGCGTGATTTCTCAGATCAGGAACTACAAGCAGCGCTGAACAATCAAAAAACTGTCTTACTCCATTTCGGAGCAGACTGGAACTTGTTGGCGAAGCAGCCGGAATATTCGGTACTCAACACTGCCGAGACGTTAAAGCTCGTCAAGGAAAAGGGGATCGTCCCTCTCTATGCAGACTTCTCGAATGAAGATCCGCATCTCAAAGCCTGGCTGAAGAAATTTGATTCGATCAGCGTGCCGCTCACTGTCATCTTTCCCGGCGACAATCCCCAGAAGCCGATCGTCATTCGTGATAAATATTCTCAGGGGACACTGCTGGAAAAATTGAAGGAAGCGACCGCCTCCTCCAAAACCGCGATGGCCGACTGATCTTCAAACAGCATCTCTTCTTACGCTGTTTGTGACCTCCTTGCTTGACGCCGCGCAGTGTCAAGCCTTGCCCTCGGCAGGCTGCAAAACATCGTCGCTGCGCCATGAATTCAAAGAACTCTCATCATTTCTTCACAATCCCGCGGATAATTCCTGTTGCCTTAACAAACAGCGAGGCATATTCGCGATTATCCCGTTTTTAAGACGCGGGATGAAATTCTTTCGAGATCTCTCAGTCTTGCGCTTGTCTTCACAAAATGAACACAATTGCTGGCTAGATTACATTTCGTGAAATGATGCGATCAAGCGAGAGACGCATCAATCTGATAAACAACACTCCACACACCATTCTGAAAGGAGAGTATCGCCCACAGGTTTATTTCATTCGATCACGAAGTATTGATGGCCTTCTAAAACTCCAATTCAACGTCTGTTTGGTTTTATTCAGTTCAATTCGAACTCTAAGACTCTAAGGAAGAGAAAACATGAAGAATTTGTCTGCCAAGTCACAGAAAGCTCGCAGCGGTTTCACGCTGATCGAGCTACTGGTGGTGATCTCGATCATCGCCGTTTTGATTGCGTTGCTGCTCCCCGCGATCCAATCTGCTCGCGAAGCAGCCCGCAAAACCCAATGTAAAAACAATCTGCGTCAAATCGGAATCGGCCTCCACGCCTTTTCCGACACCGATCCCAGCGGTCAACTTTGCACCGGTGCCTTCGACTGGCGTCGCGATGGTTGCCCGGATACCTGGGGTTGGGCTGCCGACCTGAAAAAGGTACAAGCCGGTAACGCCTCCGAAATGATGTGTCCGACGAATCCGCTCCGCGGAATCGAAAAGCTCAACGACATGATCTCCGGTACGGGTGTTTCCACCGAAGCGAAAGAAGGGGCTCCTCCCGCTCGTATCATCGACGGTTTCTGTGATGGCTTCGGAGGAACCGCTCCTCCCGCAGATGTCACGACCGACTTTGCTCGCGCCTTGTTCCTCGCTGAAAAAATTCGCGAAGGTTACAACACAAACTACGCTTCGAGTTGGTATATGGTGCGAACCACTATTACCGGCCTGAACGGGGGGACGAAAGCCGCTCCGATCAATCCTCCAGTTACCAGTAATCCTGACGGTTATAAAGGTCTAGCTGGGACTGCAGGTCCGATCAACCAGCGTGTACTCGCTTCTTCCGATGTTCCCGCTTCGTCGATTCCGTTATTGGGTGACGCGGCTCCCGGCGACGCCCGCGAAGCGATCCTGATACAAACCTTGAACGATGAACTGCCGATCGGAGCTCGATTGTGTGAATCCTTTAACGATGGGCCGGCCATCTACAATGGAACTAGCGGTATCGACCAGGTCAAAGACGGTGTGGTCGTCAGTGAGATGATCCCCTCATCGGGAATCTATCCGCACATCGGCCAAGAGGTTTTAGTCGGTGCGGCGAACGCGACCGATCCAACAGCCAATGGTCAGGTTGATCCGAGCGCATTCGGGACTGCTCTGTGGTTGCAGGACACCCGCGACTGGGGAGCCGTTCACAGCGACAGCTGCAACATTCTGATGGCGGATGGAAGTGTGAAATCTCCCATCGACCTCAACAAGGATAGTTTCCTGAACCCCGGGTTTCCGGTTGCTGGCTACAGTACCGATTTGTCTGTGTTGGCCGCGGAAATTGGTTACACCGATGGAACAGTGGAGCTGAATCCGTTTGAAATCTACACCGCCAGCTTCCTGAAGTACGAAGTTGTCGGTAAAGGAAGCTTTGAGTAAGTCGTTACTCGTAGTGTTCCGATGATCGTCAACTTTGACACCTGTCAGGTGATCTCTCGCATTTCTCCAGGGGATGGCATACATGTCATCCCCTGGTTTTGTCATACAACAGTTTCAACAGCTGACGGTAACGAGTCTTGCTGGAATTTTAGAGGTTGAGTTTCATGGATCCTCTATCTGATATCTCCGATCTCGACGACCTCCTGAATATGGCAGAGGATGTCGAACCGTCCGAGACTACGTCGCCGGAAAAATCCTCTATCGAATCTCCCACAAAATCGAATCAAACTACCAAACCAGAATCGACAACTAAGGCGAACCGTTCCCGTCCTGCCTCAGTCACAAAGTCATCGACTCCTAAAACTGCTCCCAAAATCAGAAATAAACAATCAGAAAATCTCACCGCTCACACACCGCTTCCTCCCAATTCCAGCGATAATTTCATTCGCCTCGCCTGTACCTGCGGGTATCGAATGAGACTGAAACCCGACAAAGCAGGAACCAAAATCAGATGCCCGAAATGTCGAACGGTTGTGCAGGTTCCCGCGGTCGCAAATTCTTCACAAAAAGGTACTGAGGAAAAAGTAGGCTCCACCGGTTTTCAAATCCAATTCGACGAACTTTCGTCACAACTGAGCAAAGAAATTGACCAGCTCTCAGAGAAAAAAACGCTCAGCAGAATCACTCTCCGCTCACTCCGTAATACTGTGGAGAAGGTTTCCAGCAGAAATTATGAGATCGATCAGGTCAGAGAAGCCATCGATCAATTGGGAGAATCCGAGGACTCGCGCGCTTATCCCATTTTGGAATCGCTCTGGACCGAAGAACCGGCCAATCTCCAATCGTCGATCCTCGGGGCGATGGGACAATTAAACGATCCTCGGGGCACTCTTTTTCTGCTGCGGCTCCTGAAAAATCCACTTCCCGAAATTCGCCTGGCCGCAGTACAAAGCCTCGCTTTCACCGAAGATTCGCGCGTCGTCCCTTTGCTGGTGCATTACGGGAAAATCCATCCGGAACTTAAATACGCGGTCGGTGACAGCCTGCTTAAAATGAAGGGGTATGCGATCGATCCCGTAATCGCACTCTTGCAATCCTCCGATCTGGAAATTGTCGCGGATGCCGTGATTCTTCTGGGACGTCTGAAAACGACCGATGCCATCAAGCCGCTCATGGAAGTCTTTCAGACTTATCCCGGCCCCATCCAGGGACACGTGGCGGAAGCGTTCGGATTGATTGGTGAGCCGAAATGCATTCCCGCGCTTGTCCCGTTGCTGAAAAGTCCCGACGATAAAATCCGTGTCCAAACAGCCAGCGCATTGGGTCGCGTTCCGCATCCCGGTTGCCTGAAAGAGCTGATCGACTCACTCACCGACCCCAACCCCGAAGTCAAAAAACGCTGCGCCATGGCGCTGGGAGAAATTGGCGACAAACGCGCAGCTCCCGCTCTTTCCAAGCTACTCCAGAATTCACAGACCGAATTAAAAATTACCGCCGCGGAATCACTCGGGCGAATCGGAGACGAACGGGCCGTCCCGTATCTGATTGAAATGTGTCACGATGAGGATGAAGCCGTCATCCTCAAAGCGCTCGGTGCTCTGCGGAAGATCAAAGATCCCGGCTCGATCGAACCAATCACGCAATTGCTTCATCACGAATCCAGTCGAGTCCGACAAAGAGCGATTGATGTGCTGGGGCAGGTCGGTGATGCCATTGTCGCCGAGCAACTCGAACAACTGTTACGAAATGACCGCTCGGAAGACGTCCGCGCGGCGGCGGCTAAAGCCCTCGGTGAAATCGGCGATCCCGGTTCGGTCGATCGTCTGATCGATGCGCTCCATGATGCCTTTACCGTCAAGTGCCGCGCGATTGTCGCACTCGGAGAGATCGGCGAAGAATCCGCGCTGGCTCCACTGCTGGCGATGTTGAAAGACCCCGCCCCCGAAGTTCGCTACCATGCGACTCAGGCGCTCGCGCAAATGGAACACGAGCTCGCCGCAAAGAATATTCAACCTTTGCTCGACGATTCCAATGCGATGGTCCGCCGCGGGGCGGCGAAAGCACTGGAAACCCTCGGCCACGGCGAGGCTGAAAAGATATTGGGTTCTTCCACCCAACAAGGGATGAGACGGCTGATGAAGTCCGTCAAAGAGACTCTCGTCTCTGTTTCGCCCGGAGAGCTTGCCGATTCCCTCCAGCATGGTTCACCACTGGCCAAACTCTCTTTACTCCTTGTCCTGATTGGAGTTCCCATGGGTGGATACTTCGGGTACCAAATGCTGGCCGGTGGCTTTGGTTCTTCCGCTCCCAAAGTTGTTCTGGAACGTCGAGGGTTCGCAACTGCCCTGGATCTCTCCAGCGACGGAAATCAAGTGGCAGCGGGGCGTTCCTCCGGTCTCGTTGAAATCTGGGACGTTTCCACGAAAAAACGTATCGATAGCTATCGTCCTTTGAAGGGAATCGGAGAAGTGACGGGCATAAGCCTGATTCCCGGTAAGAACCAAATCTTTGTCGGTTCTCTAAGTACAGCCGGCGGATATGATCTGGATTCGGAAAAGATGCTGTGGGAAATCTCTGGACACTCCGGTCCGTTGACGCATTTTCAGCCCAGCAATGACCGTTCAAAAATGATGGTCGCCAGCCAGGATGGAGTGGTCTCCTTCTGGGATGTAACGACAGGCAAAGCGATCGGCTCTGGTGCCTTGCAACTTCCCGCGAGCAAAATGACAAAACTGGAACTCTCAAACAATGGCGAATTTCTGATTGGAGTCGGAGGAAATCCCGCCGTCACCGTATGGTCTACCGAGGACGGCTCGGAACTGAACAGCTACGGTTCCTTCGAAGCTCGATACACTCTCGATATCCAAATCTCTCCCGACGACACCCAGCTTGCTGTTTCCAATTCCGTCGGGAAACTGATGATTCTGGATGTCGAATCCGGAAAAACTCTGTTCGAACTATCCGAACCCGCCAAAACGGAAAGCGGTCGTACGATTAAATTTGAAAACTTGAGCTTTGCTGACTCTGGTTCCAAATTGCGAGCTAACTTTGGTCGAATCTTAGTCAATCTCGATCTCGAATCGAAAGAAATCACCACAACGCCGCTGACGATGTCTCCCCACAGTTTACAGTTTCAGCCGGGAGGCAATTTGTTTGTCGCCGCCGAATTGGAAGGTAGTCCGGTTTATGTCTGCGAGCAGGGGACGGGCGAGCAAAAAGCCAAGCTCGAAATCTATGACTGATCTGACGACCGCCTCTCAATAAATCATTGATCGTTCGCCAACTTCTTTCGGCGGAAGTAACGATCCACCAGCGATTCTTCCGGCGGAGGCGTAAGCAACGCAATGATCCAGGCGGAGAGAAACGAGATGAATAATCCGATCACGATCGGATCGACTCCCGCAGGTCGCCACGGTTTGAAGAACGAACCATTGACGATCATCCCCGTCAGATACATTGAAAAGTGAGCGGCAAACCCGGCCAGCATCCCGCCGAACATCCCCTGGCGATTCATCCGCGGCCAGTAAAGTGCGTAAACGACAGGTCCCAGGAAACAAGCCGAAAGTCCGCTTCCTGTGTAAACGATAATGTCCTGGAGAAAGCGGGGAGGATTGATCGCTCCGACCATCGCAATCACCCCGATACACAACGTGCAAAGGTAACTCATGTATTTTATCCGCTTCTCGGAAGCATCGGGATTGATGTTTCGCTGATAGATATCGCGAACCACCGCCGATGAAATCATCAGCAGGAAACTATCCACAGTCGACATGATCGCCGCAAAAGGAGCCGCCACCAGTAACCCCGCCAACCACGCCTGACCGGCGTTGGACGTCAACTCGACAGCAATCCTTGGCATGATACTGTCGGGGTCGAGTTCCAGTCCGGGTAAGAGAATTCTCGCCGAACAGAAGATGAGTACCAGTGGGAAGTAGATCAGTGAATAATACATGGCGACCGTAAAGATCGATTTCTTTAGCGTGGTCGAGCTGTTAAATGCCATGAGACGCACCATATTGCTCGGTTGACCGGCGCCGGAAATGGCCCACATGAAGAAGAACGAGACAGCGACCGAAAACGGAAGAAACCCGAGTGACGTCACCAGACTGGCCTCGTCTTTTTCAAGTTCCTCTTCGGAGGTGTTGGCGAGGTTAGGGCCGCTCGGCCCCGGTCCCATCGCATACACACCCGGTTTTTCTGCCCCGTACGCATCTTCTCGTTCGACGAGCACCTCAAATTCGAGATCCAATCCGGGAATCTCGTTCAGCAACGCCGCCTCGATGTCGTCCACTTCCGCCAGTGCGGATTGTAAATCGGTGTTCGACTGCGTGGCTAGGCTCGCTTCGAGTAACGATTGAACCTCATCCCGAAAAGCCGTTAATTCACGACTCGTTTCCAGTCGTTCGAGCTGGCGTTCGATTTCCAGGGGTGTCGTGAGTCGAACGAAGCGAATCTCCTGAGAATAACGCTCCGATGACACATCACCCTCAGCCGGCAGAACTACAGGGGTATTGAGACGCAATAATCGAGTTTCCCCCTCACTCTCTGGAGGAAGCACGACCCAGCGGGCGTTCAGAGTTTCCGGTTGTTCCAACGGCAGTGAAGACGTGATCTTCACAAAACCGACTTTCGGGGGAGTCATCACTTTGAATTCTTCCGACAGGTTGGACGCCCCTCCCACCTGATACAACGCCAGGGGCAACATGATCACGACGCCGATCACCATCACCACCCCCTGCATCACGTCGGTCCAGACAACCGCGTGGAAACCACCGTAGGTGGTGTAAGCGATCACAGCCACCGCAAACAGTGTTAGACAGAGAAAATAATCGGGAGCGACGCCAGCAAGAATCTCCCAGTCCATCATCACGGATTGCATCGACGCAACTCCGCTTTGAAACGTCTCGTTGCCTCCCAACAGCGTGATCAGAATCTTACTGCCTGCTTTGAACTGTGCCACCAGATTGAATGACATAAAAAAGACAATCAATGAGACAGAAAGCAAACCCAGCCCCGGAGATTGAAAACGATCCCGAATGACGTCGGGAACTGTGATCGCTTCCGAAATGCGAGCGACCTGATTGATACGTTTTCCCAGAAAACCCATCGTACAGATAGGCACTACCATGTAGCTGGCGATCCACAACGCGAGAATCCAGCCATGCGAATAAATTCGGGCGGGAAATCCGGTAAAACTTCCGCCTGAGGCACTCGTCGCGGCAAACGTCAGCGCAAATGCCCACACACCGAGCGATCGACTGCCCAAAAAGTATTCACTGAGAAAGCTCTTGCTCTTCAAAAGGTAATTCGAGACGGCCGCCAAAGCGAACACGGCGAGAGTGTAAATCAAAAAGACGATGAGGGCTGTTGATGACTCAGTAGCCGCCAGTGTGGTCAGGTGATTCATTCGTCACCTGCCTTTTCTTCTCCGAGAGAACCATCTTCGGGCTCGAGGTCGTCTTCCGAAAAGTAGAAGAAGCAGAACCAGATGGTGATCAGGTTAGCCATCATCCAGGGAAAGCCAATCCCCCAGAAAACCCACGTCGGCATTCCCACAATGAATGTGATGTCTTCAATATCCACTTGGGACTCGAAACCATTGAGGTAACTCATCGGCAACGTCCACAACAGCGCCAGAAACCAGACTCCCAAAATGAGAGCCGCCTCTTTGCGGGCATGCAGGTACACCGGATCCCATTCCGAATCCATTGATTGATTGTCAGAAGTCTGAGACATAATCCGTTTCTTAAGTTAGACACATCAGTGAGCGTTGATTGAACGTTGACGATTGTAGTGATGATGAGAGACCAAAGCAAAACCTGTTCCGACAACTATTGTTTCGATGCGACATTTCGTTGAGATCCGAAAACTTTGTACTCTATAATTTGCAATCAGAGCCCCCCATCAGAAAGTCCTCACATGGCCAGTCCCACCGCAGCCCAAACTCGGATCGGATTTATCGGTGCCGGAAAAATGGCCGGCGCGCTGGCGGCAGGAATGCTGAACGGGGGTGTCGTCAAAGCGGAACACCTTTTTGCAACTGATGTCTCGCCGCAAGCCTCCCAAGCGTTTGCCGAGTTGACTTCCGGAGTAATTGTTCCCGAACTGAACGATCTGATCGCCCAGTCGGAAATTATCTTCCTGGCGGTGAAACCGCATCATCTTCCCCCACTTCTTTCGAACATCAAGCCGGAGGTGAATGAAAATCACCTTGTCGTTTCGATTGCCGCCGGTGTTTCACTGGACACATTACAATCCGGTCTGGATAACCGAGGGCGCGTCATCCGCGTGATGCCGAATACTCCCTGCCTCGTGGGGGAAGGGGCATGTGCCTACTGCCTGGGAGTGAATGCTACCGAAGAGGATGCTCAATTACTGGAACGTTTGCTTTCGACGGTCAGTCTTATCGAGCGGGTCGACGAAAATTTACTTGATGCCGTTACCGGACTCTCGGGGAGCGGGCCCGCCTACGTTTATCAATTCATCGAAGCTCTCTCCGATGGTGGAGTCCGCATGGGGTTACCTCGACAGATTGCCACTCAAATGGCAGCCAAAACCGTTCTGGGGGCGGCAAAAATGGTGCTGGAGACAGGACAACACCCCGGCGCTTTGAAAGATGCGGTCACCTCACCGGGAGGAACGACCATCGCCGGTTTGCATGCCTTGGAGCAAGGGGGCTTCCGGGGAATTGTGATGAACGCCGTCCAAAGCGCAACATTGCGGTCACAGGAGTTGGGCTAAAACCCTCCAGGCCTCTCAACCGTCACAATCCCTCTTCTTTTCCCGTCTGATTGGAGAAGGGGATTTCCATCATATCAGCGGCAGGTCTGATTTGACTCGCGATGTTTGCGTAGTACCTTTAAGATAGAAAAAAGAATCTATCCCTAGTGATGGTACTACCACCGAAATCTCCCCAGATCCCTTTGGAGCCGTAGCTTCTCTCAATGAGATGAGATTCGGATCTTTTCAGAATTCAACGGATTCAAGATGGTGTCGGGACACGCTTCAAATCAAGTAACCGGCAGTGCGGTAGCTCCCCTATCCGCTTCGTCGGCTCAAAATCTGCTCAATCTTCTGGAGCTTTCCAGCTCGGATTTGACGACCTCCCTGGGAGAAAGCCTGCCTGTTACCGAGATGCTTAGGGACTCTTTTCTTAGCGTACTCAGTCAGGTCCGTCCCGATTTATTATCTCACTCTCAGCGTGTCGCTTTTTTGTGTCATGGAATTGCCCTGCATTGCGGCTGGACCTCTCGCAAGATCAGCACCCTCGTAGTTGCGGCATTATTGCATGACATCGGAGCTGTCATTCTTCCGCCAGAACTTTCGTTCTGGGATTTCACAAGTACTTCCTTCGAAGAGCGCTCTCGACGTGTCGGTCTCGACATCCTCGCGGCCTGCCATGCTGAATCGGAACTCCTTGAAATACTCGCTCTCTCACAAGATTTTCGTTACCGCGAACCATCTCCCACAGAAAGCGAACATCCGACTCCCGAGCATGTGATCCAGGGAGCCGCCATCTTGAACTTCGCCAATCTCTTCGACGCCGTACGCCACCGGGAGAATGGCAAACACGACGTCGCTGAAATAATCGCCGCCCTCAAAACTCTTGCGGAGACGCCCGACGAGCAACTTGTCGTGTCAGGAATGGAGGAATGGCTTTCCGGTCGCGATTCTCAAGTTGAAGAGTTTGATGTGAGTTCTCTGCAACCGGGAGAACTCGGCATGGATGAAGAGACGCTCGGAATCGTGCATGCGACGATCCTGGAGATCCTCTTCGAACTGTATGAGATGGAAGAAAAGTTCGACGGCTTTTTTGTGCTCGATGCGACGGGCCGATTCCTATTATGGAACTACGGCTGTCAGAAACGATTGGGGAAAACCATTCGCGAAATGCGTAATAAGCATTGGACCAATCAACTGATGGGATACTGCAACGAGGAGGGGTTGGCCTTCTCGGATTCCCATACGCCACTCTACCAAACTCTCGAAACGGGTAAGCCGGCTCATCTCGAACTCTGCCTGAAAGATCCGAACGAAAAACTGATTCACACAGAAGTCAATTCGGTTCCCATCATTGGTCGTGACGGTCTATTGATGGGAATCGTCGAAGTCCATCGCTCGAAATCTACCCCCGAAGCCGAAGATGCGGAGAACCTGTTTACTCCGGAATGGGTCGGGGATCTGGTCGATACGATTCATAACCTGGAAGCAGATGCTGAGCCGATTGCGGAAGTTCCGGATCTGGACGAAAAATATCTGGTGGAACTGGAAGAGAAACTGGGGATCTCGGGAATTGTCTCTCCCAGCGATCAGCAAACGACAGCCCCGGTCATCCCCGCCACGTCCGAAACCGAAGAACCCTCAGCGCCGATTGAGAATGAAGAGACGACCGTCGATCAGGAGTCTCCTAGTGAGACCATCGAAGAGGTCACCGAGTCTTATCCGCTGGAGGCCGAAGAAGCCTCTAACGTCCAGGACAATGAGATCACCGAACCGCTTGCCCCGCAAGAGTCGGAACCTCATCAAAACGAGCCTGAAAGATCGGATTCCGATGTGCCTCCTGAAGAGATTCTGGACGATCTGGGAGAATTGTTTAGCCGCTTCGATGCTCTCGTGACCGATGAAACCGATGAAGAGGTTTCTGAAGATGGAAGTATCAGTCTCTCGAAAGAAGAGACGCTCCGGCTCACCGGCAGGACACCATCCGCCGATCCATCAAGTGAGAATGAGGATTCTTCCTCACCAACAGAGTTCTCAGAAGAGGAAACAGGTGCTCCCTCCGATTTAGATCAGCCATCTGCACCTGACTCCCCGGTCTCGGAAGCTTCACCAGTCGTTGAAGAACCGGAAAGTTATGCTCCGGAAAGTTTGGCGGCGGAGCCCGAAGCGCCTCCCCTCGAACAACCTATGGAAGAATCCGGGGACGTCGAGGAACAACGATTTTCCGAGGAGACGGATGCTGTTATTGAGGAAGTGGAAGAGGAACCACTGTCCGAAAATTCGACTGCGGAAATACCCGAGGAACAAGTGGAGGAATCCGCACCAGTCGCCGATTCGGAACAGGATGAGTCTCTTCCTTCGGGAGAGTCCCAGCCCGTTGCGGAATCAACCCCCGAATCCGATGTACAAGCCGAATCCCAGGCTTCCAAAGCTTCACCTGAAATCGAAGAACCGGAAAACCTCGCTCTGGAGAATTCGGTCGAAGAATCGGAAGCGTCTCATCCAGAACTTTCTGTGGCAGAATCCGAAGGCGTCGCGGAAGAAAGCTCGTCTGAGGAAGCTGAAACTATCACGGAGAGGGCAGCTGAGGAGCCCCTGGAGGTAGAAGTCGAGGAATCTGCACCGGTCGCCGATTCGGAGCAGGACGAACTTCTTCTTCCGGAAGCACCCCAGCCCGCCGCGGAATCAACCTCCGAAACCAACGTAGATCTCGAACCACCAACTGAAATCGAGGAACTGGGAAGTCACGCTCCGGAAGATTTAGAGTCTCCTCCCTCCGAACTTACTGAGGCAGTATCGGGAAGCGTTGAGGAAGAAGTCTCTCCTGAGGAAGCTAAAACCGACACTCGGGAAATGGCAGAAGAACCCGTCTCCGAAACACCGGCTGAGGAAACACTGGAGGAAGCGGAGAAGGATTCTGAACCGGCCGTGGAGTCGGAACAGAACGAAACTCCTCTCTCGGAAAAATCTCAACCCGTTGCGGAATCAATCTCCAAAACGGATGAGAAACCCACTCAAGAGCCGGTTCCAACCGAGGAGAGTTCAGGGGATTCAGACGTTCCTCAAACTATCAAAATTCCCGAGGAGTCCTTCGCTTCCAAGACAACGAGCGCTCCTGACCCCGACGAAGCACAGACCGAGCCGTTCGTCGAGACCGTGTCCCACAAAGAGTGGGACAAGTTTGTGAAGTATCTGATTGATCCCTCCTCTCCCGAACACGAAACGGTAAGTGTCCTGTTTCTGGACATCGATCATTTCAGAGCCATCAACGAAGGATTCGGACGTCAAATCGGTACGGACCTGATCAAAGAAATCTCGTTTCGACTCTCCCAAGCTTGCGGCAAGCGAGAACTTTCCTGCCGTTACGGCGGCGAACAATTTGTCATCGCCTGTCCGGGGCTCTCTTTAGAGAAAGCCCGCAAGCGAGGGGACCAGTTTCGTAAGCTGATTGAAAAGACCCGTTTCGACGTGCTGCCGTTTCACTCTCTAACCGCAAGTATCGGCATCACCACGTCAGAACAAGGAGACGATCTTAATGCGTTGATGGACCGAGCTGAATATGGATTGTCCCAAGCCAAAAAACAGGGACGAAACTGTGTGGTATCCGCGACTTCTGCAGAGCTCGAATCTGAACAGGAAATTACAGAAGATAAAAGTTCGAATCTCGTCACGAAAGAGTTCGAGATTGAGACGCACTTCGAAGCGATGATTGCTTCCGACATGATCGTCTACAAACTGGGAGGTTTTCTATACGACATGCATGCCAAGCTGCTGCATGTCGATCGGCGACACGTCTCAATTCGCGTCGGCAAAAAAGGGCTCCTGCCTTATTGGGGACGCCAGGACGATGAACGTCCCGTGCTGATTGAGCTCGAACTGGCTGAAAACTGGGGCGAAGAGAAAAATAAACTCGGTAAGCTCGCCAATACACGCATCAATGTACGAATCCGTCCCGATGGTTGGGTTCGCAATCAGGATACTTTCGTGACTCGCGCCCAATTGGTGCTCCGGGAACTCAAGGGATACTTCGTCACGAATTGACGCAAGTGTCACTTATTAGAGGCTTTACGTTGGAGTTCGCAGGTCAGGATTTCCGCTCTTGCTCGATTTGGCAATCTGACGATAATTCGAGTCGATTCTCGGCGCGGAAAATACGTTTCGAGACAGATCCTGTGATGATGCGTCAGTGGGAATGGAGTCCCCGAACTATGTGGTGTAATAATTGCGAAACGGAAGTCGCGGCAGAGGTCACTTCGGATGGAATGATTCGTTGCGGCAGTTGCGGCGAGATTCTGTCAGATCAAACAACGGATACTTCTGACGATCCTCTGCGCAGCGCGCAGGAACTCCTCGATCGCTGGTCCAAGGAACCGTTGATCGAACCGCTGACTCCTCCCCCTGGGAAAGAAGCCCAGCATCTCTCCGATTCTGAACAGGAGGCGAATGAAGAAGAAACTCAGAACCTCGACGACACGCCATCGGACGACGAACCGATGGACCCGGAACCCACTGCCGAAGAATTCACGCCCGAGCCGGAACCGATAGCCGAAGAACCGGAACTCCCTCCCGAGAAAAAACCAAAGTTTCGTTTCGATGCGGCTCACCTTCCTGCGCCTCAGACTCCCGAACCGGAACCCGAAGCCGAGTCGGAAGAAGCAGAACCGGAACCGGTGGCGGAAGACTCTCCCGATTCAGAAATTGCATCAGAAGAGATCGTGCATTCTGAACCCGAGACAACCCCGGAGCCCGTTGCCGAACAACAGGCTGAGGAAGAAGACGCACCAGACGAACTCGAGACGGCTCCCATCGCCGAGGAACAAGCACATTTCCGGCCTCGACGGATCGATGCCGCTCAACCGGTCGCTATGAATTCCGCCCCCCATATCGACATCCAGCAACTGATCGACGAACGATTGGCCCAGGAGAAAAAAGGAATCAACTGGCTCGTACTCGCCGGACAATGGCTTTCTTACCTCGGCGTTCTCGGATTAACGGCCGGTGCTGCCTTGGTCGTATATGGATATTTTGGCGGACATCCCGAAATGACTCCCAAAGGGTGGATGTTGACGACAGCAGGGCAGATGCTGCTGCTGCTCGGCATCGTGACGCTGATTTCGGGGGGACTCGAACAATCCAACGACGAAGTCAACACGCGCATCGAACTGTTGGGCGAACAAATGCTTCGCTTCGAACGCGAAACGAAAGAGCAGCTATTGCGGGGGCCAAAAATCCCAGCGGCACAATACCACGCAGACGCTCAGCCGGAAGAATCGAAAACATCAGCGGAGAATTCCGTCGATTCCTGATCAATCAGCAGTCGCGTTCTCGGCGTTCTGATCCGCATCCGAAACCGTTTGCGAAGCCGGCGTTTCGGCCCTCAGAGGCGCATCTTCCCGACGATAATAAGGTGGTACGACCGGATCCTCGATCGGTTCTTCGGCGATCTTCTTCTGAAGATATTCAATCGCAACTTCCAGTTGTCGATCCCGTCCGAGGAACGTTTCGTGGGGAAGGTTATCGACCACTATATCGGGTTCCACACCACGTCCCTCGATCAACCATTCTCCGTCCGCAAAAACTCCCAGTTGCGCGGCGGTTGCAATACCGTTATCGACGAGAGGATTGTTTCGGCTGAGCCAGATTTCGCCTCCCCAGGTGCGCGTGCCGATCACGGTTCCGATCCCGAGGCGGCGAATCCCTTCCGAGAACGCTTCTCCATCGGAGGCCGTCCATTCGTTGCAGAGAACGACAATATGACCTCGAAACGCGTGGTGCATATTCCAATAAGGTTTCCCCACCCGCGGCTTCCAATAGAACCAGGCTTTTCTCAGCAGACGACCGAGAATCCAACTATCGATATTTCCGCCCGAATTGTACCGTACATCGATGATCAGCCCCTTCCGATTAAACACCGGAAAGTATTGCTGCGCCCAGGAGGCATAATCCGAAGTCGTCATGGCGCTGAGATGAATGTAACCGATATCCTCATTCGATTCGCGATCCACTTGTTGCCGACGAGTCAATTTCCATTCGTGATAACGCAACAGGTCGTAGGAACTCGTCGAACTTCCCCGATAGCGATTATAAATCGGTTGAACGAGAACGGGGCGCGTCTTACCGGTCTCCGCCGACCTCAAATCGAGCAGAACGTCCTGAGACACTTTTTCGCGTAATAGCAAAGCGGGATGCGGGACACTCAATACCGGAATGTTATCGATCTCGACGATCACATCTCCCACCTTGACGTCGGGATCAGCCTGAATGAGCGGGGGAGCTTCGTGAGGATAGTCCGTTTCCCATTTCGGCAAATAGGAAACGCGATACCCTCCGGCCGCTTCATCCCGTAACAGTTCCACTCCGAGGCTTCCCGGAGAGATATAGTCCCCCCCGGAACGATAATCGCCGCCTCCCACCGTCATATGCAACGCTTCCAACTCTCCCACAATCTGCGTCAACAAATCATTCAATTCCGAACGATCGGTCACACGGTCCACCAGAGGCAGAAAACGATTCAACTCCGCATCCCAGTCGACACCATGCAGCCCCCGATCGTAGAAGTAATCACGTTCCATCCGCCAGGCATCCACAAACATCTGCTTCCACTCTTCGCGAGGATCGATCGAAAACTTCCAACCGTTCAACTTCACCTGCGACGAGGAACTGTTGATGCCGCCACCGATCGACGCATCGAAAACGTACAAATTCGTTCCGCTTCGCGCCACCACTTTACGACCATCTTGAGAAAGCTCGTACTCGGAAACGTTGTTGATCAGGTTCCGGACCGATCCCGGCTCTGAAGCGAGTTTGAACGCGCGCAAAACGGTTTGTTTGGATCCGGTTTTTTCTTGATGTTCGAAGAACAGGTTCTGAGCCGATGCGGTCAGATCTCCGTAATTTCCAGCCGGAACGGGAACCCGCTTCATTCGCAAGGCGAGGTTTTTGAAATCGTAATCTTTGCTGACGACCGGCTTAAATTTGCGGTTGGCTTCATTCGGCTTTTCGTAGATCGATCGTAACCCCGACTTTAACGGGAGTTCGTAGATATAACTGACGTCGTCGAAGAACGGTTCCGGCTGTCTCATCCCCCAGGGGGAAGAAACTTCGGACGCCAATCGCTGATCGACGACAAAGAATAAACGGTTGCCGTCCCGACTCCACGCGGGACTATGAGCATCGATCCGGTCGCTGGTGAGAACGTGCTTCTCTTTCGTTTCGAAATTGTAAATCCAGATCCGTGAGAATTCATTCTCATCATTCGCCGACCAGGCGAGCCACTTTCCGTTGGGGGAGTAAGTTATCGTTCCGAACGAGTAGTGAATGGAGGACGCGATCTGCTCGCTGTGTTCTGTTTTGAAGTCGTACGTCCAGAGTTTGAGGTTCTTGTCTTCCCAGACGATGCGGGAACCGTCGGGAGAAACCAGCGGATCGAAGCGCAACACATGTCCGTCTTTCGTTAACTGCTTTCGCTGATCAACTCCTGACAGATCGAACTGCCAGAACTCGTAATCTCCCGACTCATCGGAAACCACGATCAGGGAATTCCCGTCGTGACTGAAACTGACGTCGCGATAACGCACTCCCTGTTTGCGGCTGATGGGTTGAATTCGTCCTCCGTTCACGGGAGTCACAAACAGTTGGCCACGCGACACTAACGCCAGCTGATCCCCTTTCGGCGAAATCGCCATATGAGAGAGATACTTCACAGGCTCCTCGATCCACTTTTCTCGCGTTTGCAGGAAATCGGAAACGAGTTCGATTTCGACCCGACGGTCCGTGTCGTCGGCGATGTGGTAGATTCGCAAGTCGGCCCCATGCTGATACACAATGCGTCCTTGTCCCAGGCTCGGTTCGAGGACATCAAAATTATCGTGTCTGGTATGTTGCCGGAGATCGCCGCCGTCAGCATTCATCGACCACAGATTCATCGTGTCGTCCCGATCGCTGACAAAATAACAGCGTCCCTGACACCACATCGGAGATCGACTGGTCCCTTCATAATCGGCCGTCAACGGAATCGCTTCTTGAGAACCGGGAACCCATTTCCACAAATTCTGCGCGGTTCCCCCTTTGTATCGTTTCGTCGAACTCGATTGCTTCATGAACCGCGTGAAGTACAAAGCCGACTTGTGATCGTTCCACGCCCCCTCCGCAGCCTGAGCGAGGGGGATCAAAGTTTGCGAAGTGGTTTCGGGATCGATTTCGATTAGTTGCATGTTGCGTCGGTGAGCGGAGTAGTGCGTGGTCGAACCGAGAATTTTCCCATCGGGTGTCCACCCCTGAACCTGGATGTAGGAATCGTCGAACGTCAGTCGCTTGGGGGGGCCGCCCGAAACGGGCATTACGTAAACCTCGGTGGGACCTTCGTAGCCAGCATTGAAAGCGAGCCATTTCCCGTCGGGAGAAATGGCTTTGCGATATTCGAGTGTGGGATGAGTCGTCAAACGACCGCCATATCCGCCTGCGGCATCAACCACCCAGACATCCCCTTCAGCGGTGAATACCAGCGTGTCGTCATGAATCGCCGGATATCGGAAATAGCCAAGATCCGCAGCACAGAGAGTGGCAGGGAACAACAAGAGACAAAGAAGAAATCGACGCAAAGTCATCAGCGTAGCCTGTCCGTCTGAAAGATGTCAAAAAGGGCAATTCAGGTAGAGTTACCAGAATACTTTGTCCCTGATCTCATCGCCAAGTCGGAATCAGAACTCCGCGCAAAAAGTCTTCCTTATAACTGCCAGAAACGTCATAACCCATCGTCACAGAACGGGTCTTGTCGAACTACCGACGACGAGTTCTTTAGAAGACGAGAGGAAGACATCCGGGTCAACCGATTGGGCTTTGGCTTCGATGGCACCCACTAACGCCAGGTGACACAAACGATTGATGCGGCGGGGAATCCCCTGGGTTTCTTCGTGCAAGTGATGCATGGTGGGATTGGCGAATAAGGATCGCGCACTCCCCGCTTTTTTGATCGCCTGAGACACGTATTCAGCAGTGTGATAAGCATCCAGAGGATCGAGAATAATTTTGAGATCGATCTGGGACAGAATCCCTTCGGGAAGAATTGGGAGCTGTGAGGGACTGCAACTGACAATCACCGTCACCCAACCTTTTGTGCAGGCGGGCAAATGCAGCAATCGCTCGGCGATCGTCCGACATGAGTCGTCGGCGTGAGTCAGGTGATCGAACAACAGAACCACCTGTTGTCGCGAGCTGGTGGCTCCATGCAAATGGTCGGACAGTCTTCTCCACTGCTCGCCTCGTGAGCGGGTGGAATGATTCCCGAGCCCCAACTCGCCGAGAATCTTCCAGAGGAGTTCGTCTCCCTCCATGCCGAAGGTATCGATCAACGCCACCTGTCGTTGCGCGCGTTTCGCCTGTCGCGATAAAATCTCGAACAGCAAAGATTTCCCGCCTCCGGATTCCCCTGTTAACAAGCCGCATTTCTGACGTTGCTCGATGACGTAATAAAGGCGCGAGAGCGTCTCTTCGTGCATCGGGCTTTCGTAATACCAACGATCGGAGATGACGTTCTGGAACGGATTAAATTGCAGTCCCCAATACTCTTCAATCATAATCAATTCACTCAGGGTGAAAGAGAAAAATCCATTCGCAGCAAAATTGAGTTTTTCAACGGGCTGCTATCCCTAAAATCGGTAAATTGGAGCCCAAAACTGGAAGAAGAGTCCTCATAACCAAAAAATTCGGCGATATCGTTTAAATCTAGCTCACTATTCCGCAAATCACGGCAGGAAAATCGATGCCAGATCGTTTTTTTTACCCCGAAAGCCTCACAGACAGTGAGATTTTGTTAACAGGCACGGAGGCCCATCACCTGATCCACGTCATGCGGGCTCAACCTGGATCGACTATCGAACTTTTCGATGGGCGGGGACATTCCGCTCCGGGAACGGTTTCCGAAGTTCGCCGTAAGGATGCCGTGATTCAGTTGGGAGAAGTTCAAACTTCGCCGGAACCTCAAGGGTTTACGCTGGCGACCGCCGTACCGAAAGGAGACCGATTTCGCTGGTTGATCGAAAAAGCCACCGAATTGGGAATCACTCGGGTTCAACCGCTCTCGACCGAGCGCAGCGTCGTCAGCCCACGCGAAACGAAGCTGAAAAAAATGGAACAATCGGTCATTGCCGCTTGCAAGCAATCCGGACGCAACTGGCTGATGCCGATTGATGAAATGGTCTCTTTGGAAGAGTTTCTAAAAAATGTCCCCAAGGCGACACGTTTGATCGTCGCAGATCCCGAGGCAAAGTATCTGCCTCAGGCTACCGAATTGGGAGCTTCTTCCTGCGTCGCGATCGTTGGACCGGAAGGCGGACTCACCAGTCAAGAACTGGAACAGATTCGTGCGGCGGGAGCGGACCTCATTTCGCTGGGAGATTTGATCCTGAGAACGGAAACCGCCACGATTGCATTGGCCGGTTGGTGGCGACTATCTCAATCATCACAATAGAGATTCAGCATCTCGCGTGCATGAGCGGCGACTTCATCCCGCAACTCCCTCGGCTCCAGAACCTCCGCCTGAGCACCGTACCCCAGCACCCACCAGACGATTTCTTTCAGACTATCGACCGTTGCCGAAAAGATCAGTGAGTCGTCATCCTGGTAGTCGAGTTTTTGAGTTTTGTGCCAGTTCACTTCCGCGACATTTCGGGCCACTTGTTTGTAGAAATGAATTTTGACGTCCCACGACTTCCCGTGGCCATCTCGAATCAAATGCCAGGCATTTCCCAGATACCGGTCGAGGTTAAAATTGCGAGGCACCTGATAGGTCTGCTCGAGTAATTCGGAATGCTGAATCCGTGAGACTTGAAACGTCCGGACTTCTTGATGAGAAGCCGAGCGTGCGATGACGTACCAGTTGCGACGCAGAAACAATAATCGATAAGGACTCACCACCAACTCTTGGTCTGTACCATCCTCACTAGCTCCATATCGAAGTTTTAACTGCCTGCCGCTCTGCAAGGCGCGAAGGCAATTTTCATAATGTTCCTGTCGCGGCTCCAGAGGGGTATGTGAATCAAAATGAAATTCAACCTGTTCGGATAATTCGTCGACCGACTCGCGCATCGACTGAGGAAGCGAACTCAATATTTTGAGATAAGCCGATTGAGCGGCTTCCGAAAAGGGGTAATACGCAGGTTTTTCAGGAACGCTCTCACACAAAATCAGCAGGAAAAGGACTTCATTCAAGGCAAAGTCGAGCGGCCGAACGTAGACCGACTCCGGCAAGGAATAACCTTGTTTCTCTTCCGAGAACCGGATCTCCATACCACTATCCTGCAACAAGTTAATGTCGCGGAAGATCGTGCGGCGGCTGACGCTCAGCATCTCCGAAAGTTCGCGCGTATTGAAAGGACGTCCCGATTGCAGGACGTTCAACAACCGCAACAAACGCTCGAGGCGTTGATTGGTTGACATAAGGATCCTTGAGAGCTGAGTCCGGTTTGCCGGCGGAGACAACTCACAATTAATGATGAAACGATACCGCGAATGCGGCGTGAATCACTTGGGAGATGGATCTTCATCTTAGAATAGGAAACGACTGTCGCAAAGACTCATTACGAATCCGAAAACTCAAACAACAGACGAAGTATGTTCGTTTGACCACATTTCAGGTAGTCCCGCATCGCCCGAAGCGTACTTGGCTCCCTATTGAGACTTGAGATTCAGAGAATGCCAGTCGTCGTCGCTCCCCTCCGGCGAGGGCTTCATGTTTTCCGGAGCAAGATGCGGGGAAAACGGCGTCTCGGTCTGAAAGCTTCGCGCCTCTGTAGCGCGTTTCGGAGTGGATTGGTTGACTGACCCAGGCCACTGAGGAGGAGAGGGGATCGTTTTCCCTTTTGCGGCGTGTTGCGGTCGAACAACAGGCTCGGCTGTAGGAGACGATGCAGAATCATCGGGCTCACCAAATTTGATCGGCATCAGTTCGACGAATGATGTTCGCTCACTCGAAACCGGAGCTGCGCCGGTCCGGGACATCGTCTGGTGACTGGCGGCCTGAATCGCGGGAGAGTTCAATCCCGGTTGAACCGTCAGGATCGGATTCACGGACCCGCGAGGCTGCTCTTTCTGGGGCTGAGAAACGATCGGCTGAGCCAGCAAGCTTGAATCGGGGAGAGACCGTAACCTCAAAGTCTTCCGACCGGTTGTCGCTTGCACGGTCTCAGCATCGTACGGCTTTTCTTCTTCGGCGGGAGGACTGGGAGCCGGTTCGTCAGATTTCAGTTCTCCATCGGTTTCCTCCGGCAAGGGAACCATGTGCCCTTCTCCAGCGGGAGGGCGGAATTGTAATTCGTGAGGATTGATCGGTCCCAGCGAGAACGGTCGGGGTTCCGCCTCAATATGGTCATCCTTGAAGGCGTGTCCGCGTTCCCGAGCACGACGCAAAGCGTCTTCATAGGCTTCGGGATCCCACTGATTTTCCGCCAGATGAATGTTGTTGTATTCAAGCAAGGTTCCCTTGCGATACTGATATTGAGCCAACGCCTTATTGTACGTGACGAGTGCCTGGAAATAAGCGCTTTCGGCATCGGCGACTGTGGCGATGGCTCGAATCTGACGATCGAAGTCGTCCGCCAGTCCGCCCCGTCCACCTTCCAGAACCTGAATGCGTAAGGTTTCTTCGTAATCCTTGGCCGCTTCCTTCCGATTGAACAACGATTGAAGATTCTCGTGAGCCACCGCGATATCCTGAAGAGACGTAGCGATCTCGTGACTGATCTCCATTTCCTGAACGGATAACAATTCGCGAGCCTTGGACAATCGCAGTTCGATGTTGCGCACCTGCGCCAACGCCGACCGATACCCGATCGGTATCGACATCTCCACACCCGCTCCCCAACCGGTGGTATCTCCCCCCCCTAGCGTTCCATAAAGGTTGTCTAAGCCGTTCGGAGAAACTCCATCCGCTCGACCGCTGCCCAACAAATCGTCTCCCAGACCGTTCACGCGAGCACTTGTGACGAAATCGAGTCGCGGGCGAGTCAGGCTCTTGGCCGCGGTCAACTGAAGCTCCAGACTTTTCACACTCCATTTCTGACGACGCAATTCGACTCGATTGGTCAATCCGTCAGCCAACGCGGCGTACCAGTCAGGAACAAATTCCCCGGTCAGCGGGACGTCTTTCGGTCGAATGATGCGACCGTCATTCACACGAAGTCCCAACAAACGACGAAAACGCGTTTCGCTGGAGTAGATTTGCGAACGTGCCCGATCGACGGCAGCCTGCGCCTGATAATAGGCGTCCATGGCCTGGTACAAGTCGGCTTTCACGTTCTGACTGCCTTGCATCATGGTCGCGTTCACTTGGCGAAGTTCGTCCTCGATCGTTTCGGTCGAATCACTCATATCGTCGAAAATCAAGTCGCCCACTTCATTCTTGGCGTTGGCGCGTTGCCAGACCTGACGAGCACTTTCGCGCGCCTGAGTCGCCGTATCAAACTGCACGTACGAGAGATACAGATCCCAATACAGCAATTCCACATCGAGGATTAGATTCCGAATATTGGCTTCCAGATCGGCAATCGTGATATCGTTATTTATCCGGGCGATCACCACCCCTTGAGTCACACCGGTAATCCCGCCGAAGCTCTGCGTGATCGGACCGGCAATCCGCGTGTACTCCGCTCCCGATCCCGCGAGTAACGGCTGGCGGTACTCGGCAGTCAGCGAGCCTGTGTAGGTCGAGGGAAACATCTGACCGGACGCATTCGAACCGAGATAATTGACGTTATGCCCCAATTGCACCTGACCACCGTAGGCGAATGCTTTCGTCAACGACGTGTCGAAGTTCGCGGTTTCCTGAGAAGTCGCCGAACCAGGAGCGGCGGCAATATTATTGTAGGTGGAATTTCGTCCCCACAATACGCGCGTGTCCCAGCGAGCATCGAACGCAGAAAGCGCAGATTCAATACCTCGACCGCCGAACAGAAAACCACTTTCTTGAATCGCCGGATCGTAAACCGAAGCCACCCGATCGGGATTCGTGAAGAGTGAATTACCGGGCGACAGGAAGGCGGCATCCGAACGAATGACGCGATTGTTTTCGAGCGCCGTCGTAATGGCATCCGAAAGCGTCATCTCCCAGATTTCGTCCTTGCTGCGATCCTTGACCGTTCGAGGTTTCGCCGTCGTCAGAACTTCTTCCGGAGACTCTTGCGTCGCGTCAGGGAAATCGATGCTGGTCGCGGCATCTTTATAATATTGATTTCCACCTTCTCCCAGGTAGGTCAGACCCGTTCTTCTCTCCCAGCAACCGGTCAACAGGGTGCTGACGAGTAGAAGTCCGATGCCCAGTTTAGGGTGGCGTAATGCGTTCGACATCATCCGTGATCCTGTCGCGTTTAACACAAGTCCCTTGTAGAAAACGGTTTACCACGCATCAGCACCACCCATATCAGCGGTACAATCGCGCAAACCGGACTCATCCTTACAGACTGTATCGGCGATTCAATCGTTAGCTGATGAATCTTTTACGCCAGGTCCGAACTCCCGGTACGGTTTTCCGAGCAGCTTTTTGATCAGAATCATCTCGCCGGCATCGTTGCCTTCGAACGCATGACCGATAAATTGCAGCACATATCCCAGCACGAATGAGCCCAAAGCCCACCACGGTTGCTGCTGGATGAGAAACACTACCGGAACAATAAAAGTCACCGGCAACCCAACCAGATGAAAGAGTTGGTTGGTACGATTTTGATGACGTTCGATGTAGTTCGACAGAAATCGACCGAGCATATCCGGTGTCCGTGCATAAGAGGTTCGAGTGGGTATCGTAACCTCTTAGTGACAGAGATTCCAA
This sequence comes from Planctomycetaceae bacterium, assembly GCA_014762625.1. Lineage (GTDB taxonomy): Bacteria > Planctomycetota > Planctomycetia > Planctomycetales > Planctomycetaceae > JABURQ01. The sequence continues at coordinate 25,559 of JABURQ010000098.1, read as the reverse complement.
GCCGAGGCTGGCCGACAAAACTATTCGTCGAGAGGAATACCGAAGGATCGTGCTGCGAACAAGCCGACGATTTTCACAAAACCTTCTTCAAAACGTATTCGGTAACGAAGTCCGTTTTCTTTGGGGGTCATGTCGGCGACGATACGATCGTCTCCTGCTTCAAACGTCTCGTTGACCTTCTGTCGGAACTCGCCCGGTTCCCGATCCGGATTTTCGAACATCGCCAACCACTGCGACATATTCAAGGTAAACCGAAAGGGGGCCGCGTCGGGCAAAGCTTGCTGGGATGCGGGATCGAGGATTTTGTCGATGGCGTCATGGACGGCGATCAATACTTCCTCGTCTCCCATGAGAAACCACAAAGTCCGCTCTCCTGCGCCAAAATAAAAGCTCCAGTCTTCTCCAAAAACACGCTGACTACCGGCATCGCGATTCGACGGCGTCACACGATGAAAGGTCACGCCCCGATACGTCTCGGCATTCAACTGCAAATCGACATTGTCTCCATCCCGTGCTTTCATTTTTTCCAGCAAGTCGGAGATGGTGACCGAGGCGGTCGTGCCATTAATCACACGCACCGAAGCCAGCACGACGGACGTCCCGTTTGCGGTTTGCTGCATCCGCCCAAACGCATCCAGAGTGCCGGCTTCCGCCGTATCGGCAAGGCAATTAAACAGGCCGTCCGTCCGGACCAGGATATCATCGGCGGGAGAGACCGGAGCACTATCATCCAGGTCGTCGACTGACTGTTCTTCCTCAATCAACTGCTTGATACCGACCGCGATTTCCTTGAGGTTTTTGGCGTACTCATCCTGCATCTGCCAGGACATATAAGCAGAGATGATCGCGGGATCGCTCTGCAGCGCTCGATAGTAGCTGGTGACGCCCCCGGAATCTCCCAGGTATTTGGCAAATTGACTCCCCGGCTTGGCATTCAAATCGACTTCAACGACCGCTTTGCGCAATTCCTTCGAAACATCGAGCCCCACCGTGATGGAATCTCCCTGCGTGGCCAATTGCTCGATGAAGTGCAGGTTATTGGCGGTGGATGCTTTCCTCGCTCGCCAGGCTCCCTCCGGTTCCTCGTCGCGCTGTTGCATCTCGGCTTCCATTTTAGCGCGCAGAAAATCGAGCAGAATTTTCCGCATGCCCACCGGTACGTTTTTGATATTCACCTGGGCCGCCACGTCGTAACGAGTGGCGAGAGTTTTAGTGAGCGAATCTGGATTGGGCATTTCCCCGTCGAGCAACGTTTCGTCGTTCGTGATAAACACATACTCGTCGAATTGTTCGAGCTGGAAGGTTTGGCCCGGTCCCTGCATCGTGTATCGATACTCGTACTCGGGCAGCTTGGCAACCTGCATTCCAGTAGTCCCGAAGGTTGCCAACAGGTCGTCAAAATTCTCGCAGGGCAGAAAGGCGGCAAACGCGGGAGTCGGAAAAATATTGAAACCGGTACCCGGCTTGAGAAAGAAAACCAGACCGAAAGGACGGTTCCGATCGACTCCCTTCAAATCACCCAGGTTGGCCAGGTTGATCGACACCAGATCGGAGAGTTCGGGGTGCTCGATCGTTTCAAAGATATAATCCATCTCCTTGAAACCACGTTCCACCGAAGAAAACATCGCCACGCCAATCGGAATCGGCTTGGGAACTTCCAAATCATCCAGTTCATCCTCCTCCGACTGTGCGAAGGAAAGCGAGGAAGAGGCCATGAGACAGACAATCGCTGTCAGCCAGAACAGTTTTTGATTCAGAAAGTTCACGATTCGCCTCGTTGATGAAAGATACTGTTTCTGTTGAACCCCATCGGAGGGTGGAAGTTACGGACAAAACCAACGTTTACCGTCGTTGGCTCGATCGTTGTTCTTTACTACGAAAGTCGGAATAGAGTTTCAGGATTCTCCCTGATTGTGAAAGAGTCAGAGAGAAAAGACCAATCCCAAATCGAGCGAAGCGGGGATTCCGTCTCAAAATCAGATGAGAAAGCGTTTCAATTCGAAAAAACCGACATCTTTTCTGTCGGAGCGGCTGGTATCCGTTCCAAACAGGTGGGAAAATCTGGGAGTCATATCTTGTCAGGAAATCACATCAGAGGAGAAAACTATGAAAGGGAATCAGGAAGTCATCGATGCTCTCAATGAAGGGCTGACCATCGAACTGACCGCCATCAATCAATATTTCATCCAGGCCAAAATGGTTCAGGACTGGGGACTGCAACGCCTCGGACGTAAACACTACGAAGAATCAATGGGCGAAATGAAGCACGCCGAGCTGCTCATCGACCGGATTCTGTTCCTCGAAGGTGTTCCCGAAATCGCCCGTTACGGCGTGATTCGTCCCGGAACCAGTGTCAAGGAACAGTTTGAATTCGACCTGGAACTCGAAACCAGCGGCGTGAAGGCCTATAACAAAGCTTCACAAATCTGCCACGAGCAAGGCGATAACGGCAGCAAGGATCTGGTTGATAAGATTCTCGTCGAATCCGAAGAGCATGTGGATTGGCTGGAATCACAACTCGACCTCATCGACAAAATGGGCATCGAGAACTACCTCACCACGCAAGTTGGCTCCGAAGCTGACGAAGAGGGCGGCCACTGAAAAATAATTGGCCTTCAATTGGCGACTGATTCTTCCTCAATGACAAATATTGACTGGATGAGAAGTCCTGACATAATGTAATTGAGGAGACAGTCGCTATGGCCGAATCATTCAATTTGACGCTTACGGATGAATTACGTTCTTTTATCGATCAGAATTGTGGCGATGGAACTCTTTACTCCACACCAAGTGAGTTCGTGAGTGATTTGCTAAGACAGAAGAAACAGCAGCAGGAGGCGGAAAAAATTCGCCAGGCTGTCATTGAAGGCTATCGGGATTCCATTGCAGGACGAACTTACGAGTTCGAGGGGAATCTGAAAGATTTGATTCAAAAGGTTGATCCTTGAGTCATCCTTCGGATATGAAGCTTTTACTTACTCAGCGTGCTTTACGCGATATCACCCAGATAAAAAGCTATTCGATTGAGAATTGGGGAGAACGCGTTTCTGGGGAATACCTGAATGCCATCGAGGAAGCACTCTCGCAAATCAAATTGCATCCGGAAATTCTCAGAGTCGAAGCCTGTTTCCACCCTTCGCTTCATTTCTACCGCGTTCGCAACCATTTGTTGGTCTGCGATTTTCTCAAAGACTCCGTGGTGGTGCTGACCGTTATTCACGCCGTGATGGACATTCCGGAGAGACTAACAGAATTACAACCAACCTTCCGTCGAGAGGTGGAGATACTTCGATCGCAATTGCATCAAGCTAATGACGATACGGAAGAAGAAGTTTAAGCGGATTACTTTACTGAAAAGCTTTTTGAGACTCTGCACCGTAAGCCTGAACGACCTGCTTATTCAGGGCAGCCTGAATCCGACGATGACACGCCGTACAACCGGTTCCCGCTCCCGAACAGTTCATGACGGCTTGCAGCTCCTGACACCCATGCAACTGCACGGTCTGCTGAATGTCTGACTCTCTCAGACCGTAGCAGTAACAGACCATTTTGTCGTTTGTGCTTTCGACAGTCGCCATGGTGGGTCAATACTTCAAAGGCGGGAAGGAACTAACAACTGTTATTGAGACTGAGTCTCAATTTCCGTCCTTATTGTAACCCGACCAAAACGTCGAACAAGAGGGAATCCAAAAGTTTTTGGCATTTTTTGACAGGGAACAGTTTCTTCGTATTTTCTCCCACGTCCAACCGCTTTTTTGCTGAGTCCGTCGATCGATCTGAGTAGCTTAGAACGCTTACGGATAAGCCCCCTGTTCCCTTTCCCATCGGAGTCTGTTGATGAAGCTCGTTTGTCTCGCGGCGATTTCTTTTTGTTTCACGGTTTGCGCTCAACCACTCCTGGCCGATGGACCGGCGGATAACGTGGCCGATAATGTCCGCCGAATCCCCAAACTGGGCATCGAGGTTAAACCGGAAGAACGAACTCAACTCGAGACCCGACTGAAACAGCTCGCCTCGTCCATCAATGAACTGCAAACCGACCAGCGCGACGCGGTGCAACGTTATCTACCCGACGTGGAAGTTTTTTACTGGTCCGCCGCGCTCAACCTCAAACACCAGGAATTCTTCCGCCCGCAGGAAGTCGCAGCCGCCCGGAATCACGTCGAACTGGGGCTGGCTCGCGCGGAACAACTCAAAGCTGGCAACACTCCGTGGCGGTTCGAGACCGGAGCGGTCATTCGAGGGTACCGTTCCCGGATCGACGGCAGCATCCAACCCTATGCCGTTTACGTCCCCAAGAATTATCAATCGCAGGGGACGAAGGAATACCGTTGCGACCTGTGGTATCACGGTCGGGGAGAAACATTGAGTGAAACCAATTTCATCGCTCAGAGAATGCGAAACCAGGGGGCTGTTTCCAGTACGACCCATTTTATGGTGCATCCGTACGGACGCTATTCCAACGCCAACAAGTTCGCCGGCGAGATCGATACGCTCGAAGTACTCGAACATCTGAAACAGGACTACCGCATTGACGACGATCGGATCGCCGTCCGCGGCTTTTCGATGGGAGGCGCCGCCTGCTGGCAATTCGCCGTTCATTATTCCGATCGTTGGTTCGCGGCGACTCCGGGTGCCGGATTTTCCGAAACTCCCGAGTTCCTCAAGTCGTTTCAAAACGAAACCCTGAATCCCACCTGGTACGAAGAGAAGCTGTGGCGGATGTATGACTGCACCGATCACGCCGTCAATTTGTATCAATGCCCCACCATTGCCTATAGCGGCGAGATCGACCGTCAAAAGCAGGCCGCCGACATCATGGAAGAATACCTGCGTCGGGAAGGGATCGACATGGTGCACATCATCGGTCCGCAAACCGCTCACAAAATCCATCCAGACTCGCTGGTTGAAATTGAACGCCGGCTCTCGGAGTTACAACGCACCGGACGCGAACGTTATCCGCGCAACATTCATTTCACGACCTTCACTTTGAAATACAATCGCATGAACTGGGTGCAAGTGGACGGTTTGGGAGAACATTGGGAGCGTGCTCGCGTCGATGCCCAACTCCAAGATCAAAGCCTCTCCGCCGATACCCTCAACGTCACCGACATCACGTTTAATTTTCCCTCGGGCGACGCTCCCTTCGATTTACTCTCTCCCGTCGTGGTTACTCTCGACGGGCAACAGATCGAAGCCGGACGTCCGAAATCAGATCGTTCGTGGCAAGCATCCTTTTATCGCGACCAACGTAATGTCTGGCGTCCCGGTCCTCGCCCCGAAGCGGGCTTGCGAAAAGTTCACAACCTGCAAGGCCCCATCGACGATGCGTTCATGGACTCCTTCGTCTTCGTCGCTCCCACCGGACAAGCGGCTCACAGCTCCGTCGATACCTGGACGAAGTCGGAATTCGAACATGCCGTCGTTCATTGGAGACGCCACTTCCGCGGTACTCCCCGCGTTATGAAAGACTCGGAAATTGGAGAAGCCGAGATCTCTCAACACAATCTGGTTCTCTTCGGCGACCCCTCCAGCAACGCCGTTCTGGCCAAGATCGCCGACAAACTCCCCATCCAGTGGTCCAAAGAGACCATCACCGCTGGCGATCGAACTTGGGACGCGTCGAAGCACGGCCTGATCATGATCTTTCCGAACCCCCTGAATCCCGAACGCTATGTCGTTTTGAATAGCGGTTTTACCTTTCGTGAATACGATTATCTGAACAACGCCCGACAGGTTCCCAAGCTCCCCGATTGGGGGGTGGTCGATCTCTCCGTCCCGCCTCACAGTCGCGGGCCGGGGAAGATTGTCGATGCCGACTTTTTTGGAGAAAACTGGAAACTGCAGCCTCCCCATCAGGAACGTTGAGACGCCGCCTCAACGGTAAAAGAACAAATTCAGGTTATGGACTTCTCGAATCGCGTATGTTAGCTTCATAAAGTCCCTCATGACGGGGGAGGTCACGGGTCAATGACGACCAATCGACTCCCCGATGAACGAACATCACTGGATACTGATTGAGGAGAATAAGAATGCTGCTGTCACGATGGACCCTCTTGACCACACTTCTGCTCGCATTGTGTGTCGGTCTCCCGGAACTTCACGCTGAAGAACTGAAAGTCGGCGATCAGGCTCCCGACTTTGAATTGCCGGGAAGCGATGGAAAAACTTATCGCTTATCGGACTTCAAAGGGAAACAAACGGTTGTCATCGCCTGGTTCCCGAAAGCATTTACCGGCGGTTGTACGAAAGAGTGCAAATCGTTCCGCGACCAGGGAGAGGCCATTCGCCAGTTCGACGTCGCTTATTTTACCGCCTCGGTCGATCCCCCCAAGAAAAATAAAGACTTCGCGATGTCTCTGGAACTCGATTACCCGATCCTCAGCGATCCCGGGAAATCGACCGCCACAGCTTACGGCGTGGTCAACGAGACGCGACAATTTCCCTATCGGTGGACCTACTACATCGGACCCGATGGCAAAATCCTGCATATCGACCGGGAAGTGAACGCCGCCAATCACGGCAAAGATCTCGTCAAACAACTTGAAAAACTAGGCGTTAAGAAAAAGGGATAATCTCTCATCCCGCGGAACTTCTGCCGGTTTCTCAAGCTGGCATCCGCAAAGCGTGAACGACTGCATCATAGCGAGAACGTCGCGAAACGGGGATTTGTGAATCGTTTCACAGTTTTCCCGAACGCAGTCCCTACAATCAGGGGCGATGCTGTTTCAGGAATGGACTCGAGAGAGCCATTCAATATTACGAAGCACTTTCATTCCGGAAATGAATCTTAAGGAGAACCTGAGAGATGAAGAATTTAATTGTTGCTGCAATGGTCTTGAGCATGACCAGCTTGGCGGGTGCCGCCGAAGTCCAGTCCGGTCTGCAACCCGGAGACGCTCCTCCCGCATTCAACGTGCGTGACATCACCGGTCCCAAAGCCGGTAAAACGCTGTGCTACCGCTGCATGTATGGAAGTCGTCCCGTGGTTTCTATCTTCACTCGTGAAATCGACGACAACGTCGCGAGCTTGATCAAGCAGGTCGACGAACAAGTCGGTGCCAACGGCGATAAGAAGATGGCGGCTTTCGTTGTTCTGCTGACCGATGATGCCGATGCTGCCGAAGGGAAGCTGAAAGAAGTGGCTGAAAAGAACAGCATCAAAAACGTTCCGCTGACCGTTTACGATGGATCGGCCGGACCGAGCAGCTACAAAATCGCCAAAGACGCTGATGTCACGGTGATGATGTGGAACGAATCCGACGTCAAAGTGAATCATGCGTTCGCCAAAGGACAACTCGATAAGAGCAAAGTCAAAGTCGTCGCCGGCGACTCTGCCAAAATCCTCGAGTAGTCATCCACGTGACGACTGATGGATCACGAACCCGCTTTTCGAAGACGAAAAGCGGGTTTTTTTCGTCTCGGAAGCCGGGATTTCCCGTTCCGAGTCAATTCCCATGCCCCCTCTCCTGTTGATCTGCTAGAATAAAATGAATCATCGGGCTCTTTCACCACAAACTGCCCGTGTGCGTGGGCCGCGCACAATCGAGTCCTGAGGAACCCTATGTTGCGGACCAACTCTTTCCATCGACTCATCGCACGAACACTCGTCTCGTCTGCGATCCTGCTGCTGGTTTCGATTCCCGCCGGCGACGCTCAGGAACCGGCAATTGCGCAGCAGGCTGATACCGATTCTCCCACGCTCGACCCCGAACTTTCCGATCGTCGGCTGCAACGCGTTTACGATTCCGCCATGTCACTTCTGGAACGTGACGACCTTGTCAATGCGTTGCCTTTGCTGCAATCGATTCTCGATCATCCCCGCGACGCGATGTATTACATCAATCCCGAAGATCGGGATCAGGCGGTCAGCCTCAAAGGCAAAGTCTTACAAACTCTCAGCCGGCTCACACCATCGGAACGAGGCCAATATCAGCTTCTCTTCGAGGCGGCGGCCGAAGAAGTGCTTGACGAGGCCGAAACCGTCTCCGAACTCTCCGCTCTGGAAGAGGTCGTCCGGCGTTATTACTTCACCAAAACCGGAGCGAAAGCAGCGCGACGTTTGGCCGAACTGTATTTCGATCGAGGAAACGCCCTCGCTGCCGCGCTCACCTTTCAACGTCTGCTCTCCGAAAATCGAATCGCTCGCTCGGAACGACCCAAAGTTCTGTTGCAAACCAGCCTGGCACTACGAATGACGGGGCTTCAGGACGAGTGCCTCGAATATCTCAAACGCCTGCAACAGGAAACCCAGACACTCACGCTCGAAGTCCGGGGAAGCACAAAGGAATACAGCACCACTTCGATCGAGGGAATCAACTGGCTCGACCAATTCAGCCCTCTCCGCGAAGACGTGTTGGCGGACGCGAAACCCGATGACTGGCGAATATTCGGTGGAGATGCAGACCGAAACACCGCCTCGCAAGCCGCTCCTCCCTTACGCGAAGAATCCTGGGAATTCCGCACCGTACCTCTTTCGGAATTTGATGAACCGCAACAACTCGAATTGGTTGAAAGCGAACTTCGCTCGCTCGCGCGTCGTTTTGAATCAACGCGGTACCTCCAACTCCCGGCAATGCATCCGCTAATGATCGGTGAGGTTGTCGTCTTTCGATCGTTGGGAAATCTGAAAGCCGTCAACGTCCACAACGGCGAGATGTTGTGGGAAACGTATGCGATCGACACCGAGTTTACCTCTCTCCTCGACGACCTCGATCGCTCCAGCTATTCCAACCAACCTCAGATCTCCGATCTTCAAGCCTACATCATGCAACGGACCTGGCGAGATATGACCTCCGGCACGCTGGCGAGCGACGGCGAACTGGTCTTCTCGGTGGAAGAGCAGGGCTTGCTCGAAGTTAACCGCGCGGGTTCCTACTCCCAACAAACCGACTACAACAAGCTGATGGCTTACGAACTGGCCAGCGGCAAAGCGATCTGGGAACTGGGAGGCGCCGCCGATCAGTTTACCACGGGATTGCGCTTCCTGGGGCCTCCACTGGTCCAGGGGAACATGCTGTACTGCATCGCTTCCCGGAAAGAGGAGATGCTCCTGATCGCACTGAAGAATAAGGAACTTCCCAACGGGCGACGAACCGTTCGCTGGCTCTGGGAACAACCCCTTCCCACGCCGATCGCCTCGGAACTCGAAAAACAGACGCCGCTGTGGGAACTGACCGGGCTTTCCCCTTCTTACACCAACGGTATTCTGGTCTGTCCGATCGCGCATGGAACGGTCATCGGCTACGACCTGGCGCGAGGAATCTTCAGTTGGCAATTTCGATATACGGAAGAGTTCTCCCACTCCAAGCAAACACTCTCCAAACTGGATCGGCTGCAAAGCGAATACGGAATCAGTCCGGAAGACGAGAGTCGCTGGATCGACTCCGTGGCCCGCATCGCACAAGGTCGCGTGCTCGTGACACCCTGCGACTCTTCGGATCTCTACTGTCTGAACCTGTCGGACGGCGCTCCCGTCTGGTCCGCCCCTCGACAGGACGATCTCTACGTCGCCTGCATTCACGATCGCAAAGTCATCCTCGTCGGTCGCCGTGAAATTCACGCCCGTGATCTCACCACTGGTCGCGATCTCTGGTCGGTGGAAACGCCCCTCCCGAGCGGCCGAGGCTACCGAGCCGAAGGCGACTACTATTTACCGCTTTCGGATGCCAGTATCGCGGTCATCGATCTCGAAGAGGGGATCCTGAAAGCCTCGATTCCCTCGGCACACGATCGAGTCGCCGGAAACCTGGTCGCTGCAAACGGGGTCGTCGTCTCGCAAACGAAGGATCGAATTTTCCGATATCTCTCGGATTCCGAACTCGAACAACGGATCGCCGAACAGGGGACCGGCGATGCCGCCGTCCTCCGAGGGGAACTGGCGTTGCTCGCCGGGCATCGACAAACCGCCATCGATGAATTTGTGGCCGCTTACGAAGATCAACCCGATTCCCGACTCCATCAGATTTTGACCAGCACGCTCATCGAGGGGATGCGGCAGGATTTCCCCAAACACGAGAAGTATCTTCCGCTGTTGCGAAAGTTAACCGCCGATAGCCCCCAGGCCTCGCAACTGCAAGCGATTGTGGCGGAAGGACAAATGGAAGCGGGAAATCTCGACGAAGCGTTTCGCCAGTTCCTGGGTTTAATCGATCATCCCGACTTCATTCTCCATCGCCGACACGCGCGCATTCGCAGCGATCGCTGGGTGAGAGGCCGACTGAAATCGATCTATCAACAGGCCGACGCCTCCGCTCAGACACTCTTCGCGAAACAGTTTCAGGAATATTCCGATCGGCTCCTCGCCGAAAATGATACAGTTAAAATCTCTCGTGCCGCCTCAATTTTACGAGGGCTTCCCGGCTCCGACCGGCTCGCGTTGTACGACGTCCAACATCTGGATGCCTATACCGACAGTCTGGAACTCGAACAGCAACTGATCCAGTTAACCCACTCCGCCGATGAAAAAGTTCGTCGAGAAGCACTCGCGCGGCACTTCCGCTTACTGATGAAGCTGCAAAAGATTCCGGCGGCCGCCACTTTGCGAGAAGAATTACTCGACAAACATGCCGAGGAAATCTGCCTTGAGGAGATGACCGGCAAGGAACTCGCGGAATGGGGGCTGGAGAATCGCTTGCTGCGGGACTATCTGGCGAAGACACAGCATGCCTGGACGGCTCGTCCGATTCACGTCGCCCCCTCTTCCGAGAGTTCGATCCAGGCCATCCTGCATCGCATTCCTGTCTACGGCGAAAGTGGGCTCTGGGAAGGATGGTCGTTCAACCTGGCAACCGAGCGACCGCCTCGTTTGCTGGGATTCGATCGATTGGGAGAAAAACGAATCGACCTCCCGCTTTCCAACGTCAAACAGAATCCCAACAGCCTGATCGCCGATCGGCGTTTGTACCTCCACGGACACCTCGCAGTGCTCGTCTTTTCCGATCAGTTTTACGTTCTGGATCTGTTCCAGGACGGCGATGTCTCCATGCTGCACGGTCCCCACGATCTCAAAGAACCTCTCGTCGGATTTCACGGTAACTCGCCGCAATCCTCGATCCAGATCGAACGTGTGGTGGACGCCAACGGACATCCCCGACAACAGGTCTACGATCTCTTCGATGAACCGCTCGGAAACGTGGCGTTGATCGACTCCGACCTGATCGTTTACCAGAAAGATCGCCATCTGATCGCGATGGATTGGAGGAATGGGGAGCTGCTGTGGGAACAACAAATCGGTTCGCACGGCCAAACCATTTCCGCCGACGCGAACGTTATCGCCTGTCTGCCTCAGGGCGGAGAGACGATCACCGTACATCGCACATCGGACGGTCAACCGGTCGCAGAATTTCCGCTGTCGGGGGTTTCAAGATGGTCTCAACCCGCCGGACGACTTCTGATCGTTCACGAGGAGATTGCCGACGGAGAACCCGATTGGCAACTCGCTGCCTACGATCCCGTCACCCGAAAACGACTCTGGAGTCAGGCAGTTTCCGAAAAGTCGCTCTTCCAGCAGGCAACGCCGCAATTTGTCGGCACGCTCGCCCCAGAATCACGACAGTTTCGTTTGATTCGCATAGAGAATGGCGAGGTACTCGCCTCGTTCCAGATCCAGCTCGACGATGAAGGCGAAGAACCTCCCGACCTCGTGGCGTTTTCACTGCATTATTCTCGATCCGGTTTTCTGCTTTCCACTCTCGAACAACCGTCGGAAGAGAACCAGCCGTTCGTCGTCTCGGGAGATGAATATTACTTCCCACAAGTGAACGGGGAATTTATACGACTCGCCCCGGACGGCGAGATTCTGTGGCGTCAACGGATCCAGAACCAGGCGTACGACCCGGACCAGCCGGAAGCTTCCCCTCTGATCGCATTTCTGGTGAAACGTCGTCAGGCACGAAGAGGCTTCATCTCTTCGCCGCAGGAAACCTCGATCGAACTTCTCGATCGAAAAACAGGCGACATCATTTTCAGTGACACCAACTCCAAGCATCTTTCCCGCTTAAGCATCCAGGTGATGCCCGAGCAAAATTTGGTCAAGCTCTCCGGCAATCGAAGCGCCTACACTGTCAAGTTCGGGGAAGACCCCAACAATTCCCCCACTCCCCCGGAGTAATACCGTGGACTGTGGCCCGTTTTCGATGACTCCCGTCCTCCACACGAAGCCTCGAATCCCGTTATGAAGAATTTTCGACTCCTACCGAATCGATGTCAAACCGTTCTATACGTGACCCTCGCCGTCCTGATCGTCGGCTGCTCGGGAAATGAGGAATCTTCTCAAAGCTCCTCGACGAGCTCTCAAAGCAAAGACACGACCACCCCGCCCGACCCTGCAGCCATTCCAATGCCGGAATTTTCCACCGGCGTTTGCCGCGTGTATGGAGGCGATCCGGAGTCGTGGGTGCTGGTGGACGGTCATCCTGCGCGAGACGCAGACAGCAATTATCTGTCCCCTCCCTGCGAAATTCTGGTGGAGCAAGGCAACCGCACCGTTTCGCTCACTCGACCGGGATACCAGGACTCTCAGCGAGTGGTGATCGTCTCCGAGATGTCCGAGGTCCAATTTCCTCCGCTCCAAAAAGCGGACGAAAATTCCGTCATCACGGCGAATTCCCCGCTGTTCGATTGGCCCATCGATCAACCGTTTCCACTGGAACAGGTCAATTCCATCGGACGCGAACTCGATCCGTATCTCTCGCCGGACGGCCTCACCCTCTGGTTTGTGGGAGACCGCGAGCACGGCAAAGCCGTCTACGTCTCCTACCGTGAATCAATCTGGCACGACTTTGATCCGCCGGAAGTCCTGTTGCTCAGTCGCAGCGCGTCGCTCCCCGCCAGCCCGAGCGTGACGGCGGATGGACTCTTTTTGTATTACGCTCAACCGGAAAGTTCGCGCATCGTCTCCCTCACGCGCCAGGGTCCGCTGGCAGAATTCCGCGATCAGAAGAAAGTGCTTTTCGATCGAGAGATGACCGCGCCCTGGCTGACGGCACAAGTGCTGCCCGACCACCTCCGACTCTACTGGACCACGGTCACCGACCAGGAAACTCAGGGCTTCGCAGCCGTCAGGTCGTCAACCGATAAGGATTTCAGCGATCCCATCCCTTATCCGCTGCCGGGATTGATCCCCATGCTGTCACCCGACGGGCTTCGCCAGTACCAATTCGACGGCCAAACACTCTCCCGGTCGCGTCGCGCGGATGTCTCCTCCAACTTTTCCCGTCCGGAAACAATTCACCAGTTTTCGCTGACCGATTTCCAGACAGATTCCAACCGCCGACAATTCTTCGTGTCGGCAGACGAACAATGGATGGTTTATAGCTCTGGAGCGAAGGGAGCGGAAGATTTAGCACTCGTTCGACTTTCGAAATCTCCCGGTTGGGGAGTCGCTCCGATTGGAAAACCGATTCCTCCCAAACCGGTGGAAGTGGCCGATTTGACGAAGGAGACCGACCAAAAGCCCGCGATGACGCCGGACATGAAAGACAAAGAACCGACCGTCGATCCCCGCAGCCTTCCTTTGCCGTATCAGAAATATCTGGTGGAATGGCGGGCCGCTCTGGCCAAGCGTGACGATAAGACAGCGGAATCGCTCACCCGGCAAGCGCTTCAGGACGACGAACTCAGCGACTCTCGCGACATGCTCCAACAGAATCTCCGCGCCATCGAACAGATCCGCAAGACCTGGTCTTTGCTCGATGAAGCAGTCACGGCACTCGAAGCTGATTCGACGGTCCCTCTGGGAACCGCCCGGGCTCGTTTTGAGACCTACACCGACGGCGTGCTGACTTTCAAGCTCGGTAACAATTCGGTCCAGCGAACTCTGCGAGAGCTTCCCGCTCTGACGATCATAAACTTGATTCAAAAGCATCTGAAACCCGACGATCGAGATGGGTTGACCGCACTGGCGTATTTCCTGCTCTACGACGGAGAAGGGGATCGCGATCTGGCCTTGAATCGCGTAGAACCGTTTGCTGACAAGACGGATGAAATCATCGCTGAAATCAATCGCCACGTTTTGCACCGAGCCAAACTGGAGTTCGAGCGAGAGAATTACCCCGCGGGAATCGTCCTGCTCAGAGCGATCAAGGAAGCTTATCCCGACAGCCAGGCGGGACAATCCGCCAACAAAATGGAACAACAGCTCTATCAGAAAACGACCTGGAATCAGGTCGGCTCACGGCAATGGGAACAGGAACCGACTCTCGGCCAATACGCGGCCAAACTCGAACGGGTCGAAAATTCCTACCTCAAATCCGAAAAATCGTACCGCAGTTTCGAACTCCAGCTCGAATGGAAAACGATGGGACAAATTGGCCAGGGAGGCATCTACTTCCATTACGGAGGCTCCGGCCCCGTCTACGACAACGCTTACAAGATACACTTCGCCAACGATTTTGGCGTCGGCCCGGATCAGTTTTGCACCGGCTCGCTCTTCGGACTCGAAGCTCCCGAAAAAAACGCCGTCAAACCACAGGGAGAATGGAACACCTCGCGACTCATCGTGCGGGGCAGTTCCATCATGTTCATTTTGAACGGGCAAACCGTCCTCGAAACCTTCGCTCTCAGCGACGAACTCCCCGAAGAGGGTTATGTGCTACTCGACGGCGTCACCGGCGGGATCATCTACCGCAAAGTGCTCCTGACGGAACTTCCTTGATTCAGTTGGCTTCTTGAACCGTGTCCTCTTCGATAATGATATCTCCAGCAGGCGCAAATCGAGCTCTCCTTCTGACCGGAGCCATCATGAAGATCGCATTGACGGGAATTGACGTGAACGCAGTCGGCAATGACGACCGGGTTTCAAGTAACAGCCCCGATTCGGTCCGCACCACCCAACTGCGAGCTTCTTTCATGTAGGGTAGAACCGCTTTGGCGGAGGGAATCGAAAAAACGTCGAACTCGAACCCTTCCCGCTGAGTGTTGCTCAAGCCGACTTGAGCGACGAACGGAAGTACGGCGTACACCAATTCCACCATTTTGTCCGCCGAGAAAGAGGAATAACTGATGACGGCCCCCTCCGGACCTTCCGGTTGGAATCGATCCGCATAGGAAGCCTCCTCTGCTTTGAGAAAACGCAAATGCGCTTTCAGCGACTGCGGGTGTAGAGAAACCAGAAGCTGTTTGTCGGTCTGGCAAAACGCCGGAGCCAGAGGGACGTCATCTCCAATGGTGTTGACGAAATAGATCGTCTGCCCCATGAACTCACGCTGTTCCAGAAACACGCCGCGTCGGGAAAATTCATCTCCGCGCCCGCCCGGTAAGGAAGCTTTCAGTAGCACCATCAGTTGCTCGAAGATCGGATCAGCCTTCTCCGCAGCCACGACTTCGACGGCGAACGTTAAAGACGTGGCCAATAGTCCTCCCGCAGCGGGAGAATCGAAGACCGTCATTCGCTGCCCGTACGCCTTGAGAAATCCTTCTTCGATCGAGAAGCCCAACTCGCTCTCCGCCTGGGCCTCGATCGCATCAAAGTTCTCCATCAACTGCGGTTGTATCTGTTCGATCAAACTCACCACCGTCGAGCGAATCAACGGCAAATCCACCGTAAACGAAGTTAGAAAGTCGCAATCGCCCGGAATGTTTTGGAAGTCATCGGCAGTCAATCCGCGTCCCGCAATCAACGCCAACACACCATCGGTTTTGCCTCCCGTTTCGACGTGGGTCCGCGTGGCTATCTGTCCGTCGATCACTCCCGAAACCGTCAGACAGTTATTGAGTTGATCGATGCCGAGTTGTTGTAGCATGACTTGGGCAATTTGCCCAAACGGTCCGGCGAGCTTCAACCCTTCATCGCGAATGCTGCCGATATCCAACCAGAACAAACCTCCGACACGTTCCATTTTGAACGCGTCATAATTCTTCGCAAATGCTTCAGACTCTCCCAACCCTTTGACGTCTCCTTTCAATCCCGCGTGAGCGCGCTCTAGAGATCCCTCGCCGAGAGCCAGAATGAAATAATCCCCTTCGCGGTCTAAGGTCACTTCAAGACCGAAGGGATTCGGAATCGCAATCTCCTCGATCGATTTGGGAGGGGCCTGACCCAGAGGAGCCAGCGCCATCAAAGCGAGCAGATGTTTTTCGGTCTCGTCGGCCTGGTCGCCGCCGTTGATAATCAGGGTAGCGCTCGCCCCGCCGGCGATATCGAGCCAGACTTCTTCCTGAAGTCGCTCCTCGACAATCTCGGGAGGAGTGTAACTGACATAAAGACATCCGGAGCGATTGACGAGATCCAGGATCAGCGGAGGAAGATTCTCTTTCAAAGCAGGTGGGGGGCCGCCTTCCTGTTTCTCAATGAATTTCAGAATTGCGGATTTCAGATTGGCCGTCATCGCGGTCACTTCGGGATCAGCAACCAGCCCGTCAACTCCGTCCGCTCCCGCTTCTCCCTCTCCGCGAGTCGACCACTCTGCATAGATCAGCGTCTCGGCGGGGGCACAGTTCAGATAGGCGTCATCACGCTCACCGGCGGGAAATCCCACCAGCCCGGAATTCACTCCCAGCAAACCGGTCATCAACAAGGACACTAAGCCAACATTCATCATGAACTTCTCCCTGATTCAAAAATTCGAGCCGCAAAACCGGATTGACCGGGACCGCAAGCGGGCTCACGCGCAAAATCGTAACCTCTGTGATAATCGCTGGTTAACTTCCCGGATCATAGCCGGACCGTACCGCAAACACCAAGAACGAAACAAAAAGGGTTCAACTTTTTGTACGATTCGTGGAAGATTTTAAAATCTTGGGAACTTTCCCCCCAAAATTTCCTTCTTAAATGGTGTGTGAATGAAGAAGCATCCCTCCTAGCTCACATACCCGCCTCATTTGCCCTCCGGAGGTCGAGGAATCAGGAAAATCGTGCTCCACGCACCCATTTCCGGTTCTCACAACAACCTAAATCGTACTAAAATCAATCCAGCGTGATACTTAAACCCAATTTGCATGGTCCGCAATGAGCAATTCACCTTCCCACGATCTGATTTCGGCTTACGTCGATGATCGTCTCTCCGTCGAGGAGAGAGCCGAAGTGGATGCGCTCCTCGAATCCTCTCCCGAAGCTCGGGCCGAGCTGGAATCCTACCAAAAGCTGAGCGGATTACTCAAAGGGTTGCCGACGGAAGAAGCTCCCAACGATCTGGCGAGCCGTGTCATGGCCCAGGCGGAGCGTGAATCTCTCCACGGCAAAACCATCGCGCAACCTGCGAGCTCCACGCCGTCATCCAGCCGTCGCTGGATCATTTCCACCGCCTCTCTGATCTCAGCGGTCGCGATTCTGTTTCTCGCTTTCCGCCAATTCAGCCCTCAGGATTCCGAGAATGCGGAAATCGCCATGTCGCACGCCGACTCCACGGCCGAGGAAGCCGACTCAAACGATTTGTTTTTCGAGGCGGGTGAACCCGTTGCTCTCGAAGGGACCGAAATGTCCGGTGCCAAACTCGCAGCGACTCTGGGAGCAACTCCGGATCGGTTGTCGATGGAACTCGGCGATAACGGTCTCATGAAACTGATCGATCCGCAGGATCTCAAAACTGCTGAAATCGGCGACACCGTCGAGGGATGGCAGTTTCAAGGTGACCGCGTAGTGGTCGTCCAATTAACGGTTGTCGATCGTGAAGAGGTCCTGAACTCGATGCAGATCCTGCTTTCTGACTTGAGCATTCCGGCGGAGTCGGGAAATGCGGACGCTTTGAAAAACGAGAACGGCGACTTCTACGCGGTTTACGTCGAAGCGGACCAGGAAAAAATGGCCACCGCCCTCCGCGAACTTCAGGAAGATATGAATATCGAGGAGATGCTGGTCTCCGCCAATCTCGACTCCCAGAATCTCAATCCCTACTTCGCAGAACAAGGTTATGCCTGGGGTATCTCGGACGGAGTGGCTTCCGCAGAACAAGGCTTGGTCGAATTGAAAGAGAATCTACCGGCCCTCAAACTCGACGGAGAACGGGAATCGCTGACCGAGCAGAAGTCGCTCGCCGATCTTCCGGCACCTCCCCCTCTCCCTGAATTAACACCTGCCAAATCAGAGATGAGTCTCGCCAGGCTAAACTCGAATCGCCAGGTCCAATTGCGCTTACCGGAAGAACTCGGAAACCAGATGATTGTTCAGGGAGCCGGGCTCCCTTCGATTTCCAACAGCTTCATACAGGGAGACAAAGTCACCCGCAATCAGGCCCGAGCGTTCAAAAAAGAACTGGACCAGAAATCTGTTCCACCAGCAGGCGTCGGCGGAGCCCTCGAAAGACCTTCCGTCAAACAACGAAGCGTCGCCAAATCACCCGCCCGGCCCGTTCAGGTGCTGTTCCTGCTGGCTCCCGAGTCGGCGTCCCGCGTCAAACCCGCGGATGAACCACCCAAAGATTGATTCTCACGAGTCATCACTGACTCAACTCTCTTAAACTGTTACCATCAAAGTGAAGCTCTTATCCACTTTTGATGAGGTCAGCCGATGCTCAAATACTGTCTCACCGTCCTGATTGTTCTCTCCTCTCACATTCTTTCCGCCGCCGAACGACCGAATATCGTCCTCATCATGGCGGACGACTTCGGGTACGAATGCCTCAGTTGCGACGGCAGCCTCGATTACGAGACTCCCTATCTCGACAAGCTCGCCGCCGAGGGAGCCCGCTTCGAACACTTCCACGCCCAGCCGATCTGCACGCCGACCCGTGTGAAACTGATGACCGGACTCTCCAACAAACGGAACTACATCCGCTTCGGGCGCCTCGCCCGTGATCAGAAAACGTTCGGCCACATTTTCAAAAACGCAGGCTACAAAACCTGCGTTGCCGGTAAATGGCAACTCGGCAACGAACCCGATGCTCCCCAGCATTTCGGGTTTGAAGAGTCACTCCTGTGGCAACATACCCGAGGCCGTGCCGACGACGGGTTCGACTCCCGTTATCCCAACCCGCGTCTCGAACTCAACGGTCAGGAAGTCGATTACAACGACGGCGAGTTCTCCTCCGACCTTTTCAGCGATTACATCAATAACTTCATCGCCCTCAATCGAGACAAACCGTTCTTCGCCTATTATCCGATGGCGCTGACGCACTGTCCGTTCTGCCCGACTCCCGACTCGGACGACTGGGATCCGAAATCGCGCGGGTCGAAAAGTTACAAAGGTGATCCGCAATATTTCGCCGATATGGTCAGCTACGTCGATAAAACCGTCGCCAAAATCGACGCAAATCTGAAACGCCTCGGCATCCGTCAAAACACGCTGTTGATTTTCATCGGCGATAACGGCACCGATAAACCGATCGTCACCAACACCACCTTCGGAAAAGTCGCCGGCAACAAAGGAAGTATGAAGGACGGCGGGAACCGGGTGCCGTGCATCGTGAGTTGGCCCGGAAATATTGAATCCGGTCAGGTGATCGAGACGATTGCCGACCTTAGTGACATCCTTCCCACGATTTGTGATGCCGCCGATATCGACCTCCCGCAGGACATCCCCTTCGACGGCTATAGTTTTCTCCCGCTCCTCAAAGGGAATTCGACTCCTCATCGCGAGGCGATCTATATGTGGTACGCCCGCAACGGCGGCCCCAACGCGGAGGTCTTCGCTCGCAATGCCGAGTACAAGCTCTACGCCAACGGCGAATTCTATCACGTCGCAGCGGACCGTCTCGAACAGAAGAATCTCGCCGAAAAAAACCTGAGCCCGGACGTCGAAGCGGTCCGCCAGATGCTCCAGGCAAAACTCGATCATTACGCGAAAATCGAATATCTCAGCGAGACGAGTGCGAAAGGCCCGACGGCCAAGAAGAAAAAGAAAGCCGCAAAATCCCAATGACACGGACCTTTCGCCGGACAAACCCGAAATCCTGAAGCTCGGATTCGGAAGAGGGGACCGAAAAGGGCTCCGGTTGACTTTCAGAATATGCCGAAAACCTCTATAATAGACGATCCGATTTAACTCACCGTCAGATTGTTCCTAATAGAGGAACGTAGTTCATAAAGGAGCCGCATCATGGCCAAGACACAACGCAAATTGAAAAAAGCGAATCACGGACGTCGTCCTGCTTCCGCGAAAGCCCGTAAAGCCAAACGGAAGAAGTTCAAGCTCTAAGTGAGTTCGCTGCTTTCTGAAGACACGAACGACCGTCCCGAAGTCAGGGATCGGTCGTTTTTCATGCGCAGTTGTAAACGGGAAGTCCAGTGGCCACTTTGCTTTCGGCCACTTCCGGGCTAACATGAAGCAATCACGACACATCATTTCCCAGACACTTCTGTCTGCTTGCTGACCAAGGATATCGAGATGACGGACAACGGATCGAATCACGCCGACTCCTACACACTCCCCCCGCTGGGACAAAACCCCTCCACTCGTGAAGAGGGAACGACGCCCGGCAGTTTCGCCAAAGCTCCCCAGATCAAGCCGGGTGTCGAAGGCCGCTACACGTTCGCCTCTCCCGACACTCCCGGCATGCCCGCCCCGTCCGACAAAACCGCGTGGGATTTTATGCCCGAGGACTGGACTCTCAAATCGGGTTACGAAGACAACTGCGAACAAGCCGACGCCTGGGAACCACCCGCCGACTTCGAACCGATCACTCAACTCGAACATGCCCGCGTCGGCAACATCACTCCCGAGATGAAACGGGTCGCCGAACGCGAGCCGCATCTGACCGCCGAACAGGTCCGCGATGAAGTCGCCGCCGGACGTATGGTCATTCCCGCTAATAAAGCGCACCTCGAATACCAACTCGACCCGATGGCCATCGGCCGCGCCTCCAAAACCAAAGTCAACGCCAACATGGGCGCCTCGCCGGTTTCTTCGGGGACCGACGAAGAAGTCGAAAAACTGAAGTGGGCCGAACGTTGGGGCGCCGATACCGTGATGGATCTCTCCACCGGCGGCGATCTCGACGCCTGCCGCGAGGCTATCATTCAAAACAGCCACGTTCCCATCGGCACCGTCCCGATCTATTCGATGATCATCGGTCGCAAAATCGAAGACCTCGACAAACAAATGATCCTCGACACCCTCGAACATCAAGCCGCCCAGGGCGTCGATTACTTCACCATCCACGCCGGCGTGCTACAGGAACACTTGCCGCTGGTCAAAGACCGGCTGATCGGAATCGTCAGTCGCGGCGGATCGCTCCTCGCGAAATGGATGATCGAACACAATCAGCAAAATCCGATGAACACCGCCTGGGAAGACATCTGCGACATCATGCGGAAGTACGATGTCACCTTCTCCATCGGCGATGGCCTCCGTCCCGGTGGATTGGCCGATGCGACCGACGCCGCCCAACTCGCCGAACTGACCGCGTTAGGCGATCTGACCGAACGTGCCTGGCGGAAGGGCGTTCAGGTGATGATCGAAGGTCCGGGACACGTGCCGTTCGATCAAATCGAATACAACATGAAACTCGAACGAACGCTCTGTCACGGGGCTCCGTTCTATGTTCTAGGTCCACTGGTGACCGACATCTTCCCCGGTTACGACCACATTACCAGTTGCATCGGAGCGACTTCCGCCGCGTATCACGGGGCCAGCATGCTCTGCTACGTCACGCCGAAAGAACACCTCGGCCTGCCGAAAAAAGACGACGTCAAACAGGGCTGCATCGCTTATAAGATTGCCGCCCACTCGGCGGACGTCGCCCTCGGCATTCCCGGCACGCGCGACCGCGACGACGAACTCACCAAAGCCCGCGCCGCCCTCAACTGGGAAAAGCATTTCGAGCTCAGCTTCGATCCCGACACGGCCCGCGCCTATCACGACGAAGATCTCGACGTCGATACCGATTTCTGTGCCATGTGCGGTCACGACTGGTGCAGCGTCCGGATCTCCAAAGAGATCCAGATGTTCGCCTCCGGCAAAGACGAAGAGTACAAGTGGGACAAGGCCAAGGTGACTTCCGCTCTCAGCGACGAGCAGAAAGCGATCCTTGAAAAGCGGGGCGTCCTCTCGCCGGAAGAACTCCACAAACTAGCCAGCAAAACCAGGGGAGCCGTCGGTGCGGAAGCTGGCAAAGCCGACTGCCACAGCGACTACGTCGATCCCGAAACGGCCCAGAAGATCCAATCGGAACACCTGCCCGTCGTCGAAGCAGATCGGTAAGCGAATCAAGATAGCCCTGCGGCGAGCAAACTCGCGTTAGCGAGTGCGCTAGCAATAGCGTTTCGTATTTCCGCGGGTGATTTGACGCAAAGGCCGCCGAGCCGCGAAGAAATGCAGAGAAAGTCTTTCGTATGCTCAAAGATCCGGGTTACACCAAGAATCAACGCATCTTTGGATGCGATATCATGCTCACTTCGCCCCAAAACAGTACAGTGACTTTTTCGTCCGGACGAACAGCTTCCCATCCACCGCGGCCGGGGAGGCCATGATGTCCGAGTCCAGTTGGTTCGTCGCCAGCAGTTCGAGCTGATCCCCCGGCTTCAGGACCAGCATTTCCCCATCCTGGTTCCCGATGAAAATCTTCCCATCCGCCAGTAGAGGTGACGCCGAATACTTGCCGCCGAGTCGTTCGGTCCAGACCGTCTCTCCCGACTCCCGGTCGAGACAGGTCGCGATCCCACCGTCCGAGACCATCAGCAGTCGATCCCCAATCAACACCGGTGAAGGCATAGTGGGAACCTGCCTGGCAACCTCCCACTCAATGCGAGACGACCCGTCTTTCGCCGGGGAGCCGGACAGATTCACCGCCAGCAATCGCCCTTTCATGAAACCAGTGCAGAGGTAGGCCGTGTCATCGTGAAACACGGGACGAGGAACCGTCGAGAAGCCGAGTTTGCCGTAAGGGACTTTGAAGATTTCCTCACCCGTGGCGGGGTCGTAAAGATACATCCAGTCCGCTCCGGTCGAGATCAACCGAGGTTGACCGTCGAGCATCGTCAGTAAAGGGGTGCAAAACGCTTTCTTCATTTCCGGCTGGGCGCTCATCTCTCCCGAACGATCGGTTCGCCAGGCAACCGAGCCATCGTTGGTTTTGAGGGCCACGACGGACTGCGTGTCGATGCCGTCCGCATGAAAGATCAGCAAGTCCCTGAACAGAATGGGGGACGAGCCGGGGCCAGTGGAATGTTCCAGATGAACTTTGTTGTTTCGCCACAGAACATCGCCTGAGAGTACGTCGACGGCTGCTGTCCCGAACGTTCCAAAGTGGCAATAGACGACCGGAGTTCCATGGGCGCCGGCCCCGACACAGGGGGTCGGTGAGGCATAGGTATTGAGGCTGTGAATGGCTTCCGGTTGCTTCGCCGTGAAGAGTGGGATTTCGTGAACGGGTTTTCCCGTCTGACGATCGTAGGAGAGCAGCAGCAGGTCAATCGACGGGTAAGTGAACTTGATCCCCGCATTACTTTTCTGTTCGGCTCGTTCTCCCTGTGGACGCGCGACCGTGAACCAGACACGATCCGACGTCAACACGGGTGACGACCAGCCCTCTCCTTGGATGGCCGACTTCCAGAGCAGGTTCTTCGATTCGCCGAACTCCTGCGGCAGTTTGCCGGCGTTCTCAGCAACGCCCATTCCGTTGGGTCCCCGGAACTGAGGCCAGGAAGAGACGGCGTGGGACTGTCCGAAAGCGGTTGAGAGTGCAAATGCAAAACAGAGTAGAGAGGCGGCAACTCGTTTCATCATCGAAGTGGTCCCTGATTCCTGAAAGGGAGGCTGGCGAGCAGAAATTCCTACGAGGACAAGATACCAGAAAACGGGGTGGGTTGTCGCGTGATTTGGAAGTCCATTGATCGCATATGGACGAGTTCTGTTTCATGTCCGGTGACGAACTTTTCCAAGTGGGCGAGGGGCCGATAAATAACGGTCATCCATTGATATTCGACAATTCGGGCATCAGTGGTGGGAGCAGAGACCGAGCCTGTTGTCGGGATTCTGGTTGGAGAGGGGATCACCGGGACAAATGTCATTTTCGTGGTGACAGCCAGATAGCTGCCGATGTAAGCGGCCAGCAGAACGACAACAATCAGAGTGAAAGGGAGGGTTTGTTTCATGCCTCAAGGTTAGCAGACTGGTTCGGATGGATGCAAATAATATTGTCCGGGCTTTACAGACCACGAAGAAAACCGGAGTCGATCTTTCCTCCTCGCACTCTGTTTCAGAACCTGTCTTCAAATTCCATTTTGGCTACGAATGGGGGGTGATGCGGTTCTCGTCGAAACTCACGCGATTCAACGATCATAATGTGGCTTCTTGTTGCTGACGCGACCCAGCCATGGCGATAATCTGGGCCACCCACAGAATGACGATTCTCGACCTTGCCAGCCCTTTCAATGTGCCTGATCGACAATATACGTGAGTCTCCTTTTTCGCCGTCTCATCCCTGGTTCGATTCAAACACTGGCGAACAAGCCTCGGAATACCATTCGATTTGTAACCGGACTCGGCGGCAGCTTTTTTTCATACGTGTGATTCGAGGATTGGAAAAACAGTGTTGAGTGTGGAGTTTTAAGTTTCCTGTTTCAAAAACAGGAACACTGATCAGCGCTAATTTTCGATAATCAGAATCAGTTCGTCTGATGAGTGTTAACCAGCGAGGATGAGTGTTTCTGATTGTTGTCTCTGCGTCGCCGCGCCGCTGCGCGAGTTTTTCACCGGGAAGGCATGCGGGCGCATGTTCTGTCTCCTCAGGAACTGGGGGCGTCGCTGAGATGAGAGATGCGATTTCTAGCGCGGTCATCCTCTGGCCCTCGCTCATCACTCGGCGGATTCCCTTGCTCCCAGCCACCCATTACAAGTAACTTCCTGTCTTCCTGCATTCCTGATTCAAAACTTGTCTATCCAATTATTTGCCTACCTGGTGGATCGGATGTTGTTGCCTCTTGTGCTGACGCACCCCGTTTGACGAGCAAACGGGGCGACCCATTTCATCTTTGTTCCTGGATCTCTTTGCGTTTCTCAGCGTCTCAGTGACTTGGCGTCAAACAGAATGGTCCTCACAGCGGACTTAAAAATTCTGCGTCTATCCGCTCGATCGGCGTCATCGGCGTTCCATTCATTTTAACATCATTCAAACACTGGCGAGCAAGTCGGCGGTGCCACCCGATTTTCTTTTCATTCTTTGCGTCTTCGCACCCCCGCGCGAGTCCTCTTCTTTCGTCTCTCGTATCTTTAGTAATCTATCCAAGAAATCCGATTCATCCGCGATCTCTCAATTTGGGATTTTTGATTTCTGATTTTGGAACGGTGCTTGGTCTCTTGTACTGACGCCACCGAGGTTGGCACTCATGGTTTGTTTCAAAATTCCCTGTGAGAAACTATCTACGTCGCTCATGCCGACTTGCGTAACCGCAGGCCGCCGAGCGATTAGCTCGGAGTAAGGCTGAGGGCGCGAGAAGAAGCGTTTCCTTCAGGTCGGCCTACGGCGGGCGCCGAATGTTGATCCTTTTCTCTGCGCCGCAGCGCCTCTGCGCGAGATTTCTTTTCTTTTCTCTTCCGTGGGTCTCCGTTTTCTCCGTCTCATCAGTGTTCCAATTCATTCCGGGCCAATTCAAGCACTGGCGGGCATCGAGAATTTGGAGTGCGGTGGCCTGCCACCGCTTTCATTCTCATTCGACGTGGAGTACGGCAGTCTGCACGGAGGGAG
>JABURQ010000004.1 GCA_014762625.1 Planctomycetaceae bacterium | reverse complement strand
TTTGTAGGTCGGGATAGCGCAGCGTATCCCGACAATTCATTCGACGTTGACTTGCGCGGTCGGGTTACGACTCGCTGCGCTCGGCTAACCCGACCTACAACGACTGTTTGGGACGCGAGGAGTCGGGAAACAGGATTCAGGAGACAGATATCAGTGATGTGACCTCCTTGTCTTTCTCTAGTTGCTAATTGCCAATTTCTAGTTTCTTCTCGGCAACTGACCACCCACCACTGACAAATCACAAATATCAAATTGCCAAAGATCACTTTTGGATCGCCGGATTCCAAAATCGGAATTCCAAAACCCAAAATCGAATAACCCCGAACGCTAACTCTGGTACGCGTTCGAGGACAAGACCAATTTCGGGTGGCCCTGTACGGCTTGCCCGCCAGTGTGTGGGAAACAATCTTGGGTGACACTGTGCGACTTGTTCGCCAGTGTTGAATGGAACCGGAATGAACTGGAACGCCGGTGACGCCGATCAAAGCGGATGACCGCAGATTTGTAGGGTCCGCAGAACCGAGGTGGAGACCTACTATCATCACTTCGATGCCCTCGGTTCGACTCTCGCCCCCTAACTTTTGAAGAGGGTATCTGCAAACTTCTTCCTGGTGCTCCTCTCAAAACTCTCCTTCTCGCTAACCAATCTATTTCTCAATACACTTCTAAACAAAAGAGGGCAGGTAATAGTACGATCAGATACGATAAACCTTGCAGAGCATCTGTCGACAATAATCGTGCGAACCTCTCCCGGTAGGCGATTCGCGTGGAAATGGATTCATTACGTCCCTTACCCGCGAAAAGGTTGTGGATGCGTTTGGCGGCGATTAAGGATGATGGCTATCGAAGGCGCGACAAGCGTTCGAGGAGCTATCCGCAGAAGAAGAAACGCGTCAAGCCACCGGGCCTGCCAGAAGTGCGCGGATTTATGACGAAGAATGGAACCAACTGCGAGAGATGAGATTACGACAATAGGAAAAATCGTTCACGGCGTTGCGTGGCCCCCCGCTGCCGGTTCTAATCACATAAAGCATGTCAGGTGGAGCGAGAGATGAAACTCAAAAACCAACTAACTCTACTCACCTCTATTGTCTTCATAGTACAGATAGGAACCGTTTCTTCCGCGGAACCAGGATTCAACTATGAGGAGATACTCTTGGATGACATTGCGAATCATGGATTGGTTGAGTGGGAAGAAATGAAGGAATGGAAGTCTACGTCTCGCATCAGAGAACTTGGATTTCAAAGATGGCAGGACTTGCTTTCCATGAATTCGAATCCTGTGGCGCGTTTCGTCGCGTATCATCTCATTTCCACACACAGTGAGGAGCTTCGGCCAGGAGCAGCTTTACTGCTTTTGTCTGGGGAAAAAATCTATACGACCGAAAAGCTTTCAGAGGAACCGCTAAAGCAACTACAGAATCTATCAGCCGAGGACAAAAACACTCTAGAAATGTTGACAAGAGTTTTAGACAAATGTGTTGATAAGAATCAACGCCTAAATGTTGGCTCTATCTTACCTCATATGCCTACAGAGTTTTTAGTCGAGTGGTTTAAGCACTCAGAAGAGAAAATCCTCCATTCAACAGCACGTGCCATGGTCGTACTCCAACTGCAATCACGTGTACGACAGAGCAAGGAAGGCATCGAAAACGAGGTGAAAACAAAACTATTGAAAACCATTTCTGGTTTTAAAAAGTCCGATGGGTTTGCATTATGCGTTTATTTGACATTTTCAGAGACTGAAGATCAAAAATTTGAAACTTTGTGTGAGAAGTTAGTCACCGATAACTCGATCATCGATATGGAATTTGAGATGGCTCTAATGGAAAATAAAAATAAGGTTAGTTCATTGACAAAACTGTCCAAGAAGGCATTCACGGGAGAAACGGCAGATCGGCGCAAAGAAATAATACAATATTATATTGAGAGATTTCAGCGTAAGTAACAATTTATGAGTCTCAAAGATCCATGAGAGTCGCCGGGTGGCCCAGCCGGACTCGGCTGGGTCGCATATGCGACAAAAATCAGACATCATCATCGTTGAGTCAAGTGAGGCAGATCAACACCAGTTCGCACCCGCATGATGAGAAGATTCTTGTGACTTCGTTACCCAACCGATCTATCTATCGATCGGTTGGGCCACCCTGCGAGGCACGCCTGACAGCAGCAGAATTCTTTCCCCGTGATTGCTGAAATCAGATAAGATTGGACGAGTGAGGATTACTCACACTGGCGGGACGCCAGTGGCACCCGGCGTGGCGCTAGCCTCGACGATGATCGCCGTCATACCTCCTAGCAGCAGCAAGGATATCCAACGACGGCGAGAACTCGACCATCCCGAAGACGCACCTGCGACGTAGTCGAGGCCTTCTCCCTTACAACAGCCTGCGCTCATCGATCGCCGACGTTTTGAAAAACTGACCTTACACGACGCCGAGAAATCTGGCAGTATGGCCCCACGAAACGTTCACGGTCTTTTTCAGGAGGAAAGGTCTGCGATGAATCGGAACAGCCGGCTTTTCATTTCAGGGGTTCCTGTGACTCTAATTCTGTTGTTCTCAGTCAGCGCTCACATCGCGTCAGCGGATGAGCCGAGCCGAACGATTGAGGATCGTGAACAGATTTCCCATTGGATCACACAACTTGGTGATCAGTCTTATGCGGTACGTCGCGAAGCAACACGGTCGTTAATTGCCAGCGAGACGAAATCTGTAGATTTGATCGTGATGGCGACGAACAGCAAAGATGACGAAGTCTCCCGTCGCTCCTTAATTGTTCTTTCGAAATTGGTCGCCCGCTCCCCTTGTTCGTGCGATGCGTTTGTCGCCTTAATCGAGTGTGATGACCGACTCTCAGAATTGGCTATCCACACGATTGAAAAGCAGGTGGTATGGGTTTCGATTCAATGTTGCTTCAGCGACAGAATTCAAGCTTCCGTCGCTGCCGAACAGGAGGAAAAAACAAACAGATTGATTCAACAAGACATCAGGATGAAAG
>JABURQ010000068.1 GCA_014762625.1 Planctomycetaceae bacterium | reverse complement strand
GCTAATTCTCGCTCATCAACACTCATCAGAAAAGATAATGCAGATTAGCGATGATTCGCGTCGATTAGCGTTCCTGTTTTGGAATCAGGAAGCAAGGAAATCAGGCAACTGAGAACTCAGGACTTAAAACTTCACACTGAAAACTTTCCTCTTCACATGCCCACGCCGGTGAGGAAATGGCACCTGTTTTTTTCAAATTGATCTTGATTACGATGTGGTCATCTGATTACTGTAGCAAAAGATAACTGATCTTGTTTACCGTGGCTCGTTCGAGCCGATTCCAGGTGTTGAGTTTTTCTATCAGGCCGCATCGGTCCTTCGGAACGCTCTTATTCATTCGTCGTCCTCGCGCATTCGGGAGGTATTGATGAAGCCTGCCAAACATTCTCTCAACAACTCCCTGCCTGTGCGCTCGGCGTTCACGCTGATCGAGTTGCTGGTTTCAATCGCCGTGATCGGGCTCTTGATCGCCTTGATCGTTCCCGCGGTCCAATCGGTCCGCGAATCGGCCCGCCGTACGCAATGCAAAAATCATCTCAAGCAACTTAGTCTGGCGGCGCGTGGTTTCGAGACCGCCCACGGTCGCTTTCCAAGCGGTGGGTGGGGCTTTCAGTGGCAAGGCTTTTCTGATGTCGGCGGCGTTGCGGGGCAGCCGGGTGCCTGGACCTTCAGTTTGCTGCCGTACCTCGAACACGAGTCCCTGCACAATCTGGGGCGATATGAATCGTCTCCCGACGAACGAGACGAACAGCTACGCCAACGTCTCCAGACTCCGGTCTCTGTTTACATGTGTCCGTCGAGACGAAGCGGCGAACTGTTCGGCATCGATCCGTCCTGCCCCGGTTGCGGACATCCGATCGGTCTTCAAACTCCCGTCGAGGCTGTCGCTCGTAGCGATTACGCCGTCAACGCTGGGGATGGTGAACCGGATCCGGGGGATCTCATCAGCTGGCCTCTCAGTTTCTCGGGACCGGCCGATCTGGTCGAGGCGAGAAAACTGACTTCCAAACGGGAGTGGCCTCAACCACCCGAAGACTGGAGCGGGATCAGTTGGCTGCGGAGAGGAGTCACCTTACAGCACATCAAGGACGGCGCAAGCAACACCTTTCTGTTCGGTGAGAAGTACGTCAGCAGCGACGCTTACGAGACCGGTACCGACTGGGGGGATAACGAAGCACTGTTCAGCGGGTTCAACAACGACAATCATCGCAGCACGCATCCGCATTGGCCCTACATGCAGGACCAGCGCGAGGTGTTGTCGATCGGCAGTTTCGGTTCGGCCCATTCGGGGGGCGGAAATTTCGCCCTGTGCGATGGCAGCGTCCGGCAGGTTTCGTACGAGGTCGATCGAACGGTGTACCGTCACCTAGGGAACCGTCACGATGGCCAGTTCGTGGAGGTTCCCTGAAATGCCTTGTTTGAATGGAGCCGGGGCGGTGACGAAGCCGCGATGTTCGAAAGTCTTTCGGCGGCGCAAGGGCAATACGTTACGAAAAAAACGAATTCAATACTCAAACTCGAGAGGAATAAAATGAAGTTCAATCACGCTCTCCTATTTCTGGTGTGCATTTCCACATTGTGTCACGCACAAGCTTACTCTCAGGAAAAGGACATCAGAGATTCGACAACCGGGGAACAAGATTCCGAAGTCGATTTGCAAACAATTCTGACGTCCTGGCGAGAGCGTGCTGAAAAAACGCGTGCTGTGCGCGTTTCCTGGAATGAAAATGTTGAGATCGCTCCTGGAGGAATCATGCCTGCCGAGCTGGCGAAGGAACGAAGATTTCCGCCAAGATTTTCGAAATCAGGAGCTCCAGTCAACGAAATATCGTTTCACTATGACGTTCAGGTGTTAATTGACGGAGATCGGCTTCGCTATGAGAAACAAACGATTGCGTTTGACGACAACTTCGACATCCACATTCGACCCTACACCAGTTCCTTCGATGGCAAGTCCAGTCGCATGTTGTTCTCTGGTGGAAAAAGCAAACCTTCCGGCTCGATTCGAAAAGAACAGCATAATGTTGACGCGATCAGTTATGTGATGAGTCCGTTGATGTTCTTTGTACGCCCCTTAAACCGTATCTATGCGCCTTTTGATGAAGAATTGCTGCAATTTGCCAGTCTTGAGGATACTCCCGAAGCGGCAAATGCACTTGTGCTGAAACAGCAGGAGGAACGTATCACAGACCTCATCTGGCTTGAGAATCAATCGGATGATTTCCTCGTGAGTCGTTGGGAGCAGCACGTCGACAGGTCCCATCTTCCTGATTTTACAGGAAGCGTAATGGTCCTTGCTGCAGATATTGAATATGGGGCGCATCCCCAGTTGGGGAGGGTTCCGGTTTCCTGGGCTGTCATGGAGTTTGGTCGCTCACCGTCCGAAATCAATAAGCGGTATGAGGCGACTGACGTGACTTTCGAAGTGTTGGAGGAAGTAGAACAAGCTGATTTTACGCTCGACTTTCCTCAAGAAACCGAGGTATACGATCATCAGAAAAAACAAAGCCGTATTGTCGGAGAATCTGGTAATCGGCTTGACGACAGATGGAAGATGTTTCTCATCACGAACGTCGTCTTCATCTTTGTTCTGGTGATTGCCATTTTGATGTATCGGCGCCATCGCCAGGCCTGAACCAAAGGTCGATCGATGACCCAAGAAGATTTGTTCGGTGGAGGCACCCTGCGTGATTGCGAAAAAAACTTAAAGCGGCATATTATTCTTGACCTCCTGTACATAGGGCATTAGCTTAAGGTCGCTCAATACTGGACGGTACCGCACTTCGCTCAATGTGGTCTTTTCATGGCATCGACAATCACACAACCAGCCTTCGCTCGATTTTGGAGAATGCTCCGCACATCGCTCGCGTTGTGTGCGTTCTTGCTTATCGGCTCCAAATCGGAAGCCGGTTGGATCAATGCCTCCTCTCCGCTTAACGTAAATTGGTCCGAAACTCAGCCGAGCATGGAGGCAGGGAGCGGTACGACCAAAAGTGAGTCGATCCCAGCAAAAAACTTTCTCGAACATCAGACTCCAGATAAAGAGGGCTACCTTGGCAATGGTCCGGTCACTTCTTCCACCAATGCCAATTCCCGCTCCTCTTCTCCAGACTCTGTTCCGGCTGTTCTGATCAAGCCGATCGATACCGAGCCTCCGATCGAGGCTCGCGTTTTCTTCACGCAGACCACGCTGTCCTGCGAACTGTTCCCATCGGGAGTCTTCAGACCCCCTCGATTGCTCTAAGTCGAATTCTTGATGCTGTGGCGTGAAACCCCGAAGGGTTGCACGCGTACACAGGCGAGTTCTCGCTCCATGCGGAAGCGGTTCTCAAAATTGACTTAAATGAGCATTATCTCTAAGTAAATGGGAACAAAGACTATGCGTAGACTGAAATATGCGATGTTTTGTGTGTCGGTGCTGATTGTCTCAACAGGGCATGCACAAGCAGGCCAAATCTTCTTGTCTGGTGATTCAAATATTTTCGTCACCGCAGAGGACAATGAAATATTCTTTCAAAATGTCTTCAACGGAAAGTCTGTAGCTAACTTTAGCGCGAGGCAACTAGGAGATCTCGGTACCACAGCATCCGAATCTTATTACGGCGACAGTACGACAATTACAAGCACTGCTATTGGAAGCAGTGACTTCTTGATCTTTGGTTTCAATCGATCCTCAGTTTCGGCCGCTGAACTCACTGCTATCAGCGATTTTTTTAACGCTGGTGGTTCTCTTTTTCTATTTGGCGATGGCGTTATATTCCAGGATGCCAATAATGCTGTGAATACCGTCCTTTCTGCAGTCGGTTCAACCATGAGTCTTAGCACGACCAACAATTATGATTCTGGCGGCTTCACGACTCTGACCAACTTCGAAGGAAACGGTCCGTATGCCTCTGGCGTCAATTCTTGGACAACGGCTTATACTTCTGAAATCAACATAGGTTCCGGGCAAGCTATCATCTCTGGAACGGCCGATAGAGATTTTGGCGTCGCCGTTGGTTTTGAAAACGTGGATTCAGTCGTCCCCGAACCCGCCTCCATGGCTCTATTCGGTCTGGGTTCGCTTGGTATGGGAGTGATTGCTCGCCGTCGCAAGAAGCAGCAAGCGGACCTTGCTGCGTAATTCGCAGGCCGACAATCTAATCTCTTACGAATCCTCGCTGCCTTTGGGTCGCGAGGTTTTTTTATTGGTAGAGACAACCCGATCGAAGTTACTGACAGTGGATGGAAGCCTTACCGCAGCCCGACCAAGGAAGTTCCTTCACATAATCGCGACCGCCTCGGAACGGGGTCTCGTACAGTTGCGGGCGGAACAAGGATGTTCCTCAAGCTCTCAGAACTGCACGCCGCCGCCGAGGTAGAACACGCTATCCCGATCGAAACTGCTTCCCAGTTCATCGAACTCCAGTTCGCGGCCGCTGCTGACTCCCAGTTCGACATAAGCCGTGTCGCTGGTGACGGGTTGAGCGCCCGGGCGTCTCGCTCCCGCCGGCAGGAACTCGATTCCCAGGGCGATCCGGTAGGTTCGATAGGTCAAGGTGTCGTTCACGCCTCCCGGCAAACCGACCGCCCAGGTTCCTCCGCCCAGTTCCCCGCCGAGATACATCCAATGTTCGCGATCGCCGTCCGTGGCAATCGGCCAGCTAATCTTGGGACGTGGGAAGGTCAAATCGACCTTCACGTTTTCGTCAGGCCACCAGATCAACCCGACCGCCGGCAAGATCGGCAAATCGGCACGCCCTGTGGCGACGGCCCCGAAGATCCATTGCGTCATCGGCGAGACGGCGTAGATGCCGAGTGCGTGACCGCGGAAACGCCACATGTCGCTGGAGGTGTTTTCGAAGTCGGTCGCGATTCCCGGTCTGAGGGAGAACAACCAGGTCCAGCGTTGATTGACCGGCTTGATCCAATTAATGCCGATGGAGAAATCATAGAACTCGCCCAACGCCGAGCCTCGCAAGTCGGTCATGCCGAAGTTGAAACTGACCACCGGCGGCGGTCCGCCGAACAGCGGCATAGCCAGCGGTTTTTTGACCCCGATGAAGAGTTGCGTGACGCCGAGTCCATTTTCTTTCGGTTCCCAGCGTGCGTCGAACGCGGCCGTCAACAACGACGCCGGCGCTCCAGCGGGCCGTTGGGGAGGCGCTTGCGGCGGTAATTCATTCGGCAACAGATCCAGGGTGGAGTAGCCGGTATCCTGGACATCCTGTTCGTAATTCGCCTGCGAAGCCGGAGCGAAGGTGGGATTGCCCGTTGCCTGAGCTCCGACCGGACGTACGGCTGGATCGAGTGAGGCGATCTGCTGTTCCGAGGCGAAGGGAGGGCGCTCGCCGCCGTTCCGGTCCAACGTCATCCAGGTGAGATCATCCTGAGAGGACGAGTCGTCTTCGGTCAGGCCGTAGGTTTCCCCCTGGTACTGAGGCGGATTCCAGGACTGACCGCGTGCGGCGTCATGCAGTGCGCAAATGGAAACAAACAGAACGAGAGTAGACAGATTTTTCATATTCGGCCCCGAACGGGGAGAGAGGTGGGATGACTCGAAGGGACCGAAGTTGTAGGAAAATTACGAACCGGGATCAATTGGAAATCGAGGGCGGAGATTATCGCCGTATGCTCTTACTTCATAGACACTTACGACGACACCTGTTCCCCGTCTGCTGGTGTCGGTTCGTTCTCAAGTCGTGCGAAGGCTGTTCCAGGCTTTGTCATTGCAGAGTCCGGCACTGTGCGGCCGTGGCACTATTCACGATCCACCCCCTATTGTCATGGGGGCTATTCCGCGGACTCAGACCCCAAGGAAGGAATATGCTTCGCCATGTATGCTGACTCCCCCATCCCCCCACGATTCGGGACCACGAAACGAAACCGACCCACGACATTTTCCAGGGCGGAAGTCCATTCCAGAAACCTGAACTTCATTTTTCCAAAAAACGCTACGGAAGCGATCCTCATGCTGATACATTGGCCCCAGTGCGGAACTGGGTTCCCTGAAAATGCGTCTTGTCTGTTGAATTCTCTCAAGCGTTTTCAGTTTCCCCCCTGATGATCCGCGATCGCGGAAAGGAAGTCGGCAGTCGATGGTTGACAGGAGTCATGACCGAATGCAGAAAACGCGACAGAGGCGTCCTCTGGGTAACCCGATCGGGGCAATCGTTTTTCTCCTGGCCGTCACTACTTTTGCGGCCGTGAACGCCGAGGAGCCTCAAACAACGGAAACGCCGACCGGCTCTGAAGCGAGCCAGGACGCCGGCACGGTTCAGGGGACCGTCTACTATCATCCCGATCCAAAGCGTAAGTGGCGGTATCAGCGTTTCTACGTCAAGAATTCCAAGGTTGGACAACTGGCCGAAGCGGTCGTCGTTCTTACGCCCGAGAAGCGGTCGCGCGAAAAGTCGACGCACAAACCTCAGACTGTCACAGTGGACCAGAAGAATTTTCAATTCACGCCGGAGACAACGGCGATCCAGGCCGGCGATCGGGTCAAGTTTCTGAACAGCGACAATCAGGTCCACAACGTAAGGTCGTATCATCCTTTCCGTTCTTTCAATGTGAGTATGCCGGCGGGCAAAGAGCACGTTGAAACGTTTGCGAAAGCCGGTCGCATCAAGCGGCCGTATCAGATCGGTTGCGTCTATCACAGTTCGATGCGAGCCTGGATTTACGTGTTCGATCATCCGAATTTTCAGGTCACGAAAACGGACGGCCAGTTTGAATTGAAAAATGTCCCGCCTGGGAAGTACAAACTGGAGATGGTTCACCCCGCCGGCGAATTGCAATGGTCTCAGGAGATTGAAGTGAACGCCGGCAAAACGGAAACGGTGGACATCAACGTATCACCGGACGACGTGAATAAAAAAGATTCATAAATCCAGACCGCGGTCGAGCCAACAGAGCGGAAACTTGCCGCCTCTCGCGGAAGGCTCACCTCGCCAAGTTCTTCAAATACTACGGAGCAACTCGATGACTGATCAGCAAACACGACGTGATATTCTCAAAGCCGGGGCGACCGGTATGACCGCGGCGCTGGCACAAATGTCGCTCCCTTCATTCGTCTTTCCCGCCCAGACCGAAGACGAAGACCTGGTTCCTTTTCTGGATATGCCGCGGACCGGCCCGAATCGACTGGACTGGGAAACGCTCGACGAATGGCTGACGCCGCAGGACCAGGTTTTCAGCGTCCAGCATTACGGCGTACCGGAGTTCGAGACAGAGGGATTTCAACTCGAGATCACCGGGCTCGTCGAGAAGCCGCAGACGCTGTCGTTGGACGACATCAAAGCGATGCCGAAACAGGACCAGTTGATGACGCTCGAATGCTCCGGTAACGGGGCCTCCAAGGGATTCATGAACGCCGTCTACAACAGCAAGTGGACGGGAACGCCGCTCGCTCCGATTCTGAAGCAATGCGGCCTGAAACCGGAGGCGAAGGAGATTGTCTTTTTCGGGGTGGATCGAAAAGAAGAAACACTGCGCAAAGACACCAAGCGGGAGCTGAAAGTCGAAGTGCCGTTCGGCAGAAGCCTGTCGGTCGAAGACGCTATGAATCTCAATCTGCTGCTGGCTTACGAACGGAACGGCGAGCCGATCGAACACCGGAACGGTGCCCCCATCCGGCTGATCGTCCCTGGCTGGTACGGTATCGCGAACGTGAAGTGGCTGAAGAGGATTGAAGTTCGCGACCGTCGGTATATGGGACGCTATATGGGACGCGATTACGTCACCGTTCGCGGCGAACGGAAAGACGGCGAAGTTGTGTTTGTGGAATCTTCCGTTACGAGGATGAACCTGAAATCGATCGTGGCCCGCGTCACGCGGCAAGCGACCGACGACAAAGGAGTCCCCGTGAAAGCATACGGTGCCGCCTGGGACGACGGGACGGGTGTGAAACAGGTGGAAGTGAAAGTGGACGACGGACCGTGGCAGACGGCGAAACTCGACGAAGAACCCCATGCCAAGTTCAGTTGGACGTTCTTTTCGATCGATCTCGGTCACCTGAAACCGGGCAAACATACGATCGTATCGCGCGCGATCGACGTGAACGGCCGCATTCAGCCGTCCGCGGACGATGATGAGATCGCCTTGAAGAAGACGTACTGGGAAGCGTATCAGCAATGGCCGCGGGAGATCGAACTGGAAAGTTGAAGGCTGCGTCGGCCAGGTTTGCCACTACAGCGACTGCAAAAACTCCAAGAGCGCCTGTTGTTCGTCGCCGGAAAGTTTCTCGAACTTAGCGCGAGACGAATCCGCTTCACCGGCGTGGTGTTCGATCGCGTCTTTGAGCGTCTTCGCCTGACCGTCGTGCAGGAAGCTCCGTCGGCGGGAAACGCCACGTAGTGAAGGTGGATTGAACTGTGAGAGGCCGTTCTCATCGGTGAGGCCGATGTCGTAGGCTTTCGGACTTGTGTACGCCGACGGCCGATGACAGCGATTGCAATTCAGTGATTGGAAAAGTTCGCGTCCGCGGGTGACGTCGGCTCTCTTCTCCACTGGATGTGGTTCAGGTGCGGGCAACGTTTTGAGGTAGGCGGCAAGGTCGCGGACGGTCTCGTCGTCGTCCATTCCGCCGTGCATGGTGGAATCGAGCGTTTTTTCGATTTGGTCCTCGAGCGATGTCAACGAGCCGGTCCAGCCCCAGGGGCCTGTGTCGCCGGTTCCGAGCAATGACGGAATACGTTTCGGGTTGCCGTAAGCGCCGTCGCCCAGAGTGTCGGCGAACAGGTCGGGAGAGTGTCCGTCAACGTGGCAGCTGTTGCACGAGAACCAGCGATCGTGGGTGAGACGGGCATCGTAAAACAATCGCTCCCCCCGTTCGGCGGCGGAGAGTTCCTCTCGCGGCGTTCCGATTGTCGCGGTCACCTCCCACCAGGATGCTTTCTCCGTCGTCGGTTCGAGGATCTGCAGAGAGTCGGAGAACTCATTCAGCAGGAGGACGCGGCGTTTGTTGATACGTGCCAACCGCGTGGGGCGGTGATCAGTGGCAATGGTTTGCGGCTGGACGTTGGTATGGACTCTGACGATTACTTTGTCGGCCCCGGAGGCGGTGACGATGTAACCGCTATCGTGCGGGATGATATCGAATGGGTCGGCAGCGGCGTCTGTGGCATTTCCGACGTGGATCAGTCTGCGGGCACGGTTGAGATCGACCTCCTCTTGCAGAAGAGAGGCCAAGGGAATCCGGCTGATGACGTTCTGCAGCAACATGCCCCAGTGAATGTCTTCGTAAGTGGAATGCGACAGGCGGCTGAGAATCTGATGCGCGACGAGAACGCTCTCTCCGCTGTGATCGAGAGTCAGACCGCGAATGTTATGACCGCGGAATTCGTGTTCGGTCACCACGATCTTCGCCACAGGATCGATGACGAACAAACGCCCGCCGAAGCGGTCCGTGGCGAGGGACTTTCCATCCGGAAGGACCATCACGTTTCGAACAGGGACCGAAAGGGGAATCAGGTCAATGACCGGTTGGGATTCGGAGTGTTGCTTCAAGTCGACAAGGCATAGTGCCGGCTCAGACGGGGAAGTAACGGCAACGAAGTTCCCTTCCTGTGAGACCGCGAGCCGGTCGGGTTCCAGCGGAAGAGGGATACGGCGTAGGACGTTCAGTTTGTCTTTCACAGTCTTCAACAGAATCAATTCGCGCCGGTCGGGATCGGCAGCGAGAATATTCGGCTGCCCGGGAAGCTGGACGAGATCGGAAAGTCTCTGTCCGATCGGTAGGTCGCGGATGATTTGCTGCTGTTCGAGATCGACCGTCACGATATGTCCGTTGCCCCCGTTGGCAACCCAGGCCAGATTTTTCTCCTGTTCCACGATAACAGCGACCGGGCGGTCGAGCCGGACCTCTTCGGCATGAAGAATCGATCCGGAGACGGCGGGCAACATCAAGATCAGTAGGAAATATACACGCACGGATCACTCTTTCGGTTGGTCGGAGTTCTTGAGATACAGGCGGAAGATTGCTTCCCCGAGATCCTCGAACGGGAAAGAGAGAAGCTCTGGCTGATTGATCAGTCTCGGTGCCCCGGCAGCGGCTCTGCGGCGACGGATGTTCGACAGGTACTCAGTGGCGCTCGGTCTTCCCTGGTCCAAGGCTAGGGGCTTGCCGTCGACTCTCCGCAGCCGAGCTGTCGGCATGCTGACGACAAAATCCGTTCCCGTCAGCGGGACCGCGTCAAACACCAGACCGTCTGAGGCGAATTCGCCGATCACTTCGTGACCGGCCTCTGCGACGGAAGCGGCGATCCACAAAGGAGTTCCCTGAGTGTAGCCATCGATCAGGATGACGAGCTTGCGGTTGCCGAACAGCGTCCCCCGCTCAGCCGTGACGGTCCGCACGCCATCAGTGGTTTCAATTTGGCCGATCGGTTCGCCGTCGAGCAAGGCATTGGCCAGGAGAATTCCATGGTGGAGATTTCGTTCGGAAAGACGCCGAAAGTCGAGCGTCACGGTTTCGACTGTTTCGGGAAGTTCGGCTTCGATCTGGCGCAGATCGTGAACGGAACTGCCGGTGATCCCTCTGGATCTCTCAAATCCGATGACCGCGACACGGTGGTTATCGGAAAAAACGGGATCTTTGATTGTTTTGAAAGGAACAATCGCACGGGTTAACGTGAACTCGCGCGACTCTTTTTCGTCCGGTTGGCGGACGATGATCGTCACATCGGTCCCCTCCTCTCCTCTTAACAGATTAATCGTCTCATTCAACGATTGGCCTTTTGTCATTTGTCCGTCCACCGTTTCGACGATGTCGTTGACTTTCAATCCCGCTTTCGCGGCAGCCCCGCCGGGGAAAATACTGAGGAACTGAAGCTGTTTTGTGGGTTGATGCATTCCGACTGCGACTCCGATGCCGACGTAGCGGTTGCCAGCCATCTGCTCCTGGACGCGGTGATCCTGTAGCGACGTAATACTGACATCACTGAAGCGGAAGAATTCGGCAATCTCGTCCAGCAGAGATGCGCTACTGGTGGGAGAGTCCCCCTCTTCGATGTACTTCGAGAGTTCTTCCGCGAGTAGCGTGCCGAGGTTGTCGGGATCGACGGACGAGATCCGCCGGCTGAGTCCGGGAGGCGGGGATTTCTTCTCTTCTGCGGCGAAATGCAAGATGATCTCCAGCACCATCTGCTGGCGGGTGAGGGCCTCGATGTGATGTTCAGTCACGCTGTCGATCACTTGCATCAGTAACCGGGCTGTAGCGACTGCTTTCGGCTCGTCTGCCGACATGTTCGCGGGCCCCAAAAGCAACAAACAAAAAACCGGCAGCATTGAATGTCCGAGGGAACGAAGCATGATCGGCTCTCCGGATGAGAATGAAAACACAGCGTCTGCTTCCTACACAATGAAGGGAACGTATGTCTCGGTCAAGATGAAATTCGTGCAAGCGCTCCGTGGACTGAAATCTGTTGGCCGAGAGTGACACGTTCATCAATATTCCTCAACGTGAGCCCAGCAGCCCGTTCGTTGGAAGAAGTCCTCGAGAAAGCGTGCTTATTGTTGAAACCGCCGTGTCCGGAAGAACCGGTCGATTCGTGGCGTTTTGGGCTCGTAGAGGGCTTTATGCAAACGTCTCTTCTCTGTAGAATTACTCACGCCTTGATTCTTGCCGTCAATGGCCTGAACCGGAAGCGGCTCTTCGTGTCAGTCCTAGGGACCAAGAGAGCAGAACAACAGTGAAGCCCCATCATCGAGCCGAGACCGGACGACACACACTCATTGATATTGAAACACTTGCGCCCGTAGCTCAGCTGGATAGAGCAACGGACTTCTAATCCGTAGGTCGGAGGTTCGAATCCTCCCGGGCGTGCTGCTTCCTGAACGCTCTGCATATTGGTGCAGGGCGTTTTTTCTTGATGCAATTCGGTGCAGTTTGTCGTTGTCTCACAAGCACTTGCGCCAACTAATTTTGGCCCCTCTCCCTCGCTCTCATCGTCGTCTGGAGTGCAATCCGATGCAGTCTGTGGCGGTTTTGATGGGAGCTCTCGGGCACCATTTTGGGCACCCTGGGGCACCGTATGGGGCACCATTTCTGATGTCGGGTCATCGTCAGACTCTTCTCCCCGGTTCTGTACCTCCGGACTTGATGCACTCGGGGGGGCTGGCAAAGCTCCGATCGCCATCGTGTGGTCATCGAGATCGAGATGGGTGTAGGTCCCCATCGTGAGTCGAATGTCAGAGTGACGCGCGAGCGACTGAGCAATCTTCGGTGCGACGTTGGCCTTGGACAAGTTACTGATAAAAGTATGTCGGTTCGCGTGGAAGTCGGCATACCGATCCGAGGAGTCACGGTACTTCAAGAAATCCGACTCTTCGCGTTTGGCTCGCTCTTCTTCGTCTTCCGCCTCCTCCAACCAGGCCGACCGTGCCGCTGCCAGATCGACTCTCATCATCTTCGAGGTTTTCCGTTCGATCCCGCCGGGGATTGAGCCAGACACGGGGAACAGCGGAGACGACTTCTTCAGATCGCCCTTCTCTGCCATCCATTCTTCCAATAACTCGGCCACATCCGAGTGAAGTACCTGCTGATCTTTCTGACGACGTTTACTATAGGCGGCTTCCACCGTCACGGAATACGGTTCCTCCTCCAACTGAAAGGCTTGAGGGGTGAGGCTTCCGATTTCTTTCTTCCGATAACCGGTCCAGGCGGAGAGGATATACATCATGGCCCGGTCTGGCCCCGAAATGCTTTCCACTCGTTTGCCTGTCCGGGCTGCCTGGACCAATCGTGCGAACTCTTCCGAGCTGATCGCTCTTCGGTCATGTCGTCGATCGGTTTTGACATCGACGGCAGAGATATGCTGGAGAGGATCTTCACGCAGACGGCGATCACGGACCAACCAACGGGAAAACTGCTTGATGGCTCGCAGATAATGATTACTGGTCTGAGCACTCTTCCCTTGTTCCCGAAA
This sequence comes from Planctomycetaceae bacterium, assembly GCA_014762625.1. Classification (GTDB taxonomy): domain Bacteria; phylum Planctomycetota; class Planctomycetia; order Planctomycetales; family Planctomycetaceae; genus JABURQ01. The sequence goes on along the minus strand of JABURQ010000068.1, from coordinate 8,765 downwards.
CTCACGGAGAAATGCCTGTAGCCGAGACGCGGAAAGATCATCAGTGACTCGCCATCGACAGCCTGTGAGAATCACGCGAATCTTCTGGACCGTTTCCTGGACATGCCGTTCGGTGCCGTTTTTGGACAACATCGATAAGCGAAAATCACTGAGGTGAACTCCTTCGCATTCACGACACGGTTCTGTCACTGACTGGTCCCGCTCCCGCAGAAGCCTACGCGCGCAAGATGGCTTTCGAGAATGGTCCCGTCACGATCCCGGCCTGGCTCGATTATCTCCCTCACCGACTGGAACAACACGACTTGACCACGGCCATTGGACGACAGCGGGAATCGATGGCGCAGTTCCTGAGAGCGGAAGCTCTGTTACGAACTTCAGATTCCGATTACTCGGCGGTTCAATATCTAGATGAAATCCAGGTTCACTTTTCACAACCGTCTTCCCCGCGTTCCGTGGCCACAATGCTTCACGCTCACGCCCAGGCCCTGTTACGAGAACAACCCCCGGAGAGCGAAGAGACTCCCGAAGTGGTCCCGTTGAAAACTCTAACTCCCGAACTCCAGGTTCCGCTGACCGCCTGAACGATGCCCGACTTTTCCTCCACTGACAGTTTGCCTTCCCGATTACCAGCTTTTTCGCTCTCTGTAGAACAATTCCATGAAATCCGAACAAAACTTCTCAACGTCCCCTCGATATTACTACCGATCGATCCGCCAAGGCGATCAGGTCTCTCGCAAACACGTGGGACCACTCTCCGATCCGCATGTCGCATTGCTCTACCGAAAAAAACAACTTATCCAGGCGACCCAGCAGGCTCATCAGGAGTCGGCAAACGAGGAAGCGATTCGGACAGCCGATATCGAAGCCCAGATCGAACAGTATCATTGTCAGGCCCGATTCCTGCTGGAAAGCTGGCGGGAACATCGGGGGTATCGAGAGTGTCACGACGGAATCTGGCGACGCCGCCAACGTAACAAAGGAAAACGAGTCATGAACTATCCCGATCTGAGACTCTTGATCCGACAGGCCGAGAATGATGACGACGAAACCCTCCGCCAGCTAAAACTGATGATGGATGGGAACGAGAATCTATGGCGACCGTTTGGGGATTTGTCGCAATCGGTGATTCGCCAACTGCTGGACGCCACGGTGGGAAACAATGTGATGGCACGGGAAGGGTTGAAGCGACAGATGGAAGAGATGAGAGAGGAGTTGCACGGAGAGTCGGTCTCCCCAATCCGCAGAATGGCCGTGGAACAAGTCCTGATTACATGGCTTGACGTTCATTATCAGGTGTTGTTGGCGTCTCAGCCGGGGTTGAGTAAAACAGCCAGGAAATGTTTAGAAGCCCGTGTTCAGCGCGCTCGTAAGCGTCACCGCGAGGCACTGACGAATGTGGCCCAGATCGAACAAGTCGAGGGAGGAGGTGACTGATTCCGTAATATTTTACGGGAGATCGTGAGGCGTGAATCCTTCGATGAGGGGCGGAATTGAGGGTCATTTTGAGATCCAGTTGCGCGCGTCGGTGTGTTTCACCGGATGCAGTTATGCATTTCGGCTTCGAGACCCAGGTGTCCTTCACCTAGTGGTTTTTTGCAACGATCAGCCGCCCCTCTCTGTATTCGGGCCCCAAAACTTGGCTATCAGGTAGTACCACATCTTCCCGCGAGAATCAGACGAGGGACCAAACTCAAGAAATCTGAAAATTCCTTCAGATTACGTATCAACCTTGCTCAATTGTCGCCGCGATGGGACGACGTCGGCCAATGTGACGTTATTGAGGTATTCCTTCTGAATTCGTTCCGCTTCCGCCAGAACGTTCTTCAGTTTACAAAATGAATGGATGACACAGGAATCATCCGAACCGACGCAACTCAATAGATGCAAATTCCCCTCCATGCGTTCGATGACTTCTCCAATGGGAATCTCCTCGGGAGGTTTCGCTAACTCGATGCCACCACCACTGCCTCGGATGCTTCGGAGGTAACCGTAGCGACTCAGCAGGTTCACGACTTTGGCGACATGGTTTATCGAAATATCGAACAGGGAGGCTACGTCCGAAACGGTGGCGCGTTGGCTGCGGGTCGCCAAATACATCAGAGTCCGTAGAGCATAGTCCGTTTGAGTCGTGAGTTGCATGTATGATCTCGAAAAGTCTCGATGGGATAATATGTCAGGATAACAGGTGATTGTAGTATAATTCTCTCTGATGTGACTGATAAAGCACCATTCTTTGACCGACGTTTCATTTTGTGTTGCCGGAATTCATAGATCTCTTCTCGCTTTGCATATCAGATCTCACGAATGCTCGACGACATGTCAATGGCCCTGTCGATCATTCACTTTCTGGAGCAGTTGGAGGCCGAATGGAAGGGGGGATTTCGTGTCGGGAACACGAGTGCCCCACGATTCATAGCCGCCACGCCAGTCCTATCCACCCCAATCGAGCAGACTCCCAGTCACAATTTCCTCCATGATTCAGTCCGAGATAGCGAAGAACTGAACGAAGTCTATTGAAAACACTTGACATCACAGGCAGTTTGCACTGCAATATGCATAAGATATATCTATTATACATGTTTGCTCGTGAATAGATAGATCGTGGTCATTCTTGTGTGCGTGAGCATACGACAGAAAGAGCCTCATGATTACGGCGATTCAAAACTGCGGACATGTAATTGAATCTCACCCAAACGCGCTCAAAGGAGGGTTATGATGAAGAAGCTTCTGATTTCTGTATCGACACTGGCTTTTGTCACAGCATTGATTGTCGCTCCGAGCCAGCAAAGTAGATTAGCAAAAGCAGAGGATAAACCTGCAAAATCTTCGAAGAGCCGACAGGCAGAAAAGCCTGACCAAGCCGCCATCAAACGCGCTCGAAAGATTGTCAACTCTCTGGACAACATCTTCAAACAGACCATTGTTTTGATCACCGACAAGTACGTCCATGACGAGTCCGATTTCGCTGCGGGAAGCGCGGCAGTTCTCTTGTTCAAGAATATCTCTGAATCCGGTGACAACAAGGTGCGTCTGATCGACGCGACCGGTGAGCCTTATGATCCAGCTAATGTCGCCAAAGACAAGTTTGAAAAGACAGGACTGGAACGCCTCAAATCTGGGGCCGAGTTGTACGAGCAAGTCGTGGCGATGGATGGTAAGCCTTTCCTGCGGACCTTAACTCCAGTTCCCGTCGTGATGAAGAAATGTGTCATGTGTCATCCGCACTACAAAGATGCGAAAGATGGCGAACCAATCGGTGCAATCAGTTATACTGTACCTATTGAGTGAAGGAACGGGCACAACTTCCGAACCGGATAGATACTACAGTTATGCGTACAAATGGCCGTCCTTTATCATTTCGCGTCCGAGTATGTCGACCGGATGATTTGCTGAGCGGCAATGATTTCCTCCTCGTTTCAATCGAGACCAACTCTGCACACTCTGAGAGAAGGCTCGATCATTGTGATGTTTGGAGACCGGAACTGGCCCCCGATCCCGGTTTACAAGCGAGCTATGAGAACGGGGTGATCGACTGGCACGAATTCGTTCGTCGCTACACTCGTGAACTCCGTCTTTCACTTGAATATTGCGAGCATTTAAGGGCTTTGGCGTGTGATCCGGGTCTTGTCTTCGTCAGCAGCGCAACGGATATTGAGCGATGTGCCGAGGCGGCTCTGGCACAACATTTAGAGCGACTCGAATGCGAGCATCGGTGGAGCCAAGGTTTGATGATTGGTGGCTATGTGTATCCAGTCCGTGAAGAGATCATGCAAGCCGGTGGGTTGTGGTTTGCCCGGCATAAGGCGTGGATGATGCCGGACCGCGAAGCGTGGCTTCATATTCAATCGCAACTTCCCGGCGACTTTTAGCCGTTCGCCCTGACCGAGAGAGTCTCCTATGAGAGCAACAACATTATTGCTGCTGTTTTGTTCGTTCACACTGTCGGTTGAAGTTGGTGGAAACCTTATCGCCCAGTCCGAAATACAAGATCAGAAACAGCAGGTGCAGTCAAAAGATTCCGAGAATGTTCCGTCTGCGACTGTCACAAATACCCCGATCTCGGTCGAGAAGGCACGAGTGCGAGCGAGGATTCTTCATGAAACATTTCACGGTACGTTGCAAGTGATGCACCGAGACTTTTTTCGAGAGGACGAAGGCAGAAAGATTCCCTCGCGTTCACTGGAGGATGTCTTCAGCGAGCTGAAACGCAGTCACGAAATCAGTCTTCGCTGGATCGCTGTCGACCTGGAAGCCATGAACATCGACAACAAACCCCAGTCAGACTTCGAAAAAGAAGCGGTTCGCGTTCTCAAGTCCGGCAAACCTGAATATGAATCCGTCATCGGTAATGAGTTTCACTTTGCGGGAAAAATTCGATTGTCGGCAACGTGTTTGAGCTGTCATGCCTCGCGGCGTTCGAGCAATGATGATAGAGCCGCGGGACTGATCATTTCTTTTCCGCTGAAACCATCTGAAAGAGTGCCAAAACGGTGATGCTGTCGATGCGTGTCCACTCTGGCTTGTGCTCAAAGCTGCTCGGAAGTAGAACTTCGAGAACAAACGTCGGCAATAAAGACAGTCACAGATGAGTCAATTGTAGATGACGTTCGTGACCGTGTCCTGTTTGCGGTGGGGCGGAAGGCTGGGGACTCGATTCAGAAGAAAGCGGAAAGATGACGAATTGCTCACTGGAAACATCTGTGCCAGATTGGATCATCGATCACCCGGAAACGCAGACGGTGTTTCAAGAGTTGGAGATCGATTGCTCCTGCGGCGGAAAATCATTGGAGTTCGCATGTCGGGAGCAAAGCCTCAATATGGAATCGGTTTTGTCAGCCCTTCACAGCGCGATTGAATGCCATCGGAATGAAGCCACCGACTCATTAGAGTAAATCGGAAACACGACTCTTTAATTGGAGAACAGATTGATGGCCCTCAAACATGCACAACCGGGTACGATTATTGACGTCCAACCTCTGGGGGCTACATTGCGTGATCAAAAGACCCAAACGCTGGCGAAGACGGACGAAACGGAAATCATCCGCCTTGTTCTTCCGGCAGGCAGAGAGATCGCCACACATACCGCCCCCGGCCCGATCACGATTCACTGTATCGAACGACAGATCGCCTTTTCCACCATGGGAAACGAGCTTGAAATGCATCCCGGTCAGTTACTTTATCTCAATGCCAACGAGCCACACTCGGTTCGGGCGGTTGAAGACTCGTCGTTGTTGTTGACGATTCTGCTGTCACAGAAATAAATGCGAAGCGGAAAACGGAGCAGATTGATGAGCAAACCATGGGACGGAGCGAGACGTTGGGTTTGGCGAACACTGAAAGTTGCCTTGATTGTGGCGGTGATCGTCGGCGTCGTTTACTGGGTTCGGTTTGCACCGGTCACGGTCACACAGCATCTAATCGAGCAGGGCGAGATCGTCGCTGAAGTCATGGGGACCGGAACTTTGGAAGCGCGTGTTAAGGCGACTGTTAGTTCGAAGATTTCTGGGCGAATCGAAGAAGTGTCCGTCGATCAAGGAGACCGAGTGAATAAGGGCCAGTTGCTTGTGCGCCTCGATGACGAAGAACTCAGGCAGCAGGTTGCCATCGCACAGGCCAATCGAGAAGCGGCTCAGGCAGCAATCGACAGGTTAAAAACGGACAAGGATCGGACGGCGGCAGTCTTCGCTCAAGCGAAAACGAGTCATGCAAGGATTCAAGCCCTCCATGAACGCAACGTCGCCACAAAGGAGGAACTTGACAAGGCGGTGGAACTGCTTTCGGTGGCGCAGGCGGATATATCCCGTGCCGAAGCTGCGATTACGGAAGGACAGAAGGAGTTGATCGCTGCCGAAAAGACGTTGGAGTATCATCGGGCAAGGCTGGCCGACACTGAGATCAATGCTCCGTTCGATGGCCTGATCGTTAGGCGCCAGCGTGATCCGGGCGATGTTGTCGTACCCGGAAGTTCGATCCTGACGTTGATCTCTACGGAGACACTCTGGATCAGTGCGTGGGTGGACGAAACCGAGATATCCAAGCTCAAGGTAGAGCAGCCTGCACGAGTTGTGTTTCGTTCCGAACCGGGGCGCTCTTATCCGGGCAATGTTGTGCGCTTGGGGCGAGAGGCTGATCGAGAAACTCGTGAGTTCATTGTGGACGTGCGGGTTCTCGAACTGCCCAAGAACTGGGCGGTGGGACAGCGCGCGGAAGTCTACATCGAAAAAGATCGGAAAAGTTCCGTCGTTTTGCTACCGGCAAAGTATGTCGTTAGGCGAGATGATCGTTCCGGTGTCTTTGTAGAGCGGGACGGTCACGCAGAATGGAGGCCGCTCGCATTCGGTCTACGAAGCCCAGGGATGATTGAAGTCATTGAGGGGCTAAAGTCGGGAGAAACTGTTGTGATCCCCTCCGATCCGAGTAACAGTTTGAGCGAAGACCAGAGGATCGTGATGCCATGAACCTCGCTTCCAAAGACATTCGACACAATCTGGGAAGATTCGCTCTGACGACGCTCGGTGTAGGGATGCTGTTGATGGTGGTCATGGGCATGGGAGGCATCTACCGGGGTATTGTGGAGGATGCTACGCTGCTCATCGACCGGGTGGGAGCCGATTTGTGGATCATCCAACGCAATACCAGAGGCCCTTTCGCCGAAGTTTCCCGTGTACCACCGAACCTCGTCCATCGTGCGTTGGCCGTCCCCAGCGTTCAATCGGCAAGAGAATTCGTCTACCACACGATTCAACGGGAACGCGAAGGAAAGCCGTTACGGATCGCCGTGTTAGGACTCAGTTGGCCCACGGACAAGGGGGAATGGATACCGCTGATTGCTGGACGACCATTGGCGCAGAACCATTTCGAGATGATAGCCGATAAATCGCTCGGTTTTCGCCTCGGTGAAACTGTCGAACTCGGCAAGGAAACCTACACGGTTGTTGGGATTACTACGAGCATGATTAGTTCCAATGGTGATGGAATTGGTTTTTTCACAGTCACCGACGCACAGGCGATTCAGTTCGACACACCTGGCGAAGCCGTTCGATTGGAACGGGCGTCACGAGAGGCTCGTGGCGAACGAAGCGAGATGGGATTAAAGCAACCACCGTTGCTCGAACAAGCAGTGAAGCCGTCTGGTGAGCTTCCCGCCATCGCTCGCCCGCAACTGAGTGCCGTTATGGTGTCGGTCTCTCCGGGAACCGACCCTAATCAGGTGGCTGACATCATTTCTGGGTGGGGGGATGTCTCCGTCTTTACGCAAAAGGGGCAACGGGAATTGCTCCTTAAAGGTTCGGTCGAGAAAATTCGTCGACAGATAGGCCTTTTTCGCATCCTGCTGACGGTCATCGCTGCGATCATCATGGCGTTGATTCTTTACACTTTGACGCTGGACAAGATCCATTCCATCGCACTGCTGAAGCTGATTGGTGCTCCAAACACGGTCATCTTGGGTATGATCATGCAGCAAGCCCTTGTCTTGGGTGTACTCGGCTTCGGAATCGCCTACTTGATCGGCCAAAAAGTCTTTCCGATGTTTCCTCGTCGAGTGATTCTGACGCAAGTCGATCTGTCTCAACTGGCGTTCATTGTTCTTGTTATTTCCGTTGCATCGAGCTTCTTGGGGATCTGGAAAGCGATGCGAGTCTCTCCCAACGAAGCCCTGTCTTAGCGATTAAAAACATGAAAAAATCGTTTGCCATCGAGACACACGATTTGACGAAGGTGTATGGCACTGGCAACACAGAGGTTGTTGCTATGCAGGACGCTTCGATGCAAGTTCAGCACGGGGAAGTCGTAGCTCTGCTTGGTCCCAGCGGATCGGGTAAATCAACCTTTCTCACGGCAGTTGGTCTCATTAATCCACCGACTTTCGGTCAGGTCTTCATTGGCGGGCAGTTGACGCTCGACGGTCCTCAGGCTCGCACTAATCTTCGCTCTTTCCGTCGCCGTCACATCGGATTCATCTTTCAGAAGTCGAATCTGATTCCTTTTTTGTCGGCCATCGAAAATGTACAGATTGCTCTCGAACTTAATGGTGAGACTTCCGGTACAGCCCGCAGGCGGGCACGGGAACTTCTGGATGACCTCGGAATCGGAGATCGGGCTGACAATCTGCCGTCGATGCTCTCTGGTGGGCAGCAACAGAGGGTCGCCGTCGCTCGTGCGCTTGCCAATCGTCCCAGCGTGATCTTGGCTGACGAACCAACCGCAGCACTCGATAGTCACCGAGGTCGGCAAGTGATGGAACTGTTCGCTCAAGTGGCACACGAGCGAGGGGCGGGAGTCATCGTCGTCACACACGATCATCGTGCCCTCGATGTTTTTGATACGATTTACGAGATGGAAGACGGAAGGATGTTCCGACAAGGGTAACTGAAAATGAGACACAGCCGACTCAATTTAAAATCGCTGAGGGCCTATAACAGTGAGCATTCAGCGAAAACGATTTGCCTCGTATCGGTCATTTGCTTCTCCACTCCTTCCAATATCTAAAAGATAGCCTCCCTGTCGCCCCAGTTGTCACTGGGGCCAACAGAGAGAGCCTGAATCCAGGGTATTACGCCGCCTAACGTTGAGCCTTCTCTGATGTCAGCAACTCTTAATGTTTGATTTAAACCCGCGTCGGTTTCATCGCCCGACGCAGTTTTCACAATTCGCGCAACTAGCACAGGTGATTTTCACCTATGCGTGCAAACTCGGCCCCTTTCAAACCGGTTCTTCTCGGATTATCGTGGCTGAGGCCGTTTCGGCTGGTTTTTCACTGACGT